>SXRM01000239.1 GCA_005792545.1 Pseudomonadota bacterium | reverse complement strand
GGTCATCTGGCCGAACATGGCCAGGCCTTTGGCATCGAGCTCGCGAAAGTGCTTCCAGTTTGCCCATTGCGGCACGAGGTTGCTGTTGGCGAGCAACACGCGCGGGGCGTCGGCGTGGGTTCGCAGCACGCCCACGGGTTTGCCCGATTGCACCAACAGAGTCTCGTCGTCGCCGAGGTCGCGCAGGGTGCGCGCAATCGCGTGAAAACTGGGCCAGTCGCGCGCGGCCCGGCCAATGCCACCGTACACGACCAGATCGCGCCAGTTCTCCGCGACGTCTGGGTCGAGGTTGTTGTGCAGCATGCGCAGAGCGGCCTCTTGGACCCAGCCCTTGCACTGCAGCTGAGTTCCGCGGGGAGCGCGAATCGGCTCGGCGGGTCGTGCCAGAGAGAAGCGGTCGACGGAACCAGGAACGGACATGGTTGAGCGATGGCGCCGGTGGGCGCAGTGCCAACACGATCGCACGGGCAGGCCAGCCGCGGCAACCGCGCCCTCCAAGAAGGTGCAAAAAAACATCATGGCGACTTTCGCTACAAAAACACCTACCCCCCATTGTTCAACTGTTCGAAAGTGCGGAGTTTCTAGTTTCTTGCCGGTTGGCACGCATTTTGTATGCTAGCGGCCGGGCGGGCACTGGCGCTTTGCGCCCACGGGAGTCGAACATGTTCCAGATTCGCAAGACCTTGGTAGCGGTCATCGGCGCGGCGGCGGTGGCCGCGCTTGGTGGCTGCGAGTCCGCCGTTCCGCCCACGGCCGCTGGTGCGGACAGCGGCGCAGCCGATGGCGGCAACGTCAGCAGCCAGGACGCGACGGCCGGTGACGCGACAACCGCCGTGGACACTGGGACTGCCGCAGACACTGGGACTGCCGCGGACTCGGGGGCGGCGCCGGGCGACAGCGGCACCGACACGGCCAGCGACACCGGAGCAGCGCCGGCTGATACGATCTTGACCACCGATGCCACCCAGCCGCCGGCCGACACCGGAACGGTCTCGTCGTGTGCCAACAACGCTGCGTGCCCGGCTGGAAGCTACTGCGCGTTCCCAGAGGGTAAGTGCAACACGGCCGGCACCTGCACAACCAAGCCGCAGGTCTGCACCAAGGAGCTCAAGGAAGTCTGCGGCTGCGACGGCAACACCTACGGAAACCCTTGCAACGCAGCGGCGGCGGGCACCAGCGTGGCCAGCGCGGGCAAGTGCGGCGGCACCCTGCCGGCCGGCGAATGCGTCGTTGGCGGCCCACCCACCTGTGGATTCAGCGAATACTGCAAAGCCGCGTCGCCCAATACTTGCACAGGCCCCGGCAAGTGCACGGCCAAGCCCCAGGTATGCACCATGGAGTTCGGCCCGGTTTGTGGCTGCGATGGCAAGGAGTACGGCAATCCGTGCGAGGCGGCCGCCGGCGGCACCAACGTCAAGGCGGGCGGCGCTTGCGGCAAGCCTGACCCCACCGGTTGCGACGTCGCCCAACAGACCGGCTGCGCAGCAAACGAATACTGCAAGGCGCCGACCACCGGAACGTGCGACGGCAAGGGCGTGTGTGCGATCAAACCGCAGGTGTGCACGACGATCTATGCACCGGTGTGCGGCTGCAACGGCCAGACCTACAGCAGCGACTGCGGCGCGGCGGGCGCGGGCCAGAACGTCGCCGGCAAGGGCGCCTGCGGCGGCGGCAACGCCACGCTCAAGTGGTACATGACCTGCGGCGCACCGGTTTGCAGCGGCTGGACGCCCAAGAAAGACGTGCCGCTATGCACGACCGAAGCCGCAGGCGACCCGTGCAAAATCGCGGGTGGCCAGTGCGACCCCAAAGACGGCTGCAACGCGCTACTGCTCTGCACCGACAAGGATCCCAAGGGCGGCGGCATGGGTTGCCCCATCAGCAAGGCCAAGTACAAACGCGACATTCGCTACGTTGAAGCGACCGAAGCCCGCGAACTGGCGACGAGGCTGCTGGCAATCAAGCTGGCGACCTACAAGTACACCGCCCAGGGTCCGCAAGCGCCGACGCGCTTGGGCTTTATCATCGACGACGACCCGAACAGCCCGGCCGTGGATCCCGAGCGCGACATGGTCGACCTGTATGGCTACCTGTCGATGGCCGTGGCGACGCTGCAGCAGCAAGGCAAGGAGCTTGAGTCGCTTCGTCGCGAGGTCGCTACGCTCAAGGCCGCGGCACCGATGTGCGTCCGGTAGGGCGGGAACACGTTCGCGCCTTTGGCGTGCCATAGCTCTCGCGCGTGAACTTGCGACACAAGAGGTTGGGCGTCGGCGTGCGTCGAAGGTCTAGGCCGACGGCAACGTGGTCGTCGTCTGGCGGCGCCGCCGCGACACTTTGAGCCCGTGCTTGACCAGCATGGCTGCCAACTGGTCCATAGTGGTTGGCTTTTCCAGGTAGTCGTCAAAGCCGTGCGCGGCGAACTCGGCCAAGTCGTGCTGACTGCCGCTGGCGCTCAGCGCCACGACTTGCACATGGTGGCCGGTCGCCTGCTCTCTTTCGCGAATCGCGCGCGTGGCGGCCAGGCCGTCCATCTCCGGCAACTGGCAGTCCATGAGCACGAGGTCGTAGCGACGCGCCGTCGTCGCCACCACGGCCGCGGCTCCGTCGCCGACAAGGTCACTAGTGCAGCCCAGTTTGCGCAACATCGCGGAAACGACCGCCGCGGCAACAGTGTCATCCTCGACGACCAGGATCTGCGGCCCGCGATCGGGAGGTGGGGTCATTATCCCGCCGTAGGGCGTCGCTGCGTTGGCAGGCGCCCTGCTGATCTCCGCGGCCATGCCTGCGACCAGTGCGCGCAAGTCGTCGTCGCGAATCGGCCTGAAAAGCAACCAATTGGCGCCGAGCTCATGCGCGCGCATCGCGGCATCGGTGTGACTGAGCTGCGCTACGGCCACCCAGGGCTGCGCCATCGCCAACAGGTCTGGCCGCAACTCACGCAGCGCCAGCTCGGCATCCAGAGATGGACCCTGTGTCCGCGTTCGCACTTCGATGCCCCAGCTTTTCAAAGTCGCTTCCACGCACGCCGTGCACTCACCTGGCGGCAGGTCGAGCCACACGCGGCGCCAACGCAAAGGTGGCGGCGGCGGCGGCGCGCGGTCGACCTGGCCAGAGTTGTCGCCGATACCGACCGCCGGCAAGTACACGGTCAGCGTGGTGCCTTGCCCGTGCGCGGAACGTACCTCGATGGTGCCGCCCATGTATTCGACGAGTTCCCGGCAGATCGACAGGCCGAGGCCAGCGCCGCCCTGACGGCGCGTCATGGAGTCATCCAACTGCGTGAACGGCTCGAACAGCCTGGGCACATCTTCGGTGGCCATGCCAGCGCCCGTATCGATGACCGACAACAGCAGATGATCACGGTCCATCTTCGCTCGTACCGTGACCGAGCCGCGTTCTGTGAACTTGATGGCATTGCTCAGCAGGTTGGTCAGCACCTGGCGGACCCGCTGGCCATTGCCGCGCCAGCTAGCGGCGACATCAGGGGCAATTTGGACGCGCAAGTCGAGCCCGCGGGCGTGCGCCGCCGCAGCCATGCCACCGGCAGCCTCGTCGACCGTGGATCGCACGGCGAATCGGCCAATCTCAAAACGCAGGCGGCCGGCCTCCAGACGCGAAAAATCCAAGATGTCGTTGATGAGCAACAGCAAAGATCGAGCCGATCGGTCCGCGGTTTCCAGCTGCTGCCGCTGCGTAAAGTCCAAGTTGCTGGCAAGCGCAAGGTCGAGCATGCCGATGACGCTAGTCAGTGGGGTGCGCAGTTCGTGGCTCAGGTTGGCGAGGAAGCGCACCTTGGTCGCATTGGCGTGTTCCGCAGCACCGCGCGCCGACGCGCTATCGGCAACTGCCCGTTCGAGCTTGCCGTAGAGGACCTGCAGCGCACTCTGGCGCCGGTCCACCAGGATGAGCAAGGCCAGCGTCGCACCCGCGAATGCCAGCGAAGCCAAGGCCAGACCGCGAAGTGACCGCCATAAGCCGTTCAGTTCCTCTGCCGTAAGCGCGTTTTGACGGCGAACCACCGTGACGAACTCGTCGAGGTCCTTGTGCAAGGTCTTGCTCAACAATTCGTCCCGAGGCGCCCCTACCAGTCGCATGGCGTCCTGGCCTGCTCGCACCAGAATCGTCGCCGAGCGCAGCCCCTCGAGGTCGCCGGCAATCGCCTGCAAGGCCTTGGCGTTGGCCCGCCAAAGAGCCGCATCGCCCTCGCTGAGGGCGCGACGGGCGTCCGCGACAACGCCGTGCACACGAGTCAGCGCGCGCACGTTGGCCTCGATCTGGTCTTTGGCCTGCACCTGTGCCTGCATCAGTTGCAGCCACCACAGCGCAAAGGCCAGCACCAGGCTGGCGCCCAAAAAGAACCGCATGGGCAAACGCGACGATCGGCCGTCGGGCTGCGGGGGCGGCGTCGCGGCAAGCTGTGCAAGACTGGGCGGTTTGGCGGCCATGCGGCCGCTAGGATTGCGCCAATGGGGCAGCGGCGCAAGCGCGATCCGCGCCACCAATTCTGTGACCTTGCCGTCTTGCGTCCTGCCTGCGCCCATGCTGCGATCGGATCGCGCATCCCGCGCGCCAGCCAGTAGCCGTGACCAAGTCCAAGCTCCTCGCCAAGATGACCGCCGCTGATGCCGTCCGTAGGGTCGGCAGTGGCACGCGTGTGTTTGTGCACGGTGGATGTGCAACGCCTCACGCGCTGATTGAAGCGCTCGCGGAGCGCGCCAGCCGTCTGCAAGACGTTGAAATCGTGCATTTACACACCGAAGGGGGCGCGCCCTACCTGGCGCCAGGGCTGCAAGACGCGTTTCACTTAAGCGCGCTGTTCGTGGCTGGCAACGCCCGCGAAGCCGTCAACGACGGTCGCGCGGATTACGTGCCGGTCTTCCTGAGCGAAGTGCCCAACCTGTTCCGCCGCAAGGTGCTGCCACTGGACGTCGCCCTGGTCCAGGTGTCGCCGCCGGACAAGCACGGCTACTGTTCGCTGGGCGTCTCGGTCGATGTCGCAGTCGCGGCGGTCCAGACGGCCAAGACCTTGATCGCGCAGGTCAATCCGCGGATGCCGCGTAGCCATGGCGATGGCCTGGTGCACGTCTCGCAACTGGCCGCCGCGGTCGAAGTCGACGTGCCGCTACCCCAGATGCAGCCGGCGACGCTAGGCCCGGTCGAGCTGGCGATCGGTCGCCACGTCGCCGACCTGGTCGAGGACCGGGCGTGCCTGCAGATGGGCATCGGCGCCATTCCCGACGCCGTGCTCGCATGCTTGGGCAACCACCGCGACCTTGGGGTCCACACCGAGATGTTCAGCGACGGACTGTTGCCGCTGATGGAGCAAGGCGTCGTCACCGGCGAACACAAGAAGGAACACGCCGGCAAGGTGGTCGCCGGATTCTGCATGGGCACGCAGAAACTCTACGACTTTGTCGACGACAACCCCGACGTGGCACTGTGCGACATTGCCTGGGTCAATGACACGGCCGTCATTCGCCGCAACCCGAGGGCCACCGCGATCAACAGCGCGCTCGAGGTCGACCTGACGGGCCAGGTGTGCGCGGACAGCATCGGCACGCGCCAGTACTCTGGCGTAGGCGGACAAGTGGACTTCATGCGCGGCGCCAGTTTGTCGGAAGGCGGGCAGGCGATCATTGCGCTACCGAGCACCACCAGCAAAGGTCAATCGCGCATCGTCGCCATGCTTCAAGCGGGCGCCGGGGTGACCACAACGCGGGCGCACGTCCACTGGGTCGTTACCGAATACGGCGCGGCCAATCTGTACGGCCGCACGCTGCGGCAGCGCGCGCGGCTGCTCATCGACATTGCCCATCCCGACCACCGCGACGCGCTGTTTGAGGCGGCGCTGCGGAGATTCGGCAAGCTGTAGGAGGCTGCAATGTATGGGCTACTGGTTGCGCCGCCTGCGCCAGATGTGGACCGCGCCGCTTTGGCGCTGGCAGCTGCGCTAGGGGGTACGGCGTACGACCACCGGCAGCCACTGTTGCGCAACTTGCCGTACGTGCCAACCTGGAAGTCGACGGCCGAAGAAGTCCGCGCGCTGGTTGGACCGCTGCGGTCGACGGGCCTGCCGGCGTTTGCGATTGGCCGCGCCGCTTTGGAGGTCGGTCCGACCCTGGTCAATGCCCGCGGATTTTCGATGGCCGCTGCTGGTTTGACGGTTCAGGGCCGCACGCAGGCGCTGCAATTGCGATGGGAGGACGTTGGCCTCGCGCTGCCGTGCCGGGCCGACTCCGGGCAGGCGAGAACGGTCACGACGACGACCAAGAAGCAGACCGTGGCGCGGCTGGCCATGGGCGTGCCGTTTGGCGGCAAGAAGGTTGAGACGGAGACCGAGCGGTCGATCGACCACGCGTTCTTCTGTCTGGTGTGGGCGCGAAACTGTCAGCCCGGCGGAGACGAAGCCCTGGTGCGGCTTGACTGCGAAGGCATGGATTACACAGGCCTCGGTCAGCACATGACCGGCTCCAGCACTGGCAACTACCTGACGCTTTTGCGGATCATTCAAGGTCGCGTGGGCGCCGCGTGGGACGCTCGGCTGGAGCGCGCC
Organism: Pseudomonadota bacterium; assembly: GCA_005792545.1. Taxonomy (GTDB): domain Bacteria; phylum Myxococcota_A; class UBA9042; order UBA9042; family UBA9042; genus SXRM01. The sequence goes on along the minus strand of SXRM01000239.1, from coordinate 2,235 downwards.
GGCGGCAAGGTTGCGCCCGTGCCCGCGCCCCCGGTCAGTTCGCGGCAAGTGGCGGGCAAAGTCACGACCGAATCCGTGGCAAGCAGTTGGGACACCGAAGGCGCGATCATGCAGACTGCCCGCCTGCTCATCATCGCGGCGCGACTGCAAGCGATTGGCTAAGTCGCGGCTAGAGCGTCGTCACCAAATCGTCGCGGTGCACCAGTTCACCGGCCGGCAGCCAGCCGAGCGCCGCCGCTATCTGGTCACTGCGAAGCCCACAGACCTTCGCCGCATCGTCGCTGGCATAGCGCGCCAGCCCACGAGCCACGACAACCCCATCGGGCCCGGCGAGATCCACGGGATCGCCCACCTCGAACTTGCCCGAGACGCGCAGCACACCGGCGGGCAGCAAGCTGCGCGTTCCGCTGGCAATCGCATGCGCCGCTCCCTGGTCCAGGTGCAGGACGCCGCGCGAGCGCACGCTGGTCGCCAGCCACGAGCGCTTGCCCTGTAGCTTCTTGGGCGGTGGCGCAAACAAGGTGCCGAGCGCCACACCGGCGAACAGGTCGCGCAAAACGTCGGGACGCTTGCCCGGGACAATGACCGTCACTACGCCAACCGCGCCGGCTTTGTTGGCGGCCAGCACTTTGCTTTTCATGCCGCCGGTGCCGAACGGACTGGTGCCGTCGCCCGCCATCGCGATGGCTTCCTGATCGCGCGGCCCCACAAAGCGCAAGAGCTGCGCGTCCTTGTCGGTGTGGGGGTTGGCGGAGTACAGGCCGTCGACTTCGGTCAGCAGCACCAGCGCGTCAGCCTCGACGACGTGGGCGACCTGCGCCGCGAGCTGATCGTTGTCGCCGAACTTAAGCTCGTCCACCGCCACTGTGTCGTTTTCGTTCACGATCGGCACGATTCCGGCTGCCAACAACTCACCCATGACGCGCCGCGCGTGCAGAAAGCGGCTGCGGTCACCCAGATCGGCGTGGGTCAGCAGCACCTGGCCGACGTGTCGGCGGGCAATCGCGAACTCTTGCCGGTAGCGCGCCATCAGCAGCGGCTGGCCGATCGCGGCCAGCGCTTGCTTGCCGAGGTCCAAGCCTGCAAGCGCGCCGCCAAGCTCGCCGGTGCCGGACGCGACGGCGCCGGAGGACACCAACACGACTTCGCGTCCGGCCTCCCACAGCGCGGCGATGTCCTGGCACAAACCGGCGACGGTGCGGCTATCGAGGCGACCGTCGCGTTGGCACAATGCCTGCGAGCCGACTTTGACGACCACGCGGCGCGCTGCGGCCAAGCGCTGTCGGGCGAGGAGTTCCTGCGGTCTCATCGGCGGCTGGCTCAGGCTGCGTCGCTGAAGCGCTCGATGCGCGCGCCGAGGGCTTGCAGCTTCTGCTCGATGCGCTCGTAGCCGCGGTCGATGTTGCGCACGTTGTGGATCGTGGTCACGCCTTGCGCGCACAACGCCGCGATCAGCATGGCCATGCCCGCGCGAACGTCGGGGCTCTGCACGCGCTGACCGACCAGCCGGCTGGGGCCTACCACCACGACACGGTGCGGGTCGCACAGGATGATCTGCGCGCCCATGCCGATCAGGTGGTCCACGAAGAACATACGGCCTTCGAACATCTTTTCGAAGAACAGCACGGTGCCGTGGCTCTGGGTAGCGACGGTGATGGCGATCGACATCAGGTCGGTAGGGAACTGCGGCCAGATGGCGTCGTCGACCTTGGGAATGCCACCGCCCAAATCTTGCCGAACGCGCAGCGACTGGCCGCCCGGCACCAACACGTCGTCGCCTTCGACCAGCGTCTCGACGCCAAGACGGCGAAACACCATGCGAATCATCCGCAAGTGCTCGGGCGCTGCGTGCTCAATGCGCAACTGGCCACCCGTGACCGCAGCCAGACCGATGAACGAGCCGACCTCCAAGTAATCCGGCCCGATGGTGTAGTCGCAGCCGCCCAGCCGTGGCACGCCGTGCACGACCATGCGGTTACTGCCGATGCCTTCGATGCGGGCGCCCATCGCGACCAGCATCCGCGCCAGCCCCTGAACGTGGGGCTCACCAGCGCAATTGCCAAGGATGGTCGTGCCCTCCGCGACCGCGGCGGCCATCAAGAGGTTCTCAGTCGCCGTGACCGACGCCTCGTCGAGCAGCAGATCGGCGCCGACGAGCTTTTCGGCGCGCAAGGCAAAGCCTTCAGCGCTTGACTTGAACTCCGCGCCCAGCGCCACGAAGCCATCGAAGTAAAT
>SXRM01000238.1 GCA_005792545.1 Pseudomonadota bacterium | reverse complement strand
GGCTGCGTTGTGCATGGGCGTCGGATACCTGGGATGAAAGTTTCCGCCAGGCGGTCGATGCGCCGCCAAGGCCGCTAGCCAATGGCTTGAAATTACAAACCTAAAAAAGAATGGGCGCTCGGGTTTGGATTTGCGCCCCTATGCAAGCCCGCCCAATGCGGCGACAATGCTCACCGCGGCTGCGACCGCAAACGGGTAGCACCATGGCAGGCTTTCAGACCGGTGCGGCGGTTTCCGCCGATGTGTTGCAGGGGCCCCTGCGTGGCCTCGCCGGCCGCGAGGCCCAGTTGCCGGCCCGCATGCGCGTCGCCAAAGCCCTGCTGCCTGCGCCTCCCGACTCGCTGGTGCCGGCGCTGGTCTACCTGACCCAGGACCCGGAGGTCACGGTCAAGCAGGCCGCCCGCGAATCGCTGATGCAGATGCCCGGCGACGTGTTGCTGCCGGTGGTGCAGGCCTTCAAGGACCCGGCGCTGCTCGACGCCGCCGCGCGCGCCTTGCACAAGGTGTCGCGCGCCGCCGTCGAAGTGGTGCTCAACAACTACACCGAAGACGACACCATCCGCTGGCTGGCGACGATGGGCGGCAGCGAAGTCTGCGAGACCATCGTGCGCAACCAGGTGCGCGCGATTCGCTATCCGGCGATCATCGAGGCCATCTACTTCAACCCCACGGTGGCCCAGGGTGTGGTGCAGGCGATGCTCGAATTCGCCGTGCGCAGCAACCTGAACCTGGAGCACATTCCGGGCTTTCGCGAGACGCGCGCCATCCTGCTCGGCGAAGAACAGGACGACGCCGGCGGCGGTCTGTCGGACATCGAGTTTCAATCGGCGATGCTGATTGCCACCGGTCAGGGCGAGCTTGCAGCGCAGTTGCTCGGCCAGTTGAGCGAAGAGCAGCGCACCCAGGTCGAAGAAAAGGTGATGTCGAGCCTGGGTGCGCTCATCGCCAAGATGAGCGTTTCGCAAAAGATCCGCATCGCCATGGTCGGCGACGCGGCGACCCGCAAGATCCTGATTCGCGACCCCAAAAAGATGGTGTCGCTGGCCGTGCTCAAGTCGCCGCGGCTGACCGACAGCGAAATTACGATGTTTGCCTCCAACAAAACGCTAAGCGAAGAGATCCTGTCCAATATCGCGCGCAACCGTCAGTGGACCAAGGACTACGCGACCCGTCGGGCGCTGGTGTTCAACCCCAAGTGCCCCATCTCGTTTTCGCTGACCTACTTGCGGACGTTGACGCCCAAGGACATCAAAGACGTCTCCAGCTCGCGCGACGTCAATCAGACGGTCGCCCGGCAAGCCAAGCGCATGCTTGAGCAAAAAGACCAGAAGAAATAGCCACGGTCGAGCTGAGAGGGTGTGGCCAAAATCCCACCCAGCTACGGCCAAAGATCCTGGACATCTCGCGGCTTACGTCCTCCCTGCCCGGGTTAATTGGATACTGGCTCGGTCGGCGCACTTCAAGTGCGCCTCGGTCGGTCGCTCTGGGCGCGCTCGCGATCTGCCTGCAGGCTCTTCGACCTCGCCGCGGGCGTGATTTAGCCACACCCTCTGAGGACTCGTCCCAAAATCACTTGACCAGTTTGCACTCTGCAGGAGCGGCGAGTCGGCTTGCAAAGACACGAGCTTGCGACCCACCCAGCAGGCAAATGGAACCAGTCCCAGAATGACTGATTCTGGGACAGTTCCTACTGGTACACGATCTCGATGCGCGGTCCCTTGCCCTTGGCCTTGTCGGCGCCCAGCGCCACGCCCGAAGCGACCAGCCGGTCTGCCTCAATACCCTTTGACATCAGGTAGTAACGCACGGCGCCCGCCTGGCCCTGGCCGGCCTTTTCGTCGTCGGCAAAGCCCACCAGCGTGGCTTTGACCTCAGTGTGTGCTTGCAAGGCGGCGGCCAGGCCGTCGAGCCAGGTTTGCGCCTTGGCCGTCAGCTGCGCCGAAGTGCCCTCAAATCCGACGCCCAGCACGCCCATGTACTTCTTGAGCTTGTCCGGCACCTTGTCCGGGCAACCATCGCTGTCGGAGAAGCCGTTCTTGGTCTCCGGGTCGCGCGGGCACTTGTCGAGCGTGTCCTCAATGCCGTCGCCGTCGCCGTCCGGACTCTGGTCGGGGCAGCCGTCTTCGTCGTCCAGGTTGTTGCGGGTCTCCTTGTCCTTGGGGCAGTTGTCGCGGCTGTCGGGGATGCCGTCGCCGTCGCTGTCGGGGTCGTCGGGGCAGCCGTCGTCGTCCTCAAATCCGTTCTTGTTCTCGGGCACCGGCGGGCACTTGTCGTGTTCGTCGTCGATGCCATCGCCGTCTTTGTCGGCGTCGGGGCAGCCATCGTCGTCGCGCACGCCGTTCTTGGTCTCGGCGACGTCGGGGCAGCGGTCGGCGGTGTCGAGCAAGCCGTCGCCGTCGTTGTCCAGTTCTGGGCAGCCGTCTTCGTCTTGCCAGCCGTCGCGGTCTTCGGCGTCCAAGCGGCATTTGTCTTCGCGGTCGCTGATGCCGTCTTCGTCGCTGTCCTTGGCTTTGCCGCCGATGCGGTAGGTCGCGCTCAGCCACAGTTCTGGTTCCAGGCCATAGGAACAGCCGCGAATCGGCACCAGCGACACCACGGCGTCCAGGCGCAAGCCCAGGAACTCGTTGAGGTCAAAGCGAGTGCCGGCGCCGACAAACAGGTGCGCGTCCATGTCCTCCGGCTCGTCTGCGTTGGGCGAGGCGGTGCTGATGCCGTCCAGGCCCAGGCCCGCGCGCGCGAACGGCCGCAAGTCGCCGTCGGGGATGAGCGCAAACGTGGCCCCGGCACGCCAGGTGGTGATATTGCTGGCGTCGCCCGATTGGCGCAGCTTGGACAGCGTGTAGCGGAACTCGCCTTCGGCGGTGACGCGGTCCGAGAAAGCGTAGCCGCCGCGCAGGCCAAAGCCCGGGCCGGCGACAGGCACTTCCTCTTTGACCACGCCATTACCCAGCTCGTTGATCTGGTGCTTGAAGGCCCAGCCGCCGAGCGCGCCGATTTCGATGGTGGCGGGCGGTTCGGCGCGGGCAGGTGTGGCGGCGACGGCGGCGACGACTGCGAGGGCGCAGGCGGCCTGGGCAAGCGAGAGCACGGAGCGAGCGGGCATGGTGCGGTGGCCGGCGCGCCGAAAGCAGGGCGGCCGGGCCGTGGGCGATGATGCCGTAATTGGGGGCGGGGGCAAGGGGTTGGGGCCAGCGCCGCACCAGCATCGCGGTTACTTCCGGCAAACATAGGCAGAACGTGGGCGGTGACACCGACGACCACGACGGGGTGCGAGGCCCTGCGCGCATTTGCGGCTGGCGCGGCGACGCAGGGGCGACTCGCCTGCGCAGTTCGGTGCGCTCACCCGACGATCGTCAAGGCATGCAGGCATGCAGCAATGGGTCCGGTTTGCAGTTGCCGTACTTCTGACAGCCAAGCGAGTTGGCACAATGTGCGGTGCTGGTTGGCGCACAGGCCAACTGAACGCCGCTGGCACCAAACGCAAGTGCGGCACACCGCCCACTTTGCTTGCAGGCGACGGAGGCTGCACACCCTTGCGACGAAGCGGAGCATTTGCCAAATTTCTGACCCGGTTCGATCACGAGTTCGCATTCACCCTTTGCATCGCAGTTGCGAGACGCTGTGCAATGTTGCGCTTGACTGGCGAAACACCGATTCGTTGGCAACGCTTGGTCGCTTCCAGACTCACTCTGCGCATCGTATGCACAAAGTCCTTCCAATTGGCACAGCGCAGACCGGCTGCAGTCGTCGTCAGAAACCGCAACGCAGGCTGGAATTGCGGCGCCCTTAGCTGACTTTCCGCAGCCGCCGTGCAGCATGCAGCTATGACACCGGCCCGACATGGCACATTCGGTGCTCTGCATGCACGCGTCGTCCGTTGCGGCTTCGCACACGCCGCCGAGCGGTACACACTCACCGCGGCCCACGCACTTTCCGTTCAGCACATTGGTGGGGCCACAGCCGCGTGCTGCGAGCCTTCTGCATTGGCCAGCAATCGCGTCGCACTGCTGCTCTTGAAGGCAAACAAAGGCATGTGCGCAGTCGTCGTTTTGCAGCGCTGCACACTCGCACTTTTCAGGGACTTTGGAACATCCGCCCCAAACGACGCACGCGGGACTGCCTTTGTCACATGGACAGGTTGCCGCCCCGTCAACGTCCAGCCCTCCAGCAGGCCGGCTGCTGTCGCCGCCATCTTCGACGTTGTTGCTGGTTGTGTTCTTCGCCGTCGCCGGTGAGGTGGTGGTAGTGTCTACAGCTTGGGATTGTCCCTGACAGGTTTCTGCCGCGGCTGCCGCAGCGAACTGAATGGGTGAAGGAGCAAGTTCAGAGCAACCGCACACGGCGATGGCCAGAGCCAGCGGGCCCAATCCCGAACGCGCGACGGTCACGTCTTTCCGTCGCACTTGCAGGCCAAATTCGTCATGGCATTGGGCGTGGCCTTGCACTTCTTGCCGTCGGATCCGGTCCAAGTGATGGGTCCGTCGAAAATCTGATCATTCGGACTCTGCACACAGTTGCCCAATAGCGCACAGTTGTGGGCAACCCAAGGCGAACTTCCTGGCTTGCCCTGCGCTTTGAACCAACCACACCCCTTAGGCAAACATGGCCCATTGTCAGTGATCGCCGTACATGACCGATGCACTGCAGCATTGGGCGGCCCGCACGCACGAAGACACCCTGCCGAACTCGGTTTACACCCCTTTGGGCATTTCTCGCAGCGGTGGCCAGTCGGCAACGTATTGGCGCCGCAAACACATTTGCCGAGCAGGCCACAGTGATGGAATTGGGGTTCGTCGTCGGTCGGACACGAACCTGATGTGCAGCGAAAATCGTAGGGAATCGCGCCGCGGACGGCGCGAACAATTTGGCCCGATGCTAGCCCCTCCGCACTGGCGCGAATGTCCCGGTTGGTTGCCGCCCGCAACAACCGCAGCCCAGGTGGCGGTCGAGCGATGTGGTCGGCCGGATCGAGTATCGCCATCGCGCCCCCTTACCGGCCGCAGCCGCAGCCGGAGCCGATGACGTTGATCTGGACGTCGAGCGTGATGGCGGCGCCAGTGGTGTTCTCCAAACTGAACGCCAGCAGCGCGAGCAGGGGCTCAGGGTTGTTGGTGGCGTCGTACTCCACCTTCCAAACCGCACCGCGGCGCACCGACGGCGTGCCCGCGACGGTCGCGCCGCAAGTGACCGTCTTGACGCCATAGGTGTCAAACCCTTGGACCGGCAGCGGCTGGCT
>SXRM01000237.1 GCA_005792545.1 Pseudomonadota bacterium | reverse complement strand
TTAATATCAACGCCATCTCTCAGCAACCCGACGACCCTCTGCCGCACCTGCTCTCCCAGAACCATGACCGCCTCCTCGCCCAGACGGGGTTCTCGCACGGATTGGTTGCTGGTCAAGTTTTTGCATACACCCTTTAAGTAACTGGAAAACAACAAGTTGAACGCTCTGGGCAACCGGCGGAGCCGCGAGTCGGCCTTCGAGGCCGCGAGCTGGCAACCCACCAAGCCAGCAAACGCGCACCGAAAAGAACGAGTAGTCCTCGGCGGGGCCCTAAGTCATTTCCAGGCCCTACGGCTTGATCAGGCACACGCCGCTTGCACACAGCTTGTTGTTGCCGCACACCGAACCGTCGGTCAGCTTGGTGTGGATGCACGCGCCGAGTGCGCACGACTCTGCGGTGCAGGGGTTGCCGTCGTCGCAGAAACTCTCGTCGCTCACCGCCTTGCAGATGCCGTCGCCGGCGTCACATAGGTTCTTGGTGCACTCCTTGTCGGCAGGGCAGGTCACGGCTGAGTTCGGGATGGTCGTACACAGCTTTTTGCCGTCGATCGTCAAGCAGCCGAGCTTGCCGACGCACTTGTTACTGGACTGCTCTTTGGCCGCGCAGTCTGCGTCGTTGACGCAGTTGCACAGGTTGGTCCCCGACTTGCAAGCGCCGCTGACACACTCGTCGTTGACCGTGCACGGGTTGTTGTCGGTGCACGGCGCGAACAGTTCTGGCACCGGCTTCATGTCGCACTTGCCGGTCAGCTTGTCGCAGGTGTTCTTGACGCAATCGGTATCCAAGCCAACAGCGCAATAGACGACAGTGGACGGATTGACCTTGCAAATGAACGGCTGCTTGGCCTTGTCGCAGTAAAGCGTGCCGTTGCAGACGTTGCCGTCCTCTTTGCCACTGCACTCGGCGTTCGCGGTGCACTCGCACTTGTTCAGCCCCGACACGCAGTCGCCCTTGACGCAAACGTCGCCGGACGTGCAGGGATTGTTGTCTTCACAACTCAGCTGGTCGCTGACCGCGACATAGTTGCATTTGCCTGTGGCCTTGTCGCAGCTGTTTTTGAGGCACGCCGTATCAAAGGAATTGGTGCACTTGACCACAGTCAGGGGGTTGACGTCGCAACTGCCATTGGCTTTGTTGCAGAACAGCGTGCCGTTGCAAAAGTCGCCGTCGTCCGTGCACTCTTCGTCCTTGGTGCACTTGCAGAGGTTGATGCCGCTGACGCACGCGCCGCCTTCGCAGTCGTCGAAATGCGTGCACAGGTTGCCGTCTTCGCACGGCACGTAGTTGCCTGGCGCGCCAATCTCGGTCAGCTTGCACTTGCCGTTGGTTGGGTCGCAGACGTTCTTGGCGCACTGGTTGTCACCCACAGTAGTGCAGTTGACGACCGTCGCGGGGTTGATCTCGCACTTGCCTTTGGCCTTGTTGCAAAACAGCGTGCCGTTGCACAGGTTGCCATCTTCCTTGCTGGCGCAGTCAACGTCTTCCTTGCACCCGCACACGAACGATGTTGGTTCCGCCGTGCATGACCCGCCCTTACATGATGAGCTGCCAGTGCAGACGTCGCCGTCTTCGCACGGTACAGTGATGGTCGCACCGTCTGCCAGGAACACATAGGTATCGCAGTTCTTGTCGTCGATCGGGCACGACTTGCCGAGCCGTTCGGTGGGCGTGACTTCGCACTTGCCGGTCTTCTTGTTGCAAAGCGTCTTGGAGCACACGGTATCCAGCGCAGTCGCGCATTTGACGACCGTCGCCGGGTTGAGCAGGCACTCGCCCTTGGACTTGTCGCAGTATAGCGTGCCGTCGCAGACGTCGCCGTTTTCGTACTTGGCGCAGTCGGCCGTCGACTTGCACAAAGTCGTCACCGCGCTGAATTTGCAGATCCCGTCGTCGTCGCAGTAGTCGCCTTTGGTGCCCGGAAGGCCGTCGTCGCACGCGATGTTGCTGCCCGGCGCGTTGAGGTTGGTCAACTCGCACTTGCCGGTCTTGGTGTTGCACGTGTTCTTCGTACACGGGTTGTCGCCGGCTTTGTCGCACTTGATGATGGAGGCCGGAATGGGCTTGCAGGTCCAGGCGTCCAGCGAGTTGTACTTGTCGCAGTAGAACTTGGCCGCGCACTTGTCGTCGGGCTTATTGAACTGGGCGCAATTGGCGTCCGAAATGCACTCGCACAACTGCGTCCCCTGCTTGCACTGGCCCGACTTGCACTCGTCGCCGGCCGTACAGGGACCGAATCCGTCTTGGCAGGGCGTCAGGTCGGGGGCCTGCTTGGTCGCGCATTCGCCGGTCGCGGGGTCGCAGAAGGTCTGCGTGCAGTCGTTGGGCAGGGCGTCTTCGCATTTCTTGGGCTGATTCTTGGAGATGCACTTGTACGGCACGCTGCTGGTGTCGCACATGCGCGGCCCATCGCACACGTTGGTGGTCGGGCACTCGGCGTCCGTCTCGCACTTGCAGATCTTGACTCCTGTGCAGACGCCATCCTTGCACGAGTCGGGCGAGGTGCACGGATTGCCGTCGTTGCAAGTACCCGTGGTCAACGGCGTATTGACGCACCCTTTGGCCGAGTTGCAGCTGTCGACCGTGCAGGTGTTCTTGTCGTCACAGTTGGTGGCTTGCCCGCCCCCGCACTTGCCCGCCGTGCACATCTCTGCAGAAGTGCACGGATTGCCATCGTTGCAGGCGGCTGTGTCGGGCTTAGGCTGAAACTTGCACTTGCCGCCGTCACACGCGAACTGGTCGCACGGCGCGGCCTTGGCGGCGCAGTCACCGTCCGTGGTGCATTCCGCGTTGGCATCGCCCACTTTCGGTCCGTCGCCGCCCGTGGCGTCGGTCCCGGCAACCGCAACGTCGGGCTGGGTGACCGCGTCGCCGACAACCGCGACATCGCTCGCGACCGTGTCGCCGCCGGCCACCGTGCCCGTCACCTGGGCCGTGTCGAGCCGTGTCGGCTGGCAGCCGAGCGCGACCGCAACGCACGCCAAGCTGAGCGTGATCCACGGAGAAAGCAAACGGAATTGTGACGACGGCATGGCGATGTCCAACGGCAGCAGGTCCGCGGCGCGGCAACCGTTGCCCATGGCGCACGGACAAAGCCGGCATGGTGCCTGCACTAGCACGGTTTTGCAAACGCAGGCCGCAGTTTGTCGCGCAGCTCGAGGGATCATTCGCTAGCTGCGCCGACGACGATGGCGCAACGGTGCGCAGGCTTGCGGCGTCGTTTGCGCAATGTGCGGCTGAGGCAAAGCTCAAGATTCGGTCGCCAACGTCCGCGACCCTGAACTTGAAGTGGCCCAAAAACTCCGAACCCTCCGCCGACCGACCCCAGCACCGTTGCTGGGACCATTTTCGGCGGAGGGTTCGAAGTGATCCCCCACCAGTGGGCCATGCGAAATCCGTGCCAAGCGACGGAGCGGCCGCGCGCAGGTCATAACTTCCGTGATTGTAAGGCCTTATAGATCCAGCGATCGCGGCCTGCGCAGCACAACTGACGAAAAACGTCAGTTCGACCTGCCGTTTTTTGTCAACTGCGCCGTTTTTCGTCAGTTCCTGCGGCGCCCCTTGTGCTACTCGTAGCCCAAGGCCTCGACCACGCGCAGCCGGCCTGCAACTCGTGCCGGGTAGACGCCTGCGAGCACGGCGACCGCGACCAGAGCAGCGCAGTAGAGCCCGGCCACCGGCAGGTCGACGCGCATCGGCAACTGCCAGCCGTTGTCCTGTTTCGAGATGACTTCGAGCATCAAGTAGCCATTGGCCGCGCCAACCAGCGTCCCGATGACTGCCCCGACGACGCCTAGCAGCAGCGACTCGACCAGGATCATGCGGCCCAGCTGACCGCGCAGCATGCCGATGGCGCGCAGTACGCCGATCTCGCGGGTGCGGTCCAAGATCGAGGTCAGCAGCGTGTTGACCACCGACAGCAGCGAAATCAAGATGGTCACCATCTCCAGCGCCCGCATGACCGAAAACAGCTGGTCGATCATGCGCTTGATCTCCAGCCGGAACTCGGCGTTGGTCAGCACGAAAAGGCGGTAGGTGCGGCCAAACCGCCGCAAGATCTCCGCGCGGACGGTATCGGGCGCGACGTTGGGGTGCAGGTAGGGCTCGAACGTATCGACCAGGTCGTCCTGCCAGTGCCGCAGGTACAGCTTGCGGTCGATAAATACCGCGCCCTGGTCGCTGCTGTAGTCGACGATGGCCGCAAGCACAGTGAAGTCCACGCGACCCGCTGGCGTCAGCAGTTGCACAGTGCCGCCCGGCGCGACGCCAAAGCGGTGCGACAGCGTCTCGGAGATGATGACACCCTCGCCCGCCTGCAAGCGTTGGACCAGGGTCGCCTTATCACCCGTCCACTTGCTGAACTCCCAGGTGCTCGACTTGAGCGCGAACCGCAGGCGCACATCGATGCTAAGCAGCAGTATCTGGGTGTTGCGGTAATCGATGTTGCGCAGGCGCACCTTGTCGACGCCGGCGACGCCCGGAATTTGCGCAATCTGGTCGGCCAGCTCAGGTTTAAGCGGCTGGTTCTTGATGCCGCCTAGCCGCGCGTTGCTGGTCACGAACAGGTCGGCCGGAACTGCTTGCTCAACCCACTGATCGATGCTGCTGACAAAGCTCTTGGTCAGGGTGGACGACGCGATGACCATCGACAGGCCGACCATCAGCGCCGCGACTGTCACGGCGGCTTTTGAAGCTCCGCGACCCAGGTTGTCCGCCGCGAGCCGACCTTCGATGCCAAACACGGCAGCAGTCAGGCCCGTAGTGCCGTGCTGCAAGGCCACCACACACCAGCGCCCGAGCAGCGTCGCGCCCAGCAGCACGAAGAACATCGCCACAAAACCGAACCACGGAAAGCCGAACACCACCGGACCTTTGGCCACCAACGGCACCACGGCGAGGCTGCCCAGGCCGGCCCACTCGCGGCGCGTCCAGCCCAGGCTCGGCGTGCCGTGCGGGTCGTAGGCGGTGGTGCGAATGGTCTCGACGGCCGACAGCGAACTCGCCCGCCAGGCTGGAAACAGGGCCGCCAGGGTCGCCGACAGCAGCCCGCCGACAATCGCCAGCCACAGCGTCGGCGCGTCGATGGTGACCTCAGACGTGTGGACCCGCACGTAGATGTCGGACAGCGACGAGGCGGCCCGCTGCATCATCAACTGCGCAAGGCCCAGGCCCAGCCCGACGCCGAGCGCCGACCCGACGGCGCCGTACACCGCGCCCTCCAAGGTGAACAGCGCCACCACCTGCCGCCGGGTAGCACCGGTCGCCCGCAAGATGCCGATTTCGCTGCGGCGCTGCGCCACCGAGATCGACAGCGTGTGATAGATGAGGAACATGCCGACCATCAGCGCCACGCCCGCACCGACAGTCAGCGAAATCGAGAAGGTCCGCAGCACTTGTTGCTGGCGCCCCGCGCGCGCCGACGGCGATTCGACTTCGTACTTGCCGCCGAGCGCCGCGGCGATGCGCTTGGCCGCCAAGTCGAGCGCGCCCGCTGACTCTGCATCGCGCAGCGCCACGTCAATGCGGTCGACGCGGCCGTGCAGCCCAAACACCTCCTGGGCGTCGACGTAGTCCATCACCGCGAGGTTGCCGCCAAAGGCCTTTTGTGGCCCCGTCGCCGGCGTGATCGCGTAGATCGTGAAGGGCTGCTCGCCGTCGCGGGTCATCAGCGATAGGGTGTCACCTTTGCGCTTGCCGAGACGGCCCGCCAGCTTGTCGCTGACAATGATTTGGCGCGGCCGATCCAGCATTTCCAGCGGGTTTTCAAAGTCGTCGGCCGTCGGCGCTGCGCCTACCGGCCCCTTGTCGCGTTGGCCAATCTGGTCGCGGGTCAGGCCGTAGACCGCCTGCAAGACCTTGGGATCTTCGGTGAAATTGACGGCCAGGATCGCAAGCGTCTCCCCGTCGTCCGGTCCGGCGGCCTTGCTCTCTGCGCTCGTCGCGAGGTCCAGCGTGCGCTGAATGGCGACCGCAGCGTTGGCAACTTCCGGCAGCTTGCGGACCTTGTCCAGCACGTCTTCGGGCAGCCCAGTGTCGCCACCCTTGACTTCGAGGTGGACCTTGCCGCTGACGTGGCCGAGCGTCTCGCGCAAGCTGGCCAGGATGCTCTTGTTGGTGGCGACGACCGCCACCAGCACCGCCACGCCCAAGGCAACGCCGAGCGTCGTCATCGCCGTACGCAGGCGGTGCTCAGCAAAGCGTCGCAGCGAAACCGTGCGCAGGAGCTCGAACATCGCGGTGCGGCGCTACGGCGTGACCGACGACAGCATCGACACCTGGGCCAACGCAGCGGTCGCCCACGGTGAGCCCTTGTTCTCTTTGGCCAGGAAGGCGGCGTAGGTCTCTTTGGCCTTGTCCTTGTCGCCCTTGTTCTGCAGCGCCAGGGCCAGGCAGTACAGCGCGCGCGGATGCTCGCCGCTCGACTTGACCGCGTCTTGGAAGGCCGACACGGCGTCGGGCCAGCTGCCTTGCTCCGCGGCGACGATGCCTTGCAGCATGGCGACCAGGACCTTGTCGGCGCCGGCTTCCGCGGCCTTGGCCAGCGCAGCTTTGGCCGCCGGGAAGTCGCGCAGACCCGTCTGGACCGCAGCCAGGTTGACCAGCGCCCGGTGGTAGCTGCCGTCCAGCTCCAGTGCCCGCTGCAGGCTCTCCTTGGCGCGCTCCAGGAACACGATGTCGGTCTTTTCGCCCCGCTTCTTGCGTTCGACTTTGGGCAGCGCTTGGGCGACCGCCTTTTCGATCGACAACGGCGTGTACCACTTGGCCAGCGGGCTTTTGTCGGCCTGCTCCAAGACACCAATCTTGGCCTGCGCGATGGCGAGGTTGTTCCAGGCCTCTTTGCTCTGCCGGAAGTAGCGGGTGTAGCGGTCCAGTTCGACGATGGCGAGGTCGTAGGCGCGGCGCGCACCGGGCAGATCCTTGGTCTCGAGCTTGCCCGCCGCTTCCAGGGCCTCGGTGCCGGTCTCGAACGCCTGCCACGCAAACCGCACTTCGTTGGTCCAGAAGTCCATCAGGAAGCTGACGCGCTCGTCAAACGTCGGGTGATCCTCAGCCGGCGGCGGATCGCCCAGATCGGCGGCGGCACGCTCCATCCACTCGACCATCGCATTGGGGTTGTAGCCGGCGGCGAGCATGTACAGCAGGCCCTCGCGATCGGCCTCGATCTCGCTCATGCGGGTGGTCAACCGCAGCTGGTCGGGGTTCATGTCCGCGCCAGCCTGGCTGATCGCCTTGCGAAAGCTCTCGCGGTTGACCACGTGGTTGCGGATGACGTGCACCATCTCGTGCGCCATCACGCCGGCCATGTAGCTGTTGTTTTCGTCCAGCTCGACCTTGGGCCAGATTTTCTTGAGGTACTGCAAGAAGCCGCGCGTAACGTAGATGTCGCCGTGCGGCGCGGCAAAGCAATTGATCATCGGCGTCTTGCCGAGCTTGACCCGAAACGGCACCCGCACCGGCAGATCGTTGGCCGCGATGATGCGGCGCATGATCTTTTCGAGCCACAGCACGTCGGTGCCTTCCTCGATGCCGCCCATCCAGGTCCGCTCCAGCGCGACGATGCTGGCCCGATACCGTTCGGTGTTGAACACCTTGTCTTCGCCGGGCGAGTCGACGCGCTGGCTGGCCGCGAGCACGAACGGCGACTGCGGCGCCAGCACCTGCAGTTCAGCCAGCGCGCGGGCTGCGGCGGCGCTGTCTGGCTTGAGGCGGACCACCTGCTCCAAGATGTTGACGGCCTTGTCGCGGTTCTTGAGCAGCTTATAAGCCACACCCAGCTGGTAGCCGGCCTCGACGAAGCGCGGCTCCAGCTTGATGGCCTTTTCAAAGGCCTCGGCGGCCTCCGGTAGCTTGTCGAGTTCGCGATACACGCGGCCCAGGATGAACTGGGCATCGGCAACGTCCGGCGCGCGCTTGAGCTCAGCGGCCGCGTTTTCCAGGTTGTAGTTGCGTGACTTGACCGTCGCATAGCACATGCCCAGCAGGCTGTGCGCGAGCTGCAGGTCGCTCTTGGCTCGCAGGATTTCGCCCAGCAGCTTCTCGGCCTGGCCGATCGCCCGCACCGACTCAAAACCGCCGGTCTTGAATGCGATGTTGTAGTTGTTGCGCGCCTGCCAGTACTTGGTGCCGAGCTCGCCCAGATCGATCTCGAACAGCATCCGCTCGGCGTCGTCGACCTGCTCTGCGCCCCAGCTGGCCTTGTCGCCCAAGAAGGCGACCACCCAGGCGCGCTGCTTGGCAGTGACCGTGGCGTCGCCGGTCTTGCGCTTCTCGTCCAGGATGCGCGCCGCGTAGTAGCGGGCGATCGCTGGCGAGCCGGGCCTGTCGATCAACGCTTCCAGCAGCTGCAGGCCCTTGGCCTTGTCGCCGGTCTCCAGCGTGATGGCGATGCGGGTCTGCTGCACCCAGGCGTCGTCGGGCAAGTCCTTGGCCAGACCCTCAATCAGGGCCTGCGCCTCTTTGAGCTGGCCATCGCGGGCCAGGGCCAACGCCAGCGTCTTGCGGGCGTCCTGGTGCTTGGCGTCTTCCTTGAGCGCTCGGCGCGCTGCATCGGCGGCCAGCTTGTATTCCTTGGCATCCAAGGCGAGCTGAGCCATGCGGAGATGGCCACCGATCGCCTCCGCCTTGGCGGCGGCCTTGCTGACCTTGGCCGCCAGGGACTTGGGCGCCGCGCCTGCCGGCATCGCCAGACTGGCCGCGACCACCGCCAATGAGCCATGCAGGGCCAGGCGGCCCAAAGTACGTTGAAAAGCCAAAGCAATGCGATTCATGGTCTGGTCCATTGGCGGTTTGTACCGCGCGAGCTTATCGGAAATTCAAGGTTTTGCGCCATGCGCCGGCGCTGCGGGCCGGCCCCCGAGCCGGCTGGCACGCTCAGACGGTCGAGGTTCACGGTCGGTCTAGCAGACCGCATTGCGCCTGTTCCGGCTGCTGGCTGCATGGGCAGCGTGGGCCAAAACGACGCGTGCCCGCCGAGTCGATCGCGCGACGCGGCGGGCACTTTCATCGATCGCTCGCAGCGCCGCGGCTAGTTCGCCGTCAAGTCGCTGATTTTCTTGAGCTTGGCGGCCTTGCCCTGCAGATTGCGCAGGTAGTAGATGCGCGAACGCCGGACCTTGCCGCTCGACACCACCTCGACCTTGAGGATGCGTGGCGAGTGGACAGGGAACACGCGCTCGACGCCGATGCCGTTGCTGATCTTGCGTACCGTGAAGGTGGCCGAAGTCGACGCACCCGCGCGGCGCAGCACCACGCCTTCGTAGACCTGGATGCGCTCTTTTTCGCCTTCGATGATGCGGCCGTGGACCTTGACGATGTCGCCGGTCTTGAAGTCGGGCAGATCAAAACGGACATGGCCGCTCTGGACGTATTGCAGCAAATTCATTGGTATTCCTGCACAAAAGGCGGGCAATGCCCGCGCGGCGCCTGCTGATGGCCGCACACTGGCGGTCCTAGGCGCATCCGGCAGCGGTCCGATCGGGGTCGCGGGCACTTGCCGCGGCCGCCGTTGGCGGACTTGTCGGGATTCATGGGGTCGTTAGCCATCCGCGCTGCGGTCGCCAAACAGCCGGTCGAACACGATCGCCGCAGCGGCGCGCACCGACAGGTGGTTGTACGCCGTGCGCTTGTCCGGGCCGGTGGCCCGCAACAGCTCGGCGTCGGCCGCGATCGGTTCCAGCCGTAGATCGGCGCCGTCTAGCACCGACTGATCCAGGCCCCAGCCGGTCCCAAAGACCAGCAGCAACGGTGCCGCGGGCGCGTCGGATCCGGCCAGGCGGGTCAGCTCGCTGCGGTAGGCAGCGAACGACCAGACCGGTGTGCTTTGATCGCCGCGGACGCTGGCCGCGGTGACGGCTACCACGGGCGCGCGGCCCGTGGTTCGTGCAATCGTTTCCTTGGCTTCGGCGAGATTCGCCGCCACCCGCACCAGTCCCATGGCGTCTGCGCGCCGCAGGTGGGCACTGCCGTCGCCTTGGGTCCAGTGTGCGGCGATTTCCGCCGCCATCCGCTGCTGCAACAGCACCGGCGTGACGATGAAAACGCCCTGTAACCCATAGGTTCGGGCCGAGCGCGCCAAGTCGTGCACATCGACGTTGGTGAGCGCGGTGGTGACCACCTGCCCGGTGCGATCGCGCACAGGGTGGTGGACAAGGGCCGCGAAGATAGGGATTTTTGCGAAAAAGTCAACGCCATTGTGCGGTGCGGGCGGCTGCGTCGATGTCGCCGCAGGTGCCGGCGGAGGATCAACCTCGGGCGTCGTCGCCGGTTCGCTGGCCAACTGTTCTGCTAGCCACGCGCGATCTTTGGCGTCGACGCGCACCCCTTGCAGCAACTCCGGCCGTCGCAACCGCGTGCGCAACAGCGACTGCCGCCGTTGCCAGCGCGCGATCTCCGCGTGATTGCCGCCAAACAGGACGTCGGGCACCGCCTGGCCTTCAAACACGCGCGGTCGCGTGTATTGCGGGCACTCCAAAAGGGCCGCTGTGTGCGATTCCTGATGCAGGGATGCCGCGTTGCCGAGCACGCCGGGCAGCAACCGCGCCACCGCCTCGACGATAACCACAGCCGCCGCCTCACCGCCGTTGAGGACGTAGTCGCCGATCGACACCACCTCGTCGACGTGGTCCTCGACGCGGGCATCGAACCCTTCGTAGCGGCCGCAGAGCAGCACCAGTCCGGGCAACGCCGCCCACTGCACGGCATCGCTCTGCCGAAACACCCTGCCCGCAGGCGACAGCAGAACAACCCGGGAATCAGAAGCAGTCTTGCGGATATCCCGCAGACAGGCTACGACCGGATCGGGCTTCAAAACCATCCCGGCGCCGCCGCCATAGGGAACGTCATCGACGGTGCGGTGCCGATCGTGGGTCCAGTCGCGAAAGTTGTGGGTGTGCAGGCCCACCATGCCGGTTTCAACCGCCTTGCCCAGCAGCCCTTCGCCGCGCACCGCGTCGAAAAGCGCCGGAAACAGCGTCAAGATGTCGAACCGGTAGCCCATGGCGGCCTGGCTTGTAGTTGGAATTGGCCGCGCTTGCAATGGCCTGGGCCGCGACGCGGAACGCAAAACCGCCAAAAAACCGTTGACAGCACCACCACCTGCCCCTAGCATGCCGGCCCCTTGCGGCCCGCTGCCGCACGAACCCAAACGTGACTTTGCTGTTGAAAATCGCGGATCTCTCGGCCTCGCCGCGGCAGTTTGACCGCGATCTGGCGACCGATTGGTGTGCTGAGCGCGCCGGCGACGTGTACACCGCCGCGCAGCCGCGCTTGCCTGTTGCGATCACTGCGACCAAGGTCGCAGAAGTCGTGCAGGTGCAGGTGCGCGCCAAGGCCCGGTTTGGCTTTGCGTGCAGCCGCTGCGCAGAGCCGGCTGAATGCGATGTACACGCCGAGTTTGACCACCACTTCGTCGGGCCGGGCAAACTGGACGCGGGCGACGGACAAGACGCCGCTGGTTTTGACGCCGATCCCGATGTCAGCGAGCACGACGGCGTGCACGCCCACCTGGACGAACTGGTCATCGAATACCTGCTGCTCGAACTGCCGTCGGCGCCGCTGTGCGCGCCCGCGTGCAAAGGGCTGTGTGTCACCTGTGGCACCAACCTGAATCAGGCGACTTGCGGCTGTGCCGCGCAGCCCGAGGCGCTGTCGCCGTGGGCCAAGCTCGCCCATTTTCAAGTGTCGCCGGCCGAGCCCGTGCGCGCCTGACCGTTTGGCCGGCGCCCACTGCCCGGCCCGCTTTACCGAGGACACCATGGCTGTACCCAAGAAACGCCAATCGCGCACCCGCACTGCCACCCGCCGCGCGCAGTGGGACGTCATCAAGGCCCCCACGCTGACCCTGTGCGCCAACGTCGCCTGTGGCGCCCCGGTGCGTCCGCACCGCGTGTGCTCGGCGTGCGGCATGTACCGCGGCAAGCAGGTCCTTGCCGTGGCCTTGCCGGCCGACGACGCTGCTGCCGCCGCGGCGGAGTAGCCGTTGACCTACGGCGCCCGCCCGCAGTTGCTGGCGCGCACCACCCGCGCAACGGTTGGCGTTGCCGCGCTGGTGTGCGGCTTAGGCGCGCTGATCGCCTGTGCCGGCGAGGGTGGATCCGGTTCGGCCGGTGGCGCAGGCAGCGATGCTGGCGCAGACGGCAAGCCCGGTGCCGATGCGCAGATCAAGTACTCCGTTCAAGACGGCACCACGATCGTGCAGTGGCCCGAAGACGAGTGGCCGTTTCACTGCGTCCGGCTGACCCAGACCGTCGCGGGCAAAGCCAAACCCGTTGAATTGCTGCTGTGCAACAAGCAAGAGGGGCGCAGCAAGATCGTGCTAGGCAATACGCCTGGCGAAAAGGGCGTGGACTACGCATGGTCTGCTTCTCAGGGCTTGCAGATCGGACCCGCGCAGTGGCGACTTGAGGGCGGCTCCAAGAACTGGGGCGTGACGCCCAACCTGCTGGGCAGCGGCACGATCGAGCTCGGACCCCACTTCGGCGGCCCTTGCCAGACCGCGACAACGACAGCGACCGGCCTGGAAGAGTGGCACGCGACCGCGCCGGTCAAGCTCAATGTGTCCGTCAAACTGGGTGAGGCGGCGCGATCGGGCATCGAGATCTCGCGGCCGGACATTTGGGTGGACAGTGTCACCGCCACCGGCAGCGCGGCCAAGGGCGGCACACTCGCTTTCAGCTACACGTTTACCAAGACCGGCATGTACACCGTCGAGGTCAACAACACCGGCGGCGGCGCGATTCTGAACTGCGCTGTGTATGTCGGCGCTGCTTTGCCGCTCATTCCAGTCGAGCACTCAGGGGGCGCCGGGCTTGCCGCACCACCCACCGAAGCGCAATTGGCCACGTACCGCCAAAAGCTGCTGGACCTGACCAACCAGGAGCGTGCCAAGGTCGGCTTGCCCGCGCTGACGTTGAACGACACCTTGAACAAGGTCGCGCAGTACCACTCAGACGACATGGGCGCGCAAGGCTACTTTGCCCACAACTCGCCCAACGGCGAGGGACCCGGCGATCGCGCCAAGAAGTTCGGCTGGAACAAGGGCATCGGCGAAAACATCGCGTCGAGCTTGTCGATCGAGGGCGCCCACAACGGTCTGTTTTGGAGCGCCGGCCACCGCCGCAACATGCTCGGCAACTACAAGGTCGCCGGGTTCGGCGTCGCCAAGTCCAAGGGCGACAGCAAGAACATGTTGGTGACCGAGAATTTTGGCGACTGATCGCCCCAAGGCCCGTCATGCGCATCGCCCTCGCCTCGGACCACGCGGCTATCGAACTCCGGCTGCACCTCGCTGCGCACCTCGAACGCGCTGGCCATCAAGTTGACGACCTCGGCTGTGACGAGGGCCAGCGCGTGGACTATCCCGACTACGCCGGAGCTGCCGCGGGCGCCGTCGTG
The DNA here is from genome assembly GCA_005792545.1 of Pseudomonadota bacterium. Classification (GTDB taxonomy): domain Bacteria; phylum Myxococcota_A; class UBA9042; order UBA9042; family UBA9042; genus SXRM01. Next base: position 20,038 of record SXRM01000237.1, on the reverse strand, counting down.
ACCGGCAACGCAGACAAGGCCGTGCTGCTGTGTGGCACGGGTATCGGCATGAGCATTGCCGCCAATAAGGTGGTGGGTATCCGGGCCGCGCTCGTCCACGACGTCACGACTGCGCGCCTCGCCGGTGAGCACAACGCCGCCAACGTGTTGTGCATTGGCGCGCGTGTGGTCGGCCCGTTGGTGGCCGCTGAGTGCGTCGACGCGTGGTTGAACGCCGCGTTCGATGCGCGCCACCAGCCGCGCTTAGACAAGGTCGCCGCCATGGAGTAGGTCCGTGCGCTGTCCCGTTTGCAAGCACAGCGAAACCAGCGTGTTGGAGTCGCGCGTCGCCCCTCAGGGCGATGCCATCCGCCGCCGGCGCGTGTGTGATGCCTGCAACCACCGCTTCACCACCTACGAGCGTATCGAACTGCAGCTGCCGGCCGTGGTGAAAAAGGACGGTCAGCGGCAGCCCTACTCGACCGACAAGCTGCTCGCCGGCATCTTCAAGGCCGTGCACCGTCGGCCGGTCTCGTCAGACGCTGTTTACGACTTCGGCCGCGCCATGGAGCTCAAGTACGCTGAGTCTGCCGATCGCGAAGTGGCGTCGAGCGTGCTCGGCGACGCGGTCATGCAGTTCTTGCGCGACAACGATCTGGTGGCCTACGTGCGATTTGCTAGTGTCTACAAGGATTTCTCGGACATCCACGCGCTGCTCGACGAGGTCCAGACCCTGGCAGCCGGGGGTGCACATCCGGGCGATGGCGCGCCGTGATCCCGGCCGACGAGCATTGGATGGCGCAGGCCGTCGCGTTGGCCGGGCAGGGCACTCGCGCCGTCCGGCCCAATCCCAAGGTCGGCTGTGTGCTGGTCAAGGACGACGTGGCCGTCGGCGCGGGCTTTCATGCTGCCTGTGGCGGACCACACGCCGAAATCGCGGCCCTGCAGGCTGCTGGCGAGCGAGCGCGCGGGGCAACCGCCTACATCACGCTGGAGCCCTGCAACCACCACGGGCGCACCGGGCCGTGCAGCGAGGCGCTGATTGCCGCCGGTGTGGCGCGGGTCGTTGCTGCTGTTCGCGATCCCAATCCCGCCGCGCAAGGGGGCCTGGAGCGGTTGCAGGCAGCCGGTATCGCCACCGAGCACGGTCTTGGGTACAAAGATGCGGCACGGGTTGCCGAGGTGTTCTTAACCAACGTCCAGTTTCACCGACCTTTCGTCCAGCTCAAGCTCGCAACGACGGTGGACGGCCGCGTAGCCGCCGCTGATGGCTCTTCGCGCTGGATTACCGGACCCGCGGCGAGGACCGCGGTTGCCACCATGCGCGCCGAAGCGGATGCCGTTGTGGTGGGCAGCGGTACCGCGCTGGCGGACGATCCGCGCCTCGATTTGCGCCACGCTTCCGCCGCCGGACCGCTGCCGCTGCGGATCGTGCTCGATCGGCGCGGCCGCCTTGCTGAGGTCGATCCCGACGGGCGCCACCTGGGTCAGACCGCCGCGCAAGCAACGCGCATCGTGACCGCGCGACCGGCAGGATGGGCCGGGTGGCAGGACCGTGGCGTCCAGGTCGCGAGTCTGGCTGCCGGAGACGACTGGCTCGACCGGGCGCTGGCCCATCTGTCGGAGCTTGGCGTGTGCCATTTGCTCTGCGAAGGCGGTCCCACCCTGGCCGCGACACTGATTCGCGACAAGCTCGTGGATCGGCTGGATTTGTTCGTGGCGCCTAAGCTCCTCGGCGCCGGCCCGTGTGCCGTCGGCGATCTGGGCATCGGTTCTATCGACGGTGCGATTGCGTGTACCTGGTCGGCTTTCGAACGCTGCGGCGACGACGTGTGGCTGACCGGGCGGTTCGCCAAGGAGTAGGTCATGTTCACGGGACTCATCGAGGCGGTGGGGCAGGTCCGCTCCTTTGTGCCACAAGGTGGCCTGCACCGGCTGTGGCTGACTGCGAAGTGGCCAGATGACGACGCCGCCGCCTTGGGGGACTCAGTCGCGGTCAACGGCTGTTGCCTGACCGTGGTTGCCGTGGAGCACCTGGACGACGGCGGGCAAGCGTTGGTCTTTGAGTTGTCGTCCGAAACGATCGCCAGGACGGCGTTTGGCGCACTTGGCGCGGCGCAGCCCGTCAACCTGGAGCGCGCAGCCAAGCTCGGGCAGCGGCTGGGTGGCCATCTGGTGACAGGCCACGTCGATGGCACCGGCCAGTTGCTCGCGATGCAAGAGAGCGGCGGCGCATTCGACGTCACCTACGCGGTTCCCGCCGATCTGGAGCCGGAACTGGTCGTCAAGGGCAGCGTGGCGATCGACGGCGTGTCGCTCACGGTCAACGCCTTGCCGCCCGGCCTGCTGCAAGTCACCCTGATTCCGCACACGGTCGCCCACACCCAACTGCTGCACGGCGGCCCAGGCAAGCAGGTCAATCTGGAGACCGATCTGGTCGCCAAGCACATTCGACGCCTGGCGCAGTTCGTCGGGCGCTAAGCGCTATTTGCCCAAACCGAGCGCGCCTTGCGTTCCGCGCGCCACCGCCGGACCCTCACCCAGCACCGTGCCAGGCGCAATCTTGCCCGCCGACACTTGCGCGACTTGCCGCGGCGCCGCCACCCGCACGTGTTCGGCAGCGGTCGTTGTCAGCATCACCTGACCGCCGAGGTGGTCCAGGTAGTGCATGAGCGCGGCATTGCGCTTGGGGTCGAGCTCGCTCGAGATGTCGTCCATCAGCAACAGCGGCGGCTCGCCCAACGTTCGCTCCAGGCTGCGGATCTCGGCGATCTTGCACGCCAGCACCAGCGCCCGGCACTGGCCCTGGCTCGCGTGCAACTGCGCAGGCATCTCGGCGATCCGAAAATCGACGTCGTCGCGGTGTGGGCCTGCGGTCGTATAGCCGACGCGCAGATCGCGCTCGCGGCGCTGGGCCTGGGCCGCCGTTACCGCCGCCGCTGCGCCGTCGCCGGCCGCGATCTTGGGCCTGTAGTGCACATCGGCCACCAGCCCAGGTGCAGCGATCTCGGCAAATACCTCTGCCACCATCGGTGAGAAGCGCGCCAGGACTTCAGCCCGCCGGCGCACGATCTCGCCGCCATGGCGCCCAATCAGGTCGTCGTAGACGTCGAGCATCGCCGGATCGGCGCGCTGGCCGGCATGGTGCTGGCGCAAGAGGATGTTCTTGCTGTGCAGCGCTGTCTCGTAGCGCCGCAGCTCAGCCAGGTGCGCCGGCTGGTGGTTGAACACCAGGCGATCGAGCCAGCGCCGCCTTGCTTCGGGTTCGGCATGCGGCAGTTGCAAATCTGCCGCCGTAAACACCACCGCCGTCAACCGACCCAGAAACGCCGCCGCGCCACTGGGCGGCTTGCCGTCGAGCACCAGCTTTCTACCCTTGTGGCCGATGTCAATGCCGAGCGTGCTGTGCACACCGCCGGCCTGGGTCGCCGCGGACAGAAGCGCGTGATCCTTGCCAAAGGCGATGCACTCGCCCAGCCGCGCCGTGCGAAAACTGCGCAGACCGCCTAAAATCGCGATGGCTTCTAGCAGGTTGGTCTTGCCCTGACCGTTGTCGCCGACCAGCAGGTTAAAGCGTGGATGAGGCGCCCACTGCAGCGGTTCGCCAGGTCGCTCTCCCTGCAAATTGCGAAAATCGTGCAGCGTGAGGCGATCGAGCCGCATGGTTCGTTCGGCCGAAACGCGCGGCTACAGGCGCATCGGCATAATGACGAACGTCGTGCCCGGCTCTTCGTCGCTGTGCAGCAGGCACGGCGAGATCTGATCGCGCATTTCCAGCGTCAGGTTCTCGGTCGGCAGCACGGTGCAGACGTCGAGCAGGAAGCGCGGGTTGAAGCCAAAGCGCATCGCCGCCCCAGTCCAGGTGTCGATTTCCAGTTCTTCGTGACCCTCGCCGAAGTCGCTGTGCATGTCCAGGCTGACCCGACCGACTTCGAACTCCATCTTAAGGATCGAGTCGCTGCGGACCTGGCTCATCGCGGTGACGCGGCGGATGGCTGCCGCGAGCGCGTCTTTGGGCAGCGTGCACGCGACGTCACCGCGATCGGGTACGACCTTGGTGTAGTCCGGAAAGTTGGCTTCGATCTGGCGAACCTGCAAGCGGGTGCGGTCGCTCGCGAACACCAGGTTGCGGCCGATGAACTCCAGCCTCAGCGACGGGTCCGAGCCTTCGATCAGGCGCTGCAACTCGGCCGCACCGCGCCGGTGGACGATGCACGAAGAGCGGCCGCCATCGTAGTCTGGCGCTGACACCAGGCGCTCGCACTTGCTCAAACGGTGGCCGTCCGTTGAGACCATGCGCAGCCGCACCTGTCCAGCGGCCTCCGGTTCGATTTCGAGCAGGATGCCAGTAATGGCAGGACGACCGTCGTCGCTGGACACCGAGAACAGCGTCCGCTTGAGCATCGACTCAATGTGCAGCTTGTCGGTGACCAGGGTCTTGGCGACAGTGCCATCCAAGCCGGGTTGCGGAAACTCGTCGGGCGACAGGCCGTTCAAGTAGTAGTAAGCGCGGCCGGCTTCAATGCGCAGACGGTGATTGGCATCGGCTGACAGCGTAATGGTTGCGCCGTCCGGCATTGCGCGCACCAACTGGTACAGGCCTTTGGCGCTGACGAGCGCAGTGCCGGGCTCAATCACGTCGGCCGAAATCTCTGCGATCACTGTTACTTCGTAGTCGGTCGCCGACAGCACCAGGCCGTCTTCTTCGGCGCGCAAATGCACGCAGGCGATGACGTTGTTGTTCTGACGTTGATCGGCTGCACCTTGCGCGCGGTACAGCGGTGTCATCAGGGCGGCTTTGTCGATGCGGACTTTCATGGCGTTCGGCTCGCGGCGGCGGTAGCGCAGGGCTGCGCCAAAGGTGCGGTGTTGTAGCGCATTGCGGCCGTTTGGAAAAGGGGCAAGGCTCGACCAGGCCTTTGTTCAGCTTCTTGAATTTGCAATGATTTTGCAAACGGTCAGCGGGCCAGCATCTTGACGCCGGCCGCCAGCACCAGGGCACAAATCAGCAGCTTGAGCGGTCGCGACGGCACCCGTGGCATCAGTGCCGTGCCCGCCAGCACGCCCGGAATCGAACCGCATAGCAGGTTGGCAGCCAGCTGCAGATCGACCGTACCGATGTCCAGGTGCGCGACGCTCGCCGCGGCAACCAGCAACGTGGCGTGAGCGATGTCCGTTCCGACGAGTTTCTGGGCACTCAGCCGCGACGTGAACAGTAGCAGCAAGGCGAACAGCGATCCCGACCCAACCGAAGTCAGGCCGACCACAAAGCCGATCGCGGCGCCCGCCACGGCGACTTTGCCGCGGTTGGCCCAGTTTGTCGGCGTCCAGTCGAGCAGCGTCGCCAGATCGTAGCGCTTGAGCACCAACTCGGAAAGCAGCGACACCACGGCCGCAAACGCGAGCACTGCGCCCAAAGCCCGCAGGATCACGCCCTCAGCGTCGGCGTGGTTGAGGCGCAACCAGTGCACGCAGAAGCTGCCAGCCACGCCGGCCGGCACGCTGCCCGTCGCCAGCGCTAGCGTCCACGACCAGTCCAGACGGCGCTGCGCGACGTTGCGCACGGTCGCGATCGACTTGGTCAGCGTGCCGTACACCATGTCGGTGCCGACCGCGACCGACGGCTGGATGCCGAGGAACACCAGGATCGGCGCCAAAAGCACGCCGCCACCGACGCCGGTCAGGCCAACCAGGAAGCCGACCAGCAAGCCAACCAGCATGCGCGACCACTGGAATTGTGTCAACCACTCGTTATACATGACGGTTCGTGCGCCGCCAGGTCTTGCGGCAGCCGGCACCGTAGCAATGGCGGCCGCTGAATGCAAGAAAGTCTATCGGCATAGTATGGATTGGCGACATGACGGATCACGCACGCCGCGCTAGCATTGCCGGGCGCCTTCGCGCGCTGGCCAACCATGCCTGCCCACGACGATTCTGGCTTTCGAGCCCTGCTGACACTGCCACAGGCCTACGACGCCTTCCAGACCGCAATTGGCGGCGACCGTTGGCGCCGGTGGTACATCGCCAACCTGCTGCAACCGCGCGCCGGGCTGTCGATTCTCGACATCGGCTGCGGCCCGGGCACCATGCTGCGCTTCTTGCCCGATGGCGTCGTCTACCACGGTTTCGACGTCAACCCGCGCTACGTGGCGTATGCCCGCCGACGGTTTGCCGGGCGCGGCCAGTTCACAGCCCAACGGGTCGATGCCGCGCCGATCGCTTCCGGCGGATTCGACGTGGTGATGGCCAACGCCATCCTGCACCATCTCGATGACAGTGAGGCCGCGCACCTGTTCGAGGTTGCGTGGGCACAGTGCAAGCCCGGCGGCTTCGTGCTGACCTATGACAACGCCTGGGTGCCGGAGCAATCGCGGGCGGCGCGCTGGCTCATCGGCCGCGATCGCGGTCGCCACGTGCGCTCGCCGGATGCCTACCTCGCGCTAGCGCGGCGGCGGTTCAGCCGCGTCGACACGACGCTGCACCACGACGGCTACTGGATACCGTACACCCTGTTCACCATGAAAGCCTGGCGCGGCCGCGACCCCGGCTGACCAGCACGGTGCGCGGGGCAAAGCGTGCGCGATCAGGCCGCCTGGCGCGTCAAAAATGACGAACGCGCCCGTTGCCGCACGAGTGCGGCCGAAGCGCGAACGCCAGAAACGCGCCGCTCGGTTTCGGCTACCAGGAACCGTGCGAGCCGTGGCTACCGTGCGAGCCGTGGCTGCCGTGCGAACCATGCGAGCCGTGCGAGCCGTGCGAGCCGTGGCTGCCGTGCGAGCCGTGGCTGCCGTGCGAGCCGTGGCTGCCGTGCGAACCGTGGCTGCAGTGCTCGGCCGTCATGTTGGCGTCGCCAGTTGGCAAGACGCTGCCGTCGCTCCCTGACAGCGTCAGGAAGGTCGACACGCGCGCTTCTTGCTTCTCGCTGATCGCGCCTTCCTCAGGCGACAGGAAATCGGCTGCGGTCTTCTTGAGTTTGGGAAGCGTTTTCTTCATCGGGTCCCCTCGTCGCTGCCAAGGTCTTTTCCCGGTTTCATTCCGGGGCGGGTTCCTGGCGCAGTCGTCACGCGAGCTGGAGGTGGTTTGGGCCTGGGCCTTCGGGGGGGTCGGTTCGGGCGCGATGGCGGCCTGACGGCCGCGCCGTCATTCACCGCTACGGGTGTAGCGGCAATTGACGCTGACGGTTCCGCTCGTGCCCAGGGGGGAGGGCAGTGCGACACCGGCACCCAATTGAGCTAGTACCATCGCGCCGTGGGCGTGTCAACAAGCGGGCGCTGGACCGCAAGCCGCTGCGCCCTTGACCGCGCCGCCCGCCGCGGCTACACCGCCACCGCCGCGCCGCCTGCGCGCCTGCGATGCCCATGCCGATCCCGCCCGAACCCAACCCAATGCCGCCGAACGAAGCGCAGTGGTGGCGCACCGTGAGCGCCGCTGGTGGCGCCATCGCTGGGTTGCAGGCTGCGCGTTGGCTGTTTGGCCCTGCCGTGCCTGCCGCCACCGGTTGGGACACGCGCATCGAGCGACCGGCCGTGGTGGCCGAGCCCGAGGTATGGCTGTCGGCAGGCGTCGCGCCCGAATTGCCACAGAACGCCCGGATCGTTCGCGCCAGCAGCTCAGATCTGCGGACGGCCTTGGAAGCGTCGTTGCGCGGGGGCCGGCTGCGCGCGCTGGCCGTCGCGATTCTGGCCAGCGGTGAGCGGTTGGACCCGCACGACGCGGGTCGCGATTGGCGCGACGGCGTGCTGCGAGCCGTTGGCGATCCGCGCGGGCTGTGGCGCGACGATCCGGCGGGCATGATCGACGTCGCAGCCGTCGCGGCCCACACTGGCCTGGTGCCTGATCGCGATCTCGTGCGGGCGGTTCAGCGCGACGCTGTGCTGGTGCTACAGGCCGATCGCTCGCGCTGGCAGCAGGCGCTGGGTGCAGTGCTGCTCGGCACGCGGGCGTCGGTCGGTCTGCGTTTCCTGTATGCGGCCGGCGTTTTGCCGTTGCTGGTGCCGGAGGCGACCGCGCTCTTCGACTTCCACAAGTCGTGCCCGGTGCATCACAAGGACATCTGGGACCACACGCTGCAGGTCATTGAGAAGTGCCCGCCGAACCTGGTGGTGCGCTGGGCGGCGCTGATGCACGACACCGGCAAAGTGCACACCCGCAGCGTGCAAAAAGGCCGCGTCCACTTTTTCGGCCACGAGGCACTGGGCGCGAGCTTGATGGAGGGCGTTGCCGGGCGCTTTCATATGCCCGAGGCGATCGCACGGCGGGTTGTGTATGTCATCGGCAACCATGCGCGCGCCAATGCGTATCTCGCCAACTGGACCGACAGCGCGGTCCGCCGTCTGGTCCGCGACATGGGCGAGTATCTCGACGACGTCCTGGCCTTTTCGCGGTCGGACTACACGACCAAGCGCAGCAGTCGCCAGGCCGAAGTCCAGACGCTGACGACCCAGTTGGCCGGCCACATCGCCGAGGTCGTCGCCGAAGACAGCAAAGTGCCGCCGCTGCCCAAAGGCCTGGGCACGTACATCCTGGGGCAAACGGGGCTGCAGGCAGGGCCGTGGCTCGGCCGCATCCAACAATGGCTGGAAGCGCACTGCGAACAGGGTGCCCTGGAGTCGCAGCGCGACGCAGACTACTACTGGCAGGCCGTGCGCGAGGGCGCGCCGCAACTGCTGGCGATCGCGCCGGGAACCGAGTGGCAGCGCCGCTGAATCGGCGCTATGCCCTGCTTGCGTTGGCCGCTTGCGTGGCCTCGATGATGGCGCGCGCAGCCTCCAGGCCGTCAATGGCCGAGGACACGATGCCGCCGGCGTAGCCTGCGCCCTCGGCGCACGGATAGAGCCCAGGGTGGCTGACACTTTGACGATCTGCTCCGCGCACGACCCGAACCGGTGAACTGGTCGTGGTCTCTACGCCCTGAATCACCGCGTCGACCGACAGCCAGCCGCGCAACTGGGCGCGCTCGACCTGCAGAGCGCCGGCTTGCAGATCGCGAGTGAGGCGATCGGGCAGCAACTGGTCGAGGCGACCCGCCACCAGCCCGGGTCGATAGGTGTACCGCTCGGGCAGATCGGCGCTGGGGCGCCCCGCGACGAAATCGACGAGCCGCTGCGCTGGCGCTTTGTAGTCGCGGCCACCCGCAGCAAAACACGCGGACTCGAGGCGATTCTGCAGCGCGAGGCCCAGCAGTGCGCCGTCCGCCACGTGAGATCCGAATTCGGGGTCGTCGTCGAGATCGCCAGCCTTGTGCAAGAAGAACTCAGCGGCACGCACCTGCGCAACCCACGCCGCATTGGCGAAGCCCGAGCCGCGGTTGGAATTGGACATGCCGTTGACGTTGAGGCACTGGTCGCGCGTCGGCGTAGGCAACACCTGGCCGCCCGGGCACATGCAGAACGAGTAGGTGCCTCGACCCGACGGCGCGGCTTGCTGCAAAAAGTACTCTGCGGCACCCACCGTCTCGTCGCCGGCCAAGGCGCCGAGCTGGATGCCGTCGATGAGCGCCTGTGGATGCTCGACGCGGGCCCCGATCGCAAAGTCCTTCCGCTGCATCGCGACGCCGCGATCGGCGAGCATCCGGTAGGTGTCGCGCGCCGAGTGCCCGGTCGCCAGGATGACCGCCGTCGCCGGCAATTCGGTGCCGTCGTCGAGGCGCACCCCAACAACGTGCGGTGTCCCGGCAATGTCGCGGAGCAGCAGATCGTCCGCGCGCCGACCGAAGCGCAGATCGTGACCTGCCTCGCACAGAGCGAGGCGCAGTGCTCGCAGCATGCGAATCAAGTAGTTGGTGCCGATGTGCGGGTGTGCCGCAACCAGGATATCGCGATCGGCGCCGAGCGCCACCAGGCGCTCATAGACCTGCCGTACCCAAGGGTGCTTGCTGCGCGTGTACAGCTTGCCGTCGCTATACGTGCCCGCGCCTCCTTCGCCAAAGCACAGGTTGGACTCGGGATCGAGCCGACCGTGCACCCGCAAGTCGCGGACTTTCAAGCTGCGCGGCTCGACAGCCTGCCCGCGGTCGATGACCGTGCAGCGGATCCCGACGTCGGCAAACGCGAGCGCTGCAAACAGCCCCGCTGGCCCCATGCCGACGATGACTGGTCGACAATTCGCCGCCGCGTGCGCAAGCCGCTGGGGGCGAATCACCGGCGGCAAAGAACCGTCCGGCGGCGTCTCGCTGGCCAAAAACGCGTCCACGCGCAACACCCACAGTGGGCGCTGACGTTTGCGCAGATCCATGGCTCGGCGGCGCACCGTGCAAACACCGAGGTCGTGCTCGGGAATACCGAGCGCGCGCGCTACCTCGCCGCGCAGCGTCGGATCTGCCTCGGGCGCGGGGCCGCCGCGCACGATGGGCAGCTCAACATCAACGGTTTGCATGGTCGCGGCTCAGGGCACGGTATCGCAGTGGGCCACCCAGGTCATCGCGTTGGCGTCCGTCGAGGCCGGTCCAAAAATCGTGTGCGGGTTGTCGGTCAGCCAGCGGGCGTCCCGTCGCAGCTCTTTGCAAGCCTTGGATTTTTGCGCGAGGGTGGCGGTGGAGAATTGCGGCAGGGCGTCCAGCGCCTTGCGCAACGCTTTGGGCGGCTTGGCCGGGTCGCCGGTAGCTCCCGTCAGGCTGGTGTCGAACGGGTGATTGACCTCGATGAAATATTTGTGCAGTTCCTGGCGCGCCAGCGTGTCGAGCGGCCGTTCGGTCAAATAGCGCATCACATCGGTATCGCCGAGCCGAGTCGGGTCGTCGCCGCGGCGGGTATCAAGTTGTGTGGACAGGTTGCGCGCCGAGGTCTGCGCAAAAAAGTCGCGCGGCGCCAGGTATTCGACTTTGGGATGCAGCTCGCGCAACGGCTGGTCGAATTTCGCGCATACCCTGCGCACGGTCTTGTCGCCGCAGAGCTGCCCCGCAAGCAGCTGCAAGACATTGCGCGCCACGTCAGGCCTGCCCAGCTTGTCGAGGTGTGCGATCACGCCAGGATCGGCAAAGGCCTTGTCGGCAGCGGCGAAGTCGACGTCGAGCGGACCGTTGGATCCCACCAGGGCCAGGTCGCCAGACGACATGCGGTAGACCTTGGTGTGGGCGAAGGCGCCGTTGAGCGTGCACAGAATCCCAAGCAGCACGTCTTCGGAGAGCTCGTAGTGCTGCAGCCACTGCACCAATACGCCGTCTGGTTTGAGCTTTTGTCGAATGCGACCAAAGCTGTCGGCGGTGAACAGGTCGGCCACGCCGACGACCCAGGGGTTGCTTGGTTCGCTGACAACGATGTCCAGCGTGCCGTCGGGCAGCGTGCGCAGCACCTCGCGGGCATCGGCAACCGTGATGGCGACGCGCGGGTGCTTCCAGATCTCGCCGTTGAAGCTGCTGAAAATCGGTGCGATTTCGAGAACGGATGGGCTCAGCTCGACCACCTGCACCTGCATCGGCGTGCGGCTGGCCAGAGCGGCGGCGGTCATGCCCGTGCCCAGACCAATGGTGAATGCGTGGGTCGCTTGCGGCCGGTGCAGGATACCGAGGTGGCCAAGCATCAACTGGGTGATGACATCGGTTCCGGTGCCGCCGTCGCTCTTGCCGTTGGTGCGGAAGTTCAGGAAACCGCTGGAAAACTTGTCGACCGTGATCGTCGCGTCTTTGCCATCGCGGCGGTAGAGCGGCTCGATATGCTTGCGGCGCGCCTCGACAAACCGCACGACATCTTGCGGCTTGGTATCGCGCAGCCGGAACAGTCCGCGGGTCAGCACGAAGCCATCCGGTGCGGCCACCAGCAGCAAGGGGCCCAGGGCCAGACCGACCCCCGCTACGGTCAGCAGCGAGCGGCCCTGCCACGGCCGTGGCAGCACCAGCAACGCTACCAACAGCGAAATCACGAACGTGACCAGCAGCGACACCTCGACACCCAGCGCCGGCATCACCACAAAGCCGCAGCCCAGCGCGCCGAGCAGGTTGCCCAAGGTATTGCTGGCGAGGATGCGTGCCGCCGCGCGGTCCATCGCCGCTCCGCGCGCTTGCGCGCTGGCCAGCAACGCCGGAAACGACGCCCCAAGCGCCATGGCCGACGGCAACAGGTGCGCGGCCAGGTAGAGGTTGCCGCGCCACAGCCACGCCGCGTAGTTGTCGGGGTGCGGATGCAGTGCCAGGCGGATCTCTGCCAACCGGATCGGCAGCGCGTCCAGGCGCAACAGCAGGAACGCCGTGGCGGCCGCTGCCGCTGCCTGGCTCATGGCCAGCACCCACTGGGGATCGCGCGATCGCACCGCGCGCGCCGACCAGGCGCTGCCAAGCGAAATGCCAGCGATCGCCACGGTGAGCATGAACGCGAACGAGTGCACCGACGAGCCCAGCGACAGCGCCGCAATGCGCGTCCACAGCACCTCGGCGCACAGCGACACGAAGCCCGTGGCAAAGGCAGCGGCGACCAGGTCCATGGGTGCGGTGCCACCGATCGGCGCTGCGGGTGCGGCGGCACTTTCTGACGGCTGGGTAGCCGTTTGCGGCGGGTTGTCCGCTGGCGAAGCCGGCGCGCGCAGGCTCAGTAGCCAGGCAAACGCCGCGACAGCCAGGTTGACGCCAGCACCCAAGTAAAGTGGCTGAACGATGCCAAGCGCCTCGATAAGCACAAACCCTGTTGCCGCTGCGCCTATGGCAGCGCCCAGCGCATTGAGGACGTAGTAGCGCGAGACCAGCTGGACGCCATGGGCGGGGTCCAGGCGCTGCACGCCCGCCGCCAGCACCGGCAATGTGGCGCCCATGGCCCCCGTCAGCGGCAGCGCCAGTGCAGCGGCCAGGCCGAGCTTAGCCAACGTCGCCGCCCAGCCGCCGGGCGGCAGCACCTGAGCGATCTCGGCAAAGGCCTCGAACGCGTAATACGACACCGTCGGCAGTGCCAATGCCCACAGGCCAATGAAGGCCTCCAGCGCTGCGTAACCTGCGATCGGCCGCGGCAGCGCGAGCACCAACTTGCGCAGCGGCCGCTCGACCGCCCATGCACCCGCCGACAGCCCGCCCAAGAAAGTTGCCAACATCACGGCCTGCGACGAGCCGGACGAGCCCAGGTGCAGCGCCAGCAGCCGCGACAACACCACTTCGTAGAGCAGGCCCGTACAGCCAGTCAACAACAGCAGCAGAGGAAGGATGCGCCCCAGCACAAGGCCTCGGTCGCGCCCGGCGGCGCGGGGCGCAAGTCTGTGCCGCGTTGGCGGCCAATGCAACCGCGCCACAGGTGCACCGCGATCACCAAAAATAGCTTGGCGTCACAGGCGATTCGGACAGGTGCTTGCTCTCGCGCCCGCCGCGCGCCACCATACCGGCATGAAGGTCATCCGCCCGCCGTTTCTGTTGTCCGCTGCACGCACCTGCGCCGCAATCGTCTGTTGCGCGGTCGCGGTTTTTGCCGCCAGCGCTGCCGGCGCCGCGCCTGTAGATGCCGATGCCGATGGCCTGGACGATGCTTGGGAAGTCAGCTACTTCGGCAATCTTGGGCAAGGGCCTACCGGCGATCCCGACGGCGACGGTCTGGAAAACGGCGAGGAACACGATGCGGCGACCGATCCGACCCTCAAAGATACGGACGGCGACGGCTTGCTCGACAAAGAGGAGCTCAAGCCGGCCGGCAACCTGCCGGCGACCAATCCGCTCAAGGCCGACACCGACGGCGACTTCCTGACCGACCACGCCGAAGTGACCAAGTTCAAGACCAGTCCGGTCAAAGTCGACACCGACGGCGACGGCCTGCCGGACAACATTGAGCTGCAGGTGACCAAGAGCAATCCGCTGCAGGTGGACACCGACAATGGTTTTAGCGACGACGGCGCCGAAGTGTTGATCGATGGCACCAATCCGACCGACCCCAGCGACGACAGCAAGGACAACGACAGCGACGGCCTTTCCGATTGGAAGGAACTCAACCTCTACAACACCAATCGGTTCGCCAAAGACTCCGACAACGACGGTCTGGAAGATGGCGAAGAGGTAACTAAGTACAAGACCAAGCCCGATGTCGCCGACACCGACGCCGACGGTCTGCTCGACGGTACGGAGGTCAGCCCGGCCGCGAAAACCGACCCCCTCAAGCCCGACACAGACGGCGACGGGCTGGCGGACGGTGCGGAAGTGAACACCCACAAGACCTTGCCGCTAGTCGCCGACACCGATTGGGATACGCTCAATGACGGCAAAGAGGTCGGTCTGGGTACCAGCCCGCTGCTGGCCGATAGCGACGGCGGCGGCGTATTCGACCCGGTCGAACTGAGCGACGGTACTGACCCCAAGGTCAAAGCAGACGACGCCGGCAAGGACCCAGATGGCGACGGACTGTCGACGCAGTACGAAAACGCCATCACCAAGACCAATCCAGCGGACGGCGACGGCGACGGTGACAAGATCGATGACGGTCAAGAGGCACTGCCGCTCAAGGACCGGCTGATCACCAACGGCAAAGACGCGGACACCGACGACGACGGCATCCTGGATGGCAACGAGGGCGGCGTTTCGACCGATGGTACGTCTTTTGCGGTCACCGGCGGCACCAGCCCGCTGCTGTATGACACCGATGCCGACCAGTTGAGCGATGCGGTCGAATTATCGATGACTGCGGCGCAGGTTTCGCCCAAGGATCCCAAGGCAACGGCCATCCCGTTCCAGCCCGATGTGGACCCCAAGACTCAAACCGATGTGTTCGCCTTCGACACCGACGGCGACACCCTGCTCGACGGCGTCGAGGACGCCAACCACAACGGCAAGTGGGACGCCCAACTCGGCGAAACCGATCCAACCAAGAAAGACACCGACGGCGACGGCATGGACGACGGCTGGGAGTCCAAGTTTGCGGCCAAGGCCGGCGAGGGCCCGCCGCTATTGCCGCTCGACGCCAGCGACGGGCCGCTGGACAGCGATGGCGATGGCCTGACCAACCTGCAGGAGTACAGCGTCAAGAAACCGGACGACAAAGGCCTGCCGGTAGCTAATTCAACCAACCCGCGCGCCAAAGACAGCGATGGCGACGGCATCCTCGACAGCATTGAGGTCAATGCCAAGTACGGTGGCAAGTTCCCGGCGTTTGCTGGCAGCGACCCCAACGCGGCAGACAGCGACGGCGACGGCATCAACGATGGCGTCGAAGACAAGAACAAGAACGGTCTGGTCGAGGCCGGCGAATCCAATCCCAAGAAGAGCGACAGTGACGGCGATAGCCTGCCGGACGGCAACGAAGACGCCAACAAGAACGGCAACTGGGACAAGAGCGCTGGCGAATCGGATCCGACCCAACCCGACAGCGACGGCGATGGCGTCAACGACGGTCTTGAAGTCAACTTCTACGGCACCAATGCGCTGGTCGTCGATACCGACGGCGACGGGCTGCCCGATGGCCTGGAGCTGGGCAAGAAAGGCGACGCCGACACCAATACGACGACCAACCCGAAAGCCGCGGACACGGACGGAGACGGCCTGAATGACTCGGCCGAAGACCCCAACAAGAACGGCAAGGTCGACAGCAACGAGACCAATCCGGTGCTGGCGGACAGCGACGGCGACGGCCTTGGTGACGGGCTGGAGATTGGCAAAGGCGGCGACGCCGATCCCGCGACCAAGACCAACCCCCTGGCCAAGGACAGCGACGGCGACGGTCTGTTCGATGCCGGCGAGGACAAGAACAAGAACGGCAAAGTCGACGCGGGCGAAACCGACCCCAACCTCGCCGATACAGACAAGGGCGGCACAGCGGACGGCGAAGAGGTTCAAGACGGCACCAACGCGTTGGACCCGGCCGACGACACCGCCGGGGACCTCGACGGCGACGGGCTCAAGAACCCCGTCGAAATCAAGATTGGCTTGGACCCCAAGAACCCCGACCACGACGGCGACAGCATCGCCGACGGCCACGAGGCCCCAGGCGGGCAGGCTGTGGACACCGACGGCGATGGAACGCCTGACGCCAAGGACGACGACAGCGATGGCGACGGCTGGCTCGACAAAGAGGAAGCGGGCGACGCCGACTGGAAAACGCCACCTAAGGACACTGATGGCAATGGCGAGGCCGACTACCGGTCCTTGGACAGCGACGGCGACGAGCTGCCGGACGCTGACGAAAAAAACAAGGGCACTGGACGCACCAACCCCGACAGCGACGGCGACGGCATGCTGGACGGGCCGGAGGTGCAATTGGGCACGTCGGCGCTGGACCGCGACTCGGACGACGACGGCCTCGCGGACGGTGCCGAGCCGCCGGTCGATGGCGACGGCGATGGCCTGATTGGGCCCTTGGATGCCGACCGCGACAACGATGGCGTGTGGGACAGCGTCGAGGCAGGCCTGGTCGCCGGCAAACTCGACAGCCATACCGATCTCGCCGCGCGCGCTTTCCAAGCCGACGCGGATCCGAGCAGCACCACCAATCCGGACGCTGCAGACAGCGACAACGACGGCGTGCGCGACGGCGCCGAAGACTGGAATCACGACGGCAAGTTGCAGGTAGCCGATGGCGAGTCGAACCCTACGCTTGGTAGTTCGACTGGCACCATGCCGGACGCCGACAACGACGGGCTCGCGGACGCGGAAGAGAAGGTCGTCGGCAGCGACCCCAACGACGCCGACAGCGACGATGACGGTGTCTTCGATGGCAACGAGTGGAACGGCACGTTGGACCCGGATCGCGATGGCGCACCCTGCGGCAACGACGCCGACAGCGACAACGACGGACTGTCGGACGGGACCGAGCGCAACGTCGCGGCGACCGCCAAAGCGACCTGGCTGCTTCGCCACAACTTCAGCCCTGACGAGGACCCGACCACGGCGACCAACCCGCTGCGGCTCGACTCGGATGGCGATGGCCTGCGCGATGGCCTGGAAGATCCCAACGGCAACGGGCGGCTGGATCCCGGCGAGAGCGACCCGGAGGATCCCCTGAGCGTCGGCAAGGTGAGCGACACCGATGGCGATGGTCTGGCCGACGCCGAAGAGTTGCGCGCCGGCACGAGTTCAGTGGACCGCGACTCGGACGACGACGGCGTCGCCGATGGCGCGGAGGTCAATGCGCTGTTCGACAGCGACGGCGACGGATTGCCCGGCGCGCGCGACTGCGACAGCGACGACGATGGCGTGGCCGACGGCACCGAAATCGGCGCGACCAAGGCGGTCGAGGCCAGTGCCGGGCTCAAGATCAGCGGAACAGATGCGGGCAAAGGGGCCTTCACTGCAGATGCCCAACCCAACACCAAGACCCTGCCCTTGGCGCCGGACACCGACCGCGATGGGCAAGGCGACGGCTACGAGGATGGCAACCGCAACGGCGCCATCGATGCTGGCGAGGGCGACCCGCTCGACCCAGCCAAGCAATCGAGCGCCCCCGACGGGGACGGCGACGGCATTGGCGATGCGGCGGAGGCCGTGCTCAAGACCAAGGCCAATGACGCCGATAGCGACGACGACGGCGTGCCCGATGGTAGGGAGGCGAACTGGGCCTTCGACAGCGACGGCGATGGCCTCGTCGATGCGCTGGATGAGGACAGTGACGGTGACGGCTTGTACGACGGTACCGAGATCGGGCTCACCGCGTCGACGCTGCCCAACCCGCAAGCGACGTCGGTGGGCTCGGGCGTGTTCATCGCCGACAAGGACATGACCACCCGCACTTTGGGGCGCGTTGCCGACAGCGACCGCGCTGGGTTGCCCGATGGCCAGGAGGATTTCAGCCGCGACGGCAAGGTCGACCAGGGCGAAACCGACCCTGAAAACCCCGGAGACGACGGCGTCAACGACGGTGACTTTGACGGCGATTCGCTGGCCAACGCCATTGAGGTCGCGCTGGGTCTGGATCCGCTCAAGGCCGACAGCGATGCCGATGGCATTTGGGACAACGTCGAAGTGCAGAATCCGGTGGCGCCGCTGGACAGCGACGGCGACGGCAATATCGATGCGCGCGACGCCGACAGCGACGACGATCTGGTTCCCGACAAGCTCGAAAACGGCAGCGAGCCCGGGCTTGCGCAAGTTCCCCTCGACAGCGATGGCGACGGCAAGCCCGACTACCGCGACACCGATAGCGATGGCGACCGCCTGCCGGACGGCGACGAGATCCTGGTCTACCGGACCAACTCGCGCGCGGCAGACACCGACGCCGGTGGCCTGAACGATGGCATCGAAGTGTTGGAATTGCGCACAAATCCGCTGGACCCCGCCGACGACGGCGACACCTTGGAGTACGGCGCAGAGATTCGCGGCACGTCGCCGCTGTCGGCTTGCTCGGCTGGCCCAGGCGATGCCGGCGGTTCGTGGCTGATTGCGCTGTTGCTGGCAGTGGCAGTGGTGGTGCTGGTGCGTCGTCGGCGCGCTGTTATGGTCACCATGCTGCTTGGCCTGGTCACGCTGCCGGTGGCGGCGCTGGAGCCGATCGACATCACCGGCGGCCGGCCGACGCTCGACGGCACTGGCATTGCGCTGACCGAGTCGGCCCGCGAGTTGGAGCTTCACGGCATCTACGCTGGCGGGCAGATGCAGTACGCGTGGCGCCCGCTCGTCGTGGGCAGCGAGTCCAAGGTGCTGCGCCCGCTGGTCGAGAGCCGCTTGCAGATGGACGCGGGCCTGGCGATGCGCATGTTCGACCACCTGACGCTAGGCGTCGTAGTTCCGGTCAGCTTGTGGCAAGTGGCGGAGCGACCGAGCCTTTTTGGCCAGGACTCCGGCAGGCTGCCGGCCGACCCGGCGATTGCCGACATCGCGGTTGGCGCCAAGTACGTATTCCAGCCGGACCGCGTCGGCGACTGGGGTTACGCCGCGATGCTGTGGGCCACCATCCCGGCCGGTGATCCCGTGCAGTACCTCGGGCGGCCGGGTCCCACGTTTCAGCCGGGGGCGATCGTGTCCGGCCAGTGGGGACCGTGGCGGTTTGCGATGACCGCGGCCGCGCGGTTTCAGACCACACGCAGCATGTTCAAGGTCGACGACGGCCCGGCCTTTCGCTGGAGCGTCGCCGGCAGCCTCAATCCCACGGTCGTGCGCGGCAACTGGAAGAACCCTTGGATGCCCGACGGTGCTTGGTTGGACCTCGGCGTGACCCACGAGACGCCGCTGCTCAAGCCGTTTGGCGACCGCAACGATGAAAAGCTGGAGGCGGCGTTCAGCCTCAACTTCCCTATCGACGAAGGCATCTACCTGACCGCCGGCACGACCGTCGGGCTGTGGCCGGGGGCTGGCGTGCCAGCGGCGCGGCCCTTTGCGATGGTCAAGTACGGCCCACCGGATCGCATCGTCGGCGGGCCGAGCGCACGGTCTGAAAGTCGTTAGGGCCTGGAAATGATTTACTCAATCATTTCTCCTGCCCTCTTGCTTGCTTCGTGGGTCGCCAACTCGCGGCCTCGCAGGCCGACTCGCGGCTCCGTCTTGTGTCGAGAGTGTTCAACTCATTGTTTTGCAGTCCCTTAGCCACACCTGAAAGCGAATTGGTGTCATCCCCATGCACAATCGTTGCCTTCTGCCTTGCCGCTTCGCCGCACATGCCGATAATGTCCGGCCCGTCGTCGGCGCCGGGACTCTGAGTGTTCGATGACCGAGCTGCCCTGGATTGAACCGCGCGTCGTCGCGGACCTCGACGATATCCTTGCCCGTCGGTTGCTGTTTCTCGACGGCGCCACCGGGACCATGGTGCAGCGGCGCGGTCTGGACGAGGTCGACTTTCGCGGCGAGTTGCTGCGCGACCACCAGCGTGACCTCAGGGGCAATACCGACCTGCTGTGTCTGACGCGCCCCGACGTGGTTGCCGAAGTGCACGACCTGTATCTCGCCGCCGGCGCGGATCTCGTCGAAACGAATACGTTTACCGCGACGACCATCGCTCAGGCGGATTACGGTACCGAGCATCTGGCCTATGCCATCAACGAGGCCGCGGCGCGCATCGCCCGCGTGCAGACCGACAAGTGGCGCGAGCGGACGGGCACGCCGCGGTTTGTCGTCGGCTCGATCGGGCCGCTGAACAAGACCTTGTCGCTGTCGCCTCAGGTCAACGACCCGGCTTTTCGTGCGGTCACGTGGGCCCAGGTCCACGACGCCTATGCCGAGCAGGTGCGCGGCTTGCTCGAC
>SXRM01000236.1 GCA_005792545.1 Pseudomonadota bacterium | reverse complement strand
GGATCTGGTGGCCGGGGCCCGCCGCGTCATCGTGGTCATGACCCACACCGAGAAAGGCGGCGAGCCGAAAATCCTGTCCCAGTGTGCGCTGCCGCTGACGGGCCTGGGCGTCGTCAACCAGATTGTGACCGATCTCGCCGTCATCGACGTCACCGACCAGGGCCTGGTGCTGCGCGAGATCGCCGCCGACACCACGGTGGACGAGGTGGTGGCCAAGACCGCCGCACCGCTGCAGGTGGCGGCCGACTTGCGCGTGCTGGCGGTGGACTGACATGGCTCGATCCGCCCATCAACGACTGGTCTGCGCGGTGATGGCCGGTGGGTCCGGCACCCGCTTCTGGCCGTTGTCGCGCAAGGGCGAGCCCAAGCAGTTGCTGCGCTTTTTCGGCGATTCGACACTGCTGCGCGCGACCGTCGACCGCATTGCGCCGATTTGCCCGCCAGAACGACGGTTGGTCATTACCGCTGCGCACCTGGTCGACGCGGTGCGCGACGTGCTGCCCGAACTGCCGTCGGCGCACGTCATCGGCGAGCCGGCGCCGCGCAATACCGCGCCGTGCATGGCTGTGGCGGCCATGGTGGCGCAGTCCTTGGATCCCGACGCCATCCTGGTGCTGCTGCCGGCTGACCACTGGGTGGCTGATGCCAACGCATTCCAGCGGGCGCTTCTGCGCGCTGCCGAGGCCGCCGACGATGGCCAAATCGTGACGCTTGGCGTGGTGCCGACCCAACCCGAGACTGGCTACGGCTACATCGAGCAGGACGGCCCTGCGCTCGATGGCGTCGCCAGAGTCGCGCGGTTTGTCGAGAAACCCGACCTGGCTCGCGCAGTCCAGTTCCTGCAGGGTGGCCAACACCTGTGGAATGCCGGCGTGTTCGTGGTCCGCGCCGACCGCGCGCGGCAAGCCATCGACCGCTATGTGCCCGACATCGGCAAAGCTCTGGCTGAACTGCGCAACCACGCGGTCGGCGGCGAGGCCTGGCACGCCGTGCTCAAGGTGGCGTTTCCGCACTGCCCAAACGTGTCGATCGACTATGGCGTGATGGAGCACGAAACCGAAATCGCCGTGGTGCGGCTGGACGCCGGCTGGAGCGACGTCGGCACCTGGCACTCCATCCTCGGCTTGCGGCCAGCAGGCGCCGCCAACTTCACCTACGGGCCGGTGCTGACCATCGACAGTGACCAGTGCGTGGTCATCAGCAAGGGGCCGTTCGTGGCCGCCGTCGGCCTGCACAACGTCGCGGTGGTGGCGACCGATGACGCCACCCTGGTGCTGCCGCTCGACCGCAGTCAGGATGTGCGGCAGGTGGTGGCCGAGGTGACCGCGCGCGGCCGGGCCGACCTGCTCTGACCCTGGCTGACGCCTGCGCGCCGCCTTGCGCGCCCCAACGAATGCGTTGCTCAGCCACCATCGCCCACGCGGAGGCGGCTGGTCCATCCGCGCTGTGATCGGCGTGTCATGCCGGTATCGGAAAATAAACTATTGCCGCACGGTTGGCGTCACATTGGGCATGCGGGGCACCCGCCCCCGGGCCTGGAGGACGCATGCCACACGCCGCTTCTGCTCTGCGACAGCGACCGACGCCGCCCATCGCTTTTCCCAAAGGTTCTAGGCTAGTCCTGACGACTGCTGCCGCGCTGTCGCTCGCCATCGCTGCCATGCCGGTCGAGGCGCCACCTGCGACACACGCCAAGCCCAGCCACAGCCCAGCGTCGCCCTCCCAGCCCGCACCCGCGCTGACGTTGCCGGGGCCGCTGCCGCCCTTGCGCTTCACGCCTGTCCAGGCTCGACCGACACCCAAGGCGGTCGCGGCGCGCAAACCTGCCAGGGCCGCCCTTGCCCAAGGAGAAATCGTCGCGCGCTGGGAAGCGCCTGGCCAGGCGCTGCTGCGGCTACAGGTCGGCATCGACTGCGCCCTGCGCGCTGTGTGGCGGCCGGAACCGGCGCCGGCGCTGGCGGTGGCCGTGCCCGATGAGCCCCAAGAAGAAGCTCCTGTGGAGTCGGCGCCTGCCGATCCGCCTGCCACCACCCAGCCCGAGGCGGAATCGGAGCCCGAGGCGGATGATTCGGGCACCGAACCGTCGCCGTCGGGCGATGCCGGCAGCGAGTTCCCACCTGCCGGCGACGACGACGAAGACGAGGACGACGTGGACGAGGACGAGGACGACGGTGACTTGCGGCCGGTGCGCGGCGGCAAAGCGTAGGCGGCCAGCGGCCTCAGCCCAAGAACAGCGGCTGCTTGGCCACCATCAGCCAGAACACCAGACCCAACGGCACGCCCACGGCGGTGCCCCAGATGGCCCACTGCACCAGCGCCTTGCCGGTGGCAACACGATCACCGCGCGCCGCTTCGGCCACCAAGCGCTCCTGCCAGTACAGCACGACGGTCACTGAGCACAGCGACGTCAATAGCATCAGCGCCATCGACTCGAACAGCCACGGTTGCTTGTGCACGCCGCCCAGCACGCCGGCCATGCAAATGCCGTTCCAGATGGCCAGTTGCACGCCGGGCGTGGTCAGCCAGATGTCGCAGTCGCTCAACACCTTGGCAGCCCAGGCGATCCGCGCTTGATCGTTGCTGTACCACGCCAGGCTCAGCCACACCGGGCCGACAACCAGGTTGCCCATCATCAGCATGACGCCCAGGATGTGCAGCAGCTTGTGCACGTTGTAGTCGAGCGGCGCCGCGGCCGGGACGCCGTTCCACAGTAACGCCAGCGCTACCCAGGCGACTCCGTTGGACGCCACCGACAACTTGGCAGAAAACGACCAGATCATCGCAACCTCCCCAACAGCCAGCCCCAAGACCCGGCGATGCTAACACCGGGTTGCGTGGCCCGCCAGACAGCGCATCTCCACTATTTGTCACGGAAGCTGGACTTTGAAGTCGGTCTTGGTCAAACTAGCGACCACCGCGCTTGGCGCATTGCGCTGAACGCCCTTTGCCGGTTCGGAGCGAACCCTTCGCCGCTTCCGAACGGACAAGTCGCTGCATCCGAACGTGTCTGGCGTCCGTCGCCCTGGCGCGTCCTGCCCGCTTCACGGAGTTGTTCATGAATGCTCGCTGTTTTGCCCTATTTGGCACCACGACAACCCGCTGGCGGCTGGTTCTGACCACGCTCGCCGCTGTGAGCCTGGTCGGCACCGGTTGTGGCGACGGCGCAGGCTCTGATGGCGGCGGCGGAACGGCCGCAGACAGCAACGGCGGCGGCGGCGTCGGAGCCGACGTAGCGGGCGGCGTTGGCGCCGATGCGACCGTCGATACCGGCACGACCGGCGACACCGGCACCACCACCGGCGACGCCGGCACCCCGGACGACAGCACCACCGGCGGCGAGACCAGCGGCGGCACCGACGCGGCGGCCACCGAGACGACCGAGAGCGAGACCACGGCCAGCGAGACCGCAGACTGCGGCGGCAAGGTCGGCTGCGCCTGCGCCGAAGACAAAGACTGCACCGAGGGCAAGTGCCTGGCGGGCAAGGACAAGGATGGCAAAGACGGCAAGTTCTGCACCAAGCCCTGCGAGCCAACCACGCCACCCGATGAAGTCTGTGACGGCGTCGACAACAACTGTGACGGCAAGACCGACGACAAGACCTGTGACGACAAGAACCCGTGCACCGAAGACAAGTGCGGCGCCACCGCGCCCGCGCCCAAAGACGAGAAATGCGAGCACAAGGCCGTGGACGGCGCCTGCGACGACGGCAGCGCCTGCACCACCGGCGACGCCTGCAAAGACGGCAAGTGCGCCGGCGCGGCCCTGGATTGCAACGACAAAAACCCGTGCACGGTAGATAGTTGCGACCTGGCCTCTGGCTGCACCAAGACCAACTCGGCCGAGCCGTGCGACGACAATAGCGCCTGCACCGTCAAAGACGTGTGCGTCGACGGCAAGTGCGGCGGCACGGCCCTGGAGTGCGACGACAAGAACCCGTGCACTGTCGATGCCTGCGACCCCACCAAGGGCTGCACCAACAGCGGCAAGGACGGCGCCTGCGACGACGGCGACGCCTGTACCACCGGCGACGCCTGCAAAGACGGCAAGTGCGCCGCCACCGGCGTAGTGACCTGCGACGACAAGAACCCCTGCACCACCGACGCGTGCGAACCGGCCAAGGGCTGCACCGCCACCGACAACGCCGACAAGTGCGACGACCAGACCGCTTGCACCGAGAACGACGCCTGCGCCGGCGGCAAGTGCGCCGGTAGCGCCATCAAGCCGTGCGACGACGGCAACCCCTGCACCAAGGACGCCTGCGAGCCCGCCAGCGGTTGCACCGCCACGGCACTTGACGCCGGCGCCTGCGACGACGGCACCGCGTGCACCAAGGACGACGCCTGCGCCGCCGGCAAGTGCGGTGGCAGCACCGTGGTCTGCGACGACAGCAACCCCTGCACCGCCGACAGCTGCGACGCGGCCAAGGGCTGCACTGCCACCAACGACGACAACCTCGCTTGCACCGACGGCGACGCCTGCACCGACAAGGACGCCTGCTCGGGCGGCAAGTGCGCCGGCGCCGTGGCGGTCAAGTGCGACGACGGCAACGCCTGCACTGACGACAAGTGTGACCCCAAGACGGGCTGCGGCGCCGCCAACCACACGACGGCATGCGACGACGGCGACGCCTGTACCGAGAAAGACGCCTGCAAAGACGGCAAGTGCGCCGGCGGCGACGCGATCAAGTGCGACGACAGCAACCCGTGCACCGACGAGGCTTGCGACAAGGCCAAGGGCTGTCAGAGCACGCCGAACCAGGCTGCGTGTAGCGACGGCGACGCCTGCACCACCGGCGACAAGTGCGCGGATGGCAAGTGCGCCGCCTCTGGCAAGGCCGACTGCGACGACAAGAACCCGTGCACCGACGACAGCTGTGACCCGGCCAACGGCTGCGCCAACAAGCCCAACAGCATCGGCTGCGACGACGGCGACGCTTGCACCAGCGGCGACAAGTGCGACGCCGCCAAGTGCGTGACCGGCAACCTGCTCAAGTGCGACGACAACAACCCTTGCACCGCCGACGGCTGCGACAAGGCCAAGGGCTGCACCGCCACCAACACCAGCGCAGCGTGCGACGATGGCGACAAGTGCACCAACAACGACAAGTGTGACAACGCTAAGTGCGTGGCCGGCGCGCCGCTCAAGTGCGACGACGCCAACCCCTGCACCGACGACAGCTGTGACGGCAAGACCGGCTGCGTCACCACTGCCAACCTGGCCGCTTGCAGCGACGACGACGCCTGCACCACCAAAGACGCTTGCGACGGCGGCAAGTGCGTGTCGGGCGCCAAGCTCGACTGCAATGACAACAACCCGTGTACAGACGACACCTGCGACAAGGTCGCCGGCTGCAAGAACGCCAACAACATCGCCGTTTGCAACGACGGCAACGACTGCACAACGGGCGACAAGTGCACCACCGGCAAGTGCGTCGGGATTGGCAAGCAATGCGACGACAACAACCCGTGCACCGACAACAAGTGCTCGGCGCTCAACGGTTGTGAGTACCCGGCCAACACCGCGCCTTGCGACGACGGCAAAGTCTGCACCGAGAAAGACACCTGCAAAGACAAGGCCTGCGCGGTCAGCGTGCCCAAGGTCTGCAACGACGGCAACGGCTGCACACTGGACAGCTGCGACGCAGTCAAGGGCTGCGTGACCACGCCGATCGCCGGCTGCGTCGGGTTGCCGTACACCCAAGCGTTCGGCTGCGCCGACCCATCGACCAAGCTGTGGACGCTGAGCGCGGCGACGCTGCCCGGCCAGGCCACCTGGGCCATCGACGCGACCGCCAACCCGCCCGGCTACTGGTCCGCGGGCTGCTCGCTCAACTTCAACAACGGCACTGACTACAAGTGCGTTGCCGGCAAGGAGACGTCGGTCGCCGGTACTGCGACCTCGCCGCAGTTCGACGGCACCGCGCTCAAGGTCGGCGCCAAGTTGCGCACCGTGTTCCGCTTGGGCGGCGCCTGGGAGGGCGGCACCTACGACAACCTCGACCTCGAACTGAGCGTCGACGCCGGCAAGACCTGGACCCTGGTCAAGTCGTTTGACGCACCGCCAGCTTGGAATGGCGTCACCGTCGCGCTGCCCGACGCAGTCGTTGGCAAGGTGTTCGCCTTGCGCTTCCGCGTCTCCGGCGGCGACTGCTTGTACAACGACACCGTCGGCTTCTTTGTCGACGACTTCGTCGTGGTGCCGGCCGGTTGCTCCGCTAACGCGGGCTGCGACGACCTCAATTTCTGCACCACCGACACCTGCGTCAACGGCGTGTGCGAGTGGAAGGCGGTTGCGGCCAACACCGCGTGCAACGACGGCAACGCCTGCTCCGACAAGGATGTCTGCAACTCCGTTGGCATGTGCGGACCTGGCACCGCGGTGAAGTGCGACGACAGCAACCCGTGCACCACCGACGCCTGCAACCCGCAGACCGGCTGCAGCAACGTGCAGAACACCTTGCCGTGCACCGACAACAACGCCTGCACCGACAAAGACGCGTGTGCGCTCGGCAAGTGCGTGTCCGGCCCGGCGCTCAAGTGCGACGATGGCAAGCAGTGCACCGCCGACAGCTGCGATTCAGCCAGCGGTTGCGTCAACGCCAACACCCCGAGCGGCCCGAACCTGCCGTGCGACGGCACCAGCGCCAATGGCTACTGCTACAAAGCGGTCAAGTCCACCCAGACCTGGGCCAACGCCGAAGCGGCGTGCAAGACCTGGGGCGGCAACCTGGCCAGCGTCGGCAGCGCGCTTGAGAACGGCGCGGTCAACAAGACCGCAGTCGGCATCTGCGGCAGCGTCAGCGCCTGGATCGGCCTGAATGACTTGACCATCGAAGGCAAGTACGTTTGGACCGACGCTACGCCGTTTGGCTACAAGAACTGGGCCGTCAACCAGCCGGACAACGCAGGCAACGTCGAAGATGTTGTCGAGATGCTGGCCACCGGCACGTGGAACGATCTGGCACCCGCCAATACGCTTGGTTGCTACGTCTGCAAGCGCCCGCTGCCGGTCACCTGCGACGACGCCACCAAGTGCACCCAGACCGACCTGTGCGACGGCAAGGGCACGTGCATCGGCAGTACCGCGCCGAACTGCAACGACAACAACCTGTGCACCACCGATTCGTGCGACCCGGTCAAGGGTTGCGTCAACGCGCAGAACACCATCGCCTGCAATGACGGCGACGCTTGCACCACCGCAGACACCTGCACTGCCGGCGCCTGCAAGGGTGGTATCGCTCCCAACTGCAATGACAATCTGGAGTGCACGGTCGACACCTGCGACAAGGCCAAGGGCTGCGTCAACACCGTCAAGGCCAACAGCGGCCCCGCGTGCGACGGCACCGTGGTCAACGGCCGCTGCTTCAAAGCCAACAAGGTCACCTTGACCTGGGCCAACGCGCAGGCAGCGTGCAAGAACTGGGGTGGCAATCTCACCGCGCTCAGCAGCCTGGCGCAGCAGACCGCGGCCTTCAACGAGGCCAAAGCGGTGTGCGGCACCACCGGCGAGTTCTGGATTGGTTTGAGCGATAGCGCGGCGGAGGGCAAGTACGTGTGGGCCGATGGCACGCCGTACTCGTTCACCAACTGGTCGACGGGCGAGCCCAACAACTCCGGTGACGAAGACGTCATCGAAGCCTACCTCGGCGACGGCAAGTGGAACGATATCCTCGCCTCGTCGACCAACATCTGCTACGTCTGCGAAAAAGGCGATCCACCCGCGTGCACGGACGGCAACGCCTGCACGACCACCGACAAGTGCGCGGCCAGCGGCAAGTGCGTCGGCACCGGCGCCCTGGACTGCGACGACAAGAACCCGTGCACCAATGACAGCTGCGACGCCCTCAAGGGCTGCGTGCACACCAACAACACCGTCGACTGCCAGGACGGCAATGCCTGCACCACGCTCGACAAGTGCAGCGGCGGCAAGTGCGTGGGCGGTGCGGCGCTGGTGTGCGACGACAAGACCTCGTGCACGGTCAACAGCTGTGACCCGGTCAAGGGCTGCGTCTACACCCCGGACACCAAGAACAACGTCGGCGCCCCGGCCTGTGACGGCTACGTGGTCGGCAGCCGCTGCTACAAAGCCGTCAAGTCGACGCTGACCTGGTCCGCGGCGAACACCGCGTGCGTCAACTGGGGCGGTCACCTGGCCAGTGTCAGCGACGCCATTGAGAACACGGCGATCCGCAATGCAGCCGACCGCGTGGTGGGCAAGGTGTCCGTGCACATTGGCTTGAACGACACCGTGACCGAGGGCAAGTACGTGTGGAACGACGGCACCCCGTTCGGGTTCACCAACTGGAACACCGGCGAGCCCAACAACAGCGGCAACGAGGACGTGGTCGCCATGCTCAGTACCGGTAAGTGGAATGATTTCCTAGCCACCACCGCCCTGGAAGGCTATGTCTGCGAGCGCGCCGCCCCGCCCAAGTGCGAAGACGCTGGAACTTGCAACAACAGCTACTGCGACGCAGGCGGCAAGTGCGTCACCACCGGGCTGCACAACCCCTGCGACCTTGGGGCTGCGCTGGAAGGCTCGTGCTCGACCAGTGTGGCGAAGGTGTGCGCAGCGGATCCGTGGTGCTGCGCCAACGGCTGGGACAATCAGTGCAAGGCGGCGATGCTGTCCGTTGCCAGCGACAATGCCTGCATTCCCGCGTGCGCGCACTCGATGTGCAGCACCGGTTCCACGCTGGTCTCTGGCTGCGACAAGGCGGGACCGAGCCCGGGCTGCGTCATCCAAGTCTGCAAGGCCGATCCGTATTGCTGCAACACTGCTTGGGATGGCACGTGCGTTGGCGAAGTGTTCTCGGTCTGCAAGTCGCAGGGCTGCACCTACGGCACTTGCGGTCACCCGCTGTGCACGATCGGCGCCAAAGTAACCAAGGGCTGCGACGGCGCTGCCAAGGGCGACTGTGCGACCAAGATCTGCAACGTCGATTCGTTCTGCTGCACCAATTCATGGGATCAGAAGTGCGTCGACCAGGTCAAGACGGTCTGCGCGCAGACCTGCTACTAGTTTGTTCGGCGCGGCAGGGGTTGCGCTCGCTTGGCGCCCCCTGCCGCTGCCAGGCTCCGTCGCCATGGCGATCTGGACAGCCGGCCCCTACCGCGCCACAATCCGGGGCCGCGCGGTGGTTCGCGTCGGCGCACGGGCGGTCCAGACATGCACCCCAATCCAGTGTCCACAAGCCGGCTGCTGTTCGGTCTCGCGTGCACAGCGTTGCTGACGGTCGCCCTGCCGGCCCGCGCTGCGCCGCTCGACGTGCGGTTTGACAAGTTCTTTGAGGTCACGCCGACCGGGTCCAAGATCAAAAGCGACTCGATGCGCCAGCTGATGCGCGAGATCAGCTTCGCGCTTGGGCCGCGCAGCAGCGGCCCCATCGCCTCGCAGGGTGCGCTCGGCGTCGATTTCGCTTACGAACTGGGCATGAGCGGCGCCAACGACAAGGCCGACTATTGGCAAAAAGGCGCCGACAAGCCGTCGTCGTCGTTGACCAGCCACATGATGCGCTTTCGCAAAGGCCTGCCGCAGAGCCTGGCGGTCGGCGCCAGCCTCGCTCACCTCAGCGACTCGAGCCTGTACGCCGCCGGTTTTGAGCTGCAGACGTCGTTCATCGACGGATTCCGCTCGATTCCGGATTTTGGCGCGCGCATGGGTGGCACGGCGATCTTTGGCAACAGCCACCTGGAAGGTTTTTACAACTTCTTTGGCGACCTGACCCTGTCCAAGTCTTTTGGCGTCGCAGGCGTGGTGGCCTTGCAGCCGTGGCTGACGTATTCGATGAGCGGCACCTACTACAAGCCGCTGGCTGAGAAGATTATCCCCGACGACAAGACCCTGGCCGATGTGCAGCCGCAGTATTCGTTTGACGTGTCGCTGGCGCACCGCGGGGCGCTGGGCCTAAGGATTGTCTCGCACCGCGTGCAGTTGGGCTTTGAGCTGACCCGCTCGTTCTCGGACAGCCTCAACCTGTTCACGACCCGCATCGGCGCGGTGTTTTGAGCGGCCCGGCCGCCGGTTCCGCGTTGTCCGCCGCCGTTCCCGTCTCCATCGCCAGCGCGGCTGCGGCCGTGCTCGCCGGCAATGTCCGGGCGGGCGCGCGGCTGATGCGCATGCTCGATGACCGCGCCCCAGTGGCAACGCAGGTGTTGAGGGCGCTGTATCCGCACACCGGCCGCGCTCAGGTCATCGGCATCACCGGCAATCCGGGCAGCGGCAAGTCCACGCTGACCAATCGCCTGATTGGCCACTACCGGGCGCAGGGCAAACGGGTCGGCGTGGTCGCCGTTGACCCGTCGAGCCCCTATTCAGGCGGCGCGATCCTGGGCGATCGCATTCGCATGATGGAGCACGCCGCCGACCCTGGCGTGTTCATCCGCAGCCTCGCCACCCGCGGCGCGCTCGGCGGCCTGTCGCGTGCGACCAATGACGTGGTGCATGTGCTCGACGCCATGGGACACGATGTGGTGCTGGTGGAGACCGTGGGCGTGGGCCAGGACGAAATCGATATCGTGCGCACCGCGGATACGACAGTGGTGGTGCTGGTGCCGGGGCTTGGCGACGACATCCAGGCCATCAAGGCCGGCATCTTGGAGATTGCCGACGTATTCGTGGTCAACAAGGCCGATTTGGACGGCGCCGACCGCACCGTCGCCGACCTGCGCGGGCTGCAGATGCTGCTGACGCAGATGCCGCCGTGGCTGCCGCCAATCGTGCGCACGGTGGCCGCGCGTGGCGAAGGCGTGGCCGATCTGAGCGACCGCATTGAGGATCACCGCGGGTTTCTCGCCGCATCGCCGGCGGCGACCGAGCGGCGGGTGGCGCGCGCGCGGTTCGTGGTCGCGTCGCTGGTCCGCGAGGTGGCTGGCGACGCGGTCGAGCGCTGGCTGGATACCACCGAGGCTGGCCAGCAGGTGCTCGCAGACGTCGTTGCCCGCCACACCGACCCGTTTGCCGCGGCCGAGGCAGCGATGGCGGCGACCGCGGCGCGGGGTTAGAGCCGATGGCGCGCAAAGGGCGCACTGTGCCACCGTCGCCGCCAGGCGCAGCGGCGGTCCCTCCAGCCGTTGAAGCCCTGCCGGTCACCCACGACGCGCTTGACGCGGTCGACGCCCAGGTGGCACCAAACGACGGGCGGGCGACGGCGGCCGTTGGCGCTGCCGGTTGGGCCATCTTGCTGGTTGCGGCGGCGCTTGCTGTCTCCACGCCCGGCGGCCTTGGCGCCGCGCCGCTCGCCGTAGCCGCCGCTGGTGTCGCGCTGGCCCTGTGGAGTCTGCGCCAGCCGGACCAGCCCGTTTGGGCGGTCGGGGCCGCGGTCCTCGCGGTCGCGGTTGCCACCTTTGTTGTGCCACCGGATCAGGCTGGGCGGGCCGGCGAGCCGCTGCGCGCCAGTCTGCACGGGCTGGGGCCGGCGGCGTTCGCGGTCGTCGCGCTGCCGGGTCTGGTGGCGCTGGCGCGGCAGCCTTCGCCGCTCGCGCGCGTGCTGGCGGGCCTGGGGACCGCAGGCGCCTGGTTGCTGTGCTGGATGCCGGTCGGTTTTGCCGGCGAGACCCGCGTGCCGTGGCTGGCTGCACTGGGCGAAGTGCCGATGGCTGCGGTAGCCGGGCAGGCGCCCGTTGCTGGCGCGGTCGCGGGTGCGCCATGGCTGGCCGTGCTGGCGGTGGTATCGACCGCTGTTCTGGCGGGCCTGTGCGCGCGCCCGCAATGGCCGCCGGTGTGGGCGTGGGCGGCGCTGGCGGGCCTGGGACTGGGCACGCTGGGGGCTGCGACAGAGGGCGGTGCGCTGGCGTTGTTGGCCACTTTCGGGGCACTTTTGGCCGGCGGTGCGTTGTTGTACGGCCAGCTGGCGCGGCCCGCCGGGCGTCAACCGGACCTCGCGGCGCTGGGCCGGGCAGCCGAACCATCGGCGGTCGCGCTGCTGCTGGCCGCTTGGACGCTGCTCAAATGGAACGGCCTGCGCTACTCGACCACCGACGAAGCGCTGTACTACTACGCCGCGCGGCTGTGGTCTGAGGGCACGCTGCCCTACCGCGACTTCTTCTTCTCCCATCCGCCGCTACACATCGGCGTGCCGGCGCTGCTCTACAAACTGTTTGGTTACCAGTTCCTCATCGGCAAGCTGCTGTCGGTGGTGGCCGCGACGGGGGCGGCGCTGTTCAACTGGCGGATTGCCCGCCATGCGCTCGGACCGTGGGGCGGCTTGCTGGCGCTGGCGCTGACGCTTTTGGCTGGCGAAGTGCTGCAGGCCTCCACCAACCTGACCGGTGTCAACTTGACCACCGCATGGCTGATGGCCGGGCTGTGGCTGCTGTGGGTGCGCCGGTCGTTCTTGTGGGCGGGCGCGTGCCTGGGCGCCGCGGCCAGCACTGGATTTTACGCCTTTGGCGGCTGGCTGACGGCGGTCGTGCTGACGCTGCTGCTGCCATGGCCGGCGCGCTGGAGCGACGTCCGCGGCTGGCTGAGTCATCCGGTGGCTCGGCTAGTTGCCGGTTTCGCGGTGGTGTGGGGCGGCGTCAACCTGCTGTTTTGGGCGCTAAGCGGCGATGCCTACACCGACGGCGTCTACGCCTACCACTTTGCCAAGAAGGCCAAGGTCGAGGGCTTCGTGCCGCTGTCCCAAGGTCCGACCGCCGTGCTGGCCAACTTCGCCACCATGCTCAACGCTCGCGATTTCGCGGTGTCGGTGTACCACCACGCCGCGCACTACTGGCTGGCGCTGGGTCTGCCCTTGGTGCTGGTGCTGCGCCAGTGGGTTCTGCGAGTGCCCGACGCCAAGGCGGCGCCCTGGACCACGGTCTTCGATCCACGGCAGTGGTGGCAGACGCCCGCCATGGGCATTGCGTTAGTGTGGGCGCTGGCGCTGGCGCTGCTGGTCGAGTTCGGTCAGTTCAAAGAGCGCTACGACTTCTACTTTGCGCTGGTGCTGCCGGTCCTCGCCAGCAGTGCTGCCGGCTTCGTGGTGGTCGCGGCGCAGATCGCGGGCCGGGCGATCCACGCGCTGCCGACAGGTAGCCCCCAACGAGCAGTTGTCGCAGGCGCGGCCGCCGCGGCTTTCGGCTTGTGCTGGATGCACGTTGACATGGTCGCCAACCGCGCGGCCTACCCGAGTGAATTCAAGGGCCCCAAGATGGAGGGTCACGGCCCAGGCGAGCGCCTCACGTTTGAGTGGCTCCCAGCTCCCGGGCCCACCTGGGTCTCGGACTGGACGCGCACCCTATTGTGGAAAGACCACCGGATTCGCGGCAGCGTCGAGACCGGCATGCACCACTACCTGTGGGGCAAGAAGCGCTGGTTCAGCAAAGCCGAAGCGATGGCCGCTTACATCGCCGCCAACAGCCGACCGGACGAGACGATAACCGGCGCCAGCGACTACGCCCCGCTGCTGGCCCTGCTGAGCGGCCGCCGCCTTGCCGGCAACCACGTGGACACCAACAGCAAGGTCTTCAACACTGGAGCGGTGCCGCTGGAGAAGTTCTGGGACGAGGCCTGTCGCGACAGGCTCAAGTTCATCGTGTCGGCGCCGCAGAGCTATTTTGCGGCCCAGGACTTGCCCAAGCGCACGACCGTCCTGGAGAATTTCGTGCGCGACAAGGTGTTTTCCGATCCCGGGCTCAAGCACTGGCGGCCGCTCGAGATGGAGCTGTGGGTGCGCAAGGGCCCAGAGCCGTGCGCCTACAAGGGCAAGCGCGGCGGCGGGCCCAGTCTGTAGCCCGTCCAGTTTTCAGCGACGCCTCCGCGGCGACCTTGACACCGCCTACGATTGGTGCAAAACCGCCGCGCGACGGATCCGTTGATCCGCAGGCCCGTCGATGGACAGTCCGCCGCCCGCCACCCCGCCCGCGCTGCAGCAGACACCGCTTTTCGATGCCCACGTGCGGCTGGGCGGCCAGATGGTCGAATTTGCTGGCTGGCACATGCCGGTGCAATACCAGGGCCGTGGGCTGGTCGCCGAGCACCTGGCTACGCGCGCAGCGGTCGGCCTGTTCGACGTCAGCCACATGGGCGAGATCATCGTCCAAGGTGCGGGCGCCGAGGCGGAGGTCAATCGGCTGGTCAGCAACGACGTCAGCAAACTCGCCGAAGGCGACGCATGCTATGCGCTGCTGTGCCATGCCCACGGCGGCGCGGTCGACGACCTGTACGTGTATCGGCTGGGCGCGGACCGCTTTCTGCTGGTGGTCAACGCGTCCAACGCCGACAAAGACTTTGCGCACATGCTGGCGCACGCCACCCAACCACAGCTGTTTGCCAACCGCTCGTGCGACTTTGCGCAAATCGCCGTCCAGGGCCCCAACGCGGCTCGGCTGCTGGCGCGTGTAGCGCCTGGCGACGCCGTCGGCCTGCCGCGCAACCGCATCCGCGTCCACGGCTTTGGCGGCGGCGACCTGCTGGTGGCGACCACGGGCTACACCGGTGAGACGGGCTTTGAGATCTACTGTGCGCCCTCGCAAGCCGAGCCGCTGTGGTTCGCGCTGCTCGACGCCGGCGGCGACCTCGGCGTGTCACCCGTCGGCCTGGGGGCTCGCGACACCTTGCGGCTCGAGATGGGCTACCCGCTCTATGGCCACGAGCTCGACGACCACACCAACGGCTACGAGGCGCGCGTGGGCTGGGCGATGCGACCCAAGAAGACGGGCGGCTTTGTCGGCAGTGAGCCACTGGCGCAGGTGCTGGCCCAGGGGCCGGCCAAAAAGCTCGTTGGCCTGGAGCT
This sequence comes from Pseudomonadota bacterium, assembly GCA_005792545.1. Lineage (GTDB taxonomy): Bacteria > Myxococcota_A > UBA9042 > UBA9042 > UBA9042 > SXRM01. The sequence goes on along the minus strand of SXRM01000236.1, from coordinate 14,925 downwards.
GACCGACCGCGGCGTGCCGCGCGCCGACTACGCGGTGCTGCACCAGGGGACTGCGGTAGGCAAGGTCACCAGCGGTACCCACTCGCCGAGCCTCAAGAAGCCGATTGCGTTGGCCTACGTGCCGTCTGAGCTGGCCGCACCGGGCACGCAGCTGGCCATCGACGTGCGCGGCCAGGCCAAGGCGGCGGTGGTGGTGCCGTTTCCGTTCGTGCAGCCGCTACCCAGCAACCCAGTGGACTGACAAGTTTTTGGCGCAAACGTGCGCCGCGAGGACACCATGGCGATCCCGAGCAACCTGCGCTACACCCACGACCACGAGTGGGCCCGCGACGAAGGCGACGGCAGCTACACCGTCGGCGTCACCGATTTTGCCCAGGAAAATCTGGGTGCCGTGGTCTACGTCGAACTGCTGGCGGTTGGCACGGCCGTGCAGGCTGGCGGCCGTTTCGGCACTGTCGAGTCCACCAAAAGCGTGAGCGAGCTCTACGCACCGGTGACCGGCAGCCTCGTTGCCGTCAACGTGGCGCTGGACGGCGAACCGGAACTGGTCAACAGCGACGCCTTTGGCAACGGTTGGATGGTGCGCATTCGCGCCGACTCGGCCGCGCAGTTCGCCGCTTTGATGGACGCCGACGCGTATCAAGTCCACGTCGCGGCTGCGGGCAACTGATCGCTGCTGGTGCGCGCCATCAACGATTAACTGACGGCAATCGCAAGGTTTTTCGGGATTCGCCGCGACCGCAGTCGTCCAAGACGTGCCCTGACCACTCTGCGCGGTTTTGGCTCAGCTGGCGATCGGCAGGGCGCCGGCCGGCCGCTGCTCGGCAAAGATGGCGTCGAGTTCCTGACCCACCTCGTCCTCGCCCTGGGCGCGCGCCACCGACAGTTCTTTGACCAGCAGCGTGCGGGCCTGGTCGAGCATCTTACGCTCGCCAAAGCTGAGCGCCTTGCTGTACTTGAGCACCGACAGATCGCGCAGCACCTCGGCGACATCAAAGATCGAACCTGTGTTGATCTTGTCGACGTAGGCGCGATAGCGGCGGTTCCAGGTCTGGTTGCTCGCGGTCTGGGTGCGCTCTTTGAGCACGCGGTAGATGCGCTCGACTTCGGCGTTGCCGATGACCTTGCGCAACCCGACCGACGCCACCTTGGAGACCGGGATCATGATCTTGCGGTTGGTGTTGATGACCCGCAGCATGTACAGGATCTCGGTGTTACCCGCGATCTCCTTTGATTCGATGGCGGTGATCTCCGCCACGCCCTGACCGGGGTACACGGCGCGGTCGCCAATGCGAAACATCATGAGCTGGCTCCTTGTGCAACGGGCGCGCTGCGGGCCCCGGAGACGACCACGCTGTCAGCGTGACCTGCCCCAGCGGGTACGGTCGCGCGGCCATGGACGCGGTCGGCCGGCAAGACCGGCTGCGTGTCGTTGCGCGTGGGGACGTGCGGCAGCGGCGGCACGGCGAGGGTCACGAAGAAAAACGCTTGCGGGCGGTGCAAAGGCGCAACGCCCTGCGTACATTCTAGCCGATCCCGGGCCGGTGGGGCAACAACTTTGTGGAGACCGCGCGACGGCAAGGCCTTGAAGGTCTAGGAATGACCGAACTGCGTGCGCGCCCGCAGCGCCCGGCCGACCGTGGCACCGTCCAGGTACTCCAGCTCTGCGCCTTGCGGCACGCCGCTAGCAATGCGACTCAGGCGCAGATTGTGGCCGCGCAGTTGCCCCTGGACGTAGCTGGCGGTCGCCTCACCCTCAAGCGAGATCGAGGTGGCGACGATGACCTCGGCCGGCCGCACGCTGTCGACGCGCCGCACCAGATCTTCCAGGTGCAGATCGCGCGGCCCGATGCCGCGCAGCGGCGCCAGCGCGCCGCCGAGCACATGGTAGAGCCCGCGATACTCGCCGCTGCGCTCGATCGCCAGCAGATCTGGCACGTCTTCGACCACGCACAGTAGCGCCGGATCGCGGTGCGGGTCGGCGCAGATGGCGCAGCGCTGCCCTTGGGCAAAGTGGTGGCATTGCTCGCAAAATCGCACCAGGTCGTGCAACTCGGCCAGCGCGGCGCCCAGCCCCTGCGCGTACTGCGGGCCCTGCGACAGCACGAACAGCGCCAGCCGGTGCGACGACCGCTCGCCCACACCTGGAAGGCGACCGAGCAGGCGTGCCAGGCGCTCTAAGGCTGCTGGCAGCGCAGCGTCGCTCACAGACCCGCCAGCTTCGGATCGGCGCCCTCGGGGTAGACAGCGACGAGCGTCCCGTCGAGCGCGGTTGCCACAGCGCGCACGGCCGCGTGCTGGCGCAGCGTCGCCTCGGCACTCGCCAGCTGTGTTTCCTTGGCGCGGGCGTTGCGAGCCGACCGGCAGTCGGTGCGCGCGCGCCCGTCGTGTACCGCCCGCACCTGCCACGCACCGCCAAAGGCATGCGCGGCCGACCGCGCAAACAGCTCCAGCATCTCTGGCCGGCCGGCTTGCTGCAGCAAGAACTCGTTGGCGATGCCCAAGTCCAACTCTCCGGCCCCGCAGCGCGTTACCACGACGCTGTCGAGCAGCGACGCGTGGGCTGGATTGCCGGACAGCTCGCGCGCGGCGGCTTGCAGGCGCCCGAGGTCGTCGTCGCTGACCATCGGCGTCGGCGGGGCAAGGGGTGGTAGTGGCGCGCTCGGGCGCAGCAGCGCCTTGGTTTGCTCGGCGCTGACAGGCAGCGGCGCCGGCCGGGGCAAGGCCGCCGGGGGCTGAGCGGACGGCGCTGCGTGACTGCCAGGTCCCGGCCCACCTTGGGGCCGGTACGCGCCGGGTGGCGGCAGCGCCGGACCCGCTGAGCCACCGCCCATCGGCCGCGGTGGGGCCAGGCGCGGACCAGCGGCCAGCAGGGCCTCGATGCGCGCGGTCAGCTCTGCGACGTCGGCCAGTTGCGCCGCACGACACAGGCGCACCACGCCCAACTCGAGCACCAGCCGCGGATAGCGCGCCGTCGCCGCGGTTTCGGCCAGTTCCAACAGCACGTGGCTCAGACGTTCCAGGTCGGCATCGCCGGTGCCATCTGCGAGCTGTCGCAGGGCTTCGATCTCGCTGTCGCTGCGGTCGACCAACTGCGCGGCCGCCGACCCGGCCAGGCGCACCACCAGCACGTCGCGGGCCTCCATGGCCAGCGTCCGACCCAGAGTCTTGAGGTCGAGGCCATAGTCGTGCGCGGCGCCCAACGCCGCCAGCGCCTGCGCCGTGTCGCGCTTGCACAGCGCCTGCAGCAGTTGGTGGGTACGGCCGCGATCGGCGACGCCCAGTAGCGCTGCGACCGTTTCGGTGTCTAGGCGGTCGCCGCCAAAAGCGATGACCTGGTCCAGCAGCGATAGCGAGTCGCGCATCGATCCGTCGCCCTCGCGGGCCACCAGAAACAGCGCGTCCTGGTCGTAGGCAATGCCCTCGGCTTCGCAGATGCTGCCAAGGCGACCCACCACATCCTGCGCTTTGACCCGCCGGAAGTCGTAGCGCTGGCAGCGCGAGCGGATGGTGATCGGCAGCTTTTGCGGGTCAGTGGTGGCCAGGATGAACACCACATGCGGCGGCGGCTCTTCCAAAGTCTTTAAGAATGCATTGGCGGCGGCGTCGGTCAGCATGTGCGCTTCGTCGACGATGTAGATCTTGTAGCGGTCGCGTTGCGGGGCGTAGCCGACGCCACTGCGCAGCTCGCGAATCTCGTCGATGCCGCGGTTGCTGGCGGCGTCGAGTTCCTGGACGTCGACGCTGCTCGACGCCGAGACCTCACGGCACGCCGAACACTGCCCGCACGGCGAGTCGGTGGGGCCCTGCTGGCAGTTGAGCATCTTGGCGACGATGCGTGCGGTCGAGGTCTTGCCTGTGCCGCGGGCGCCGCAAAACAGCAGCGCGTGCGGAATCCGCTTCATCGCCAAGGCGTTGGACAGCGCCCGCCGAATGTGCTCTTGACCGACCAGCTCTGCCAGGCCGGCCGGCCGGTACTTGCGGGCAAGGACGACGTAGCCCATGGCAGCCTCCCGGCACTTGCAACTTTGCGCTTGTCGTAGGGTACGCCGGCGCCGATCCGCTGCCCAAAAAATGGAGCCGCGAGTCGGCCATCGAGGCAGCGAGCTGGCGACCCACCCAGCAAACAACCAAGTCTGCCGGCGCCGATCCGCTGCCCAAAAATGGAGCCGCGAGTCGGCCGTCGAGGCCGCGAGCTGGCGACCCACCCAGCAAGCAATTGGGCCGCGCCCATGACCATTTCGGGTCATGGGCGCGCCCAAACGAATTCGCCGGCAGGGCCGGCGGCACACAACCCGACTGCTACCGTTGCTCCCTCTCGGGCCTGGCGGGGTTCACAGCGAATTGTTGCCGCCGGCCTTGCCGGCGAACGGGCGGAAGCACCTCAAAAGAGGCCTTCCTCGGTGCCACGGCTGCAAAGCGACCGGGCACGGCGGAGAGACGGGGATTCGAACCCCGGGTACCCTTTTGGAGTACACCCGCTTTCCAGGCGAGTACCATAAACCACTCGGACATCTCTCCGGCGGCACCCGCATCCAGCGCTCTCGGCGCATCTGGGCGTTGTCCCTGCGCTCCGGTGCTCAACGACCTCGAAGGTCGCCTGTGCTCCGGTGCTCGCTCCGCCTTGATCTGCATCCAAAATCGCCGGACCGGGGAGATCCTGCGGTTGGATTGGGCCGGCAGGCACGCGCCCAAAAGGCGGCCCTGCCGGTACCAGGTTGCCGTTGCGGCCAGCCGGCGGAGAGCGAGGGATTCGAACCCCCGATACCTTTCGGTACACCTGATTTCGAGTCAGGCTCCTTCAGCCACTCGGACAGCTCTCCGTGGGTGGTCGCGGGTGCGGTCCGGGCGGAAAACGGCGGCCGGTGCGGCAACCATGGTGCGGTGCTGGGTTGTCAGGCTCGCGGTGCGGGCGAACCAATGGCGGCGGGGCGCACAGCCCCTTCGCGGCGCGCTAGGATAGTCGCGGGCGCGCGTCAGCGCAACGTCATGCCGCCTGTCCGGGATCCAGCGAGCCATCGCCGCCGCGCAAACCTGCGAAAAAACGCGACAGCAGCGAACTGGCGACCTCGCGACGGGCGCCCTCGCTGACGATCATGCGGTGGTTGAGGCGATCGTCATGGCCGAGCGCATACAGCGACACGGCGGCGCCGGCCTTGGGGTCGCGGCACGCGAACGCCAGACGACCGAGCCGGGCGTTGATCGCCGCGCCCATGCACATCGGGCACGGCTCCAGGGTGACGTAGAGCGTGCAGTCGTTCAGCCGCCACGACCCCAGCCGCTGGCCGGCCTGACGCAGCGCCAGGATTTCGGCGTGGGCGGTCGGATCCTGATCGCGCTCGCGGCGATTGGCGGCAAACGCGACCACCTCGCCCTCGTGCACCACCACAGCGCCGATCGGCACCTCGCCCTTGGTGCCGGCATCCTGCGCGATGCGCAGCGCGAGGTCCATGTAGTCGGCGTCGCTGGCCAGATCGCGACCGGCGGCGTCGTGCACGACCCACTGCATGGCGCTTCGATCCATGGCGACACGGCGACGGCGGCGCGGCGACCGCGCGCAAGGAGACCCGGTTGACTGGGGGTTTCGCCGACGACGACAGCTGCGGGGACCACTTCCCGCGGCCGTCAGCGGCGAACCGGGGGCGCAGTATGCCGATTTTGCGTCCGGTTGGCAATGCTCATGCGGAGCGGGACCGGCCGACCGCTACGCCCGCCGCGCGCAAGCGCCGCTCGACCAGCCCCAGCCACAGCGGCAGCGTCGCGCCGATTGCAAATGCGGCGACGGCCACGGCTTGCATGCCGTCCAAGCCATGATCAGCGCGCTCTGCAATCATCGCGCCCGACAAGAACGAGCCCGCCGCAGCTGAAAAGTGCTGCACAGCGGACATCGCCGACATGAACCGCGCACGCTCGTGTGGCGTCGGCACTTTGGTGACCGTGGCATTGAAGGCCACGTTGCGCGCCGAGTTGGACACGAAGAACGGCACAAATACCCAAACGGCGCCCACCGCCCCAGTCCACGACCAGAACGCCGACCACAGCACGCCAAAGAACAGCACCACCGAGGCCACCGTGACACCGAGCGCGCCAAACCGGTCGACCAGCCGGCCGGTGCCCACCATGGTGACCAGCGACGCCAGGCCGCCGTACAGGTAGAGCGTGCCGAGCTCAGGCCGCGGCAGGCCCAGGTTGTACTGGGTGTAGGCGCTGAGGTTGGGGATGAGCAAAAACGCGCTCATGGCTGCAGAAGTGCCCATCAGATAGCACAGCCAGTAGTCACGCCGCAGCAAAATGCCCAGGGCCTGGCTCAGCTGCACCGGGTTTTCGCGCGCCTTGGCCACGTGACCCTGCATCGCGGGCAGCACCCACCGAGCCAGCACCGCGACGACGGCGCACAGGGCGCCGATGACCAGGAACGGAAAGCGCCAGCCGCCCTGGCGGGCCAGTTCCAGGCCGACCGGCACGCCGACAATCGACGCCAGCGAGAACGAGCCCATCACGGCACCCATCGCCCGACCGCGGCGCTCGGGCGGCACGCAGTCGCTGACGATGGCCATCCCGATCGACGTCGCCGGGCCACCGAACAGGCCTGCAACCACGCGCGTGACCAGCAGGCTTGGCAGATCCCAGGCGAAACCACCGGCGAGCGTGCCCAGCGCCAGCCCCAGCATCGACCACAACAGCGCGGTGCGGCGGTCGTAGCGGTCCAAGAACGTGCTGCCGACCAGGCCCGCTGCAGCGGCGGCCGCCGTGTAGGCGCCACCAATGGCGCCCAGGTGCGACATGTCGATGTGCAAGGCCACCGCGAAGTCGGGGCCCATCGGCATGACCATCACGAAGTCCAGCACATTGACGAGCTGTACCGCCGCGATGACGGCGACCAGCTTGCGTTCCGCGCGCAGGTCTTGGGCGGCAGGCGAGGACATCGGGCACAAGCGCCCGGGTGCGGGCAGGGGGCGCACGGTAGCCGTGCGGGGCTGTGGGGGCAAGCGCCCGGGTCAAGGTCCCGCCCTTTGCACCACGCCGCGTTGTGCTACCCTCGGCCCGCCGTTGGCGGCGGCGGAGGTTGCCTTGTCGTTTCATCCCTTGCACGCGCGTTGGGCGGTGGCATTGGCGGTCGTCGGGTGGGGCGCAGCGGCGCATGCCCAGCCCGCCCCAGAGCCGGCGCCGTTGCCGGCGGCCAGCAGCGCCGTCGAGGCCGCTGCCCCTGCGACCCCAGAGATGCACCCGACCGTCGAGACGCCGGCTGCGGTCGAGCCCAAAGCCGCGCCGGCCGAGCCCAAAAGCCCATGGCACTGGCGCCACAGCTTTGACCAGCGCTTTGTCGGCGAGCAGGCCAGCGTGGTCGAAGGCCTGGGTCCGCAGCCCAGCGAAGTGGCGCGGCTGGGGCCGACGGGCGGCATGCAAGCGCGCGCGCGCGCCGGAACGCAACTGTCGTACTCCGCAGCCGATGGCTTCTTGCGCCACGCCGTGGCCGAGATGCAGGTGCAGTTGCGCTACTGGGACCAGCCGTGGGCGCCGCAGCCGGCGACCAACAATATGCTTTTGCGCGGTCGCGCTGAGCTGGTCACGACCGCCGGCCAGTTCACGCTCGGGCGGTCCGCATCGGTGTGGGGGCTGGGCGTGCTTGCCACCGATGGTGGCTACGATGCGTTGCAGTTTGGCGCTCGCCAGGGCGAAAATGCCGTCACGCGATTCGGCTGGGCGATTTTGCCGGCGTCGCTGTGGCACAAGGGCGACCCGTTGCAGGCCTTTCCGCTGGCGATTGCCGTGGCCTATGACGCCCAGTCCAAAGACGACCTGTCCGGCTTGCCGGGCGACGCAGCGACCAACCGGATCGCCGCCATCCTGTACCGTGGTAAGCAGCTGCAGACCGGCGCATACATGGTGCGCCGCGGCCAGACCGACGCCGATGGCCTGGGCTTGCAGGCGACGGTCGTCGACGGGTTCGTGCGCTGGCGCCAGCAGTCGGGGCCGGGCTGGGTCGAAGTCGCCGCCGAGGGCCTGTACGGCTGGGGCCACACCGGCTGGCTCAAGTCGCCCAACCAGCCCGACGGCCTCGATTTGGCGCAGTGGGGCGGCGTGGCCCGGGTCGAAGTCGGTCGCAAGCGCGGCGCGCTGCGCTTGGAGGCCGGCGGGGCCAGCGGCGACGCCTTGCCGCTCAACGGCACGTTGCGCAGCTTTCGCTTCGCCAGCGACTACCACGTCGGGTTGGTGATGTTCAGCCAGGCCCAGCGCCAGTTGTCGGCGCAGGCGGCCAGCAACCTGGGCGATCCGCGCTACAGCGGCAGTGCGCCGGCCGGTGTGCAGCGGGTGGCGACGTTGGGCGCCGTCAATCAGGCTCTGTACGTGCACCCGGTGGTGCGCTTGCAGCCGTACAAGAACGTCGCCGTGCTGCTGGGCGGAGTGTGGGCGCGCAGCCCGACCGACGTCGCCGATCCGTTCCGGTCGTTCTTGAACGGTGGCAAGGCCACCGGCCCGCGCGGCGCCCAAAGCAAGCGCGGCCTGGGCATGGAGTTGGACGGCGCCGTCGAGTGCACCGCGCACCTGCTCGAAGCCCTGGTGGCGGTGGCGCGGGTGGACGCGGGCGTGTGGTTCCCGGGCGACGCCTACGACGACGCGGCGGGCAGCCCGATGGCGGCGGTGGGCGTGGTGCAGGGCCAATTGCAAGTGCGCGCCGAATTCTAGCGAAACGCGGAGATCGCCATGAATACCAATGATTTCTCGCGTTTCGCCCCGGCCGCCGCGCTCGCCTTGCTGGTCGGCTGCAGCGCGTTCGATGACCCGGACCTCGGCACCGCGCAAGGCGTCGCCGCGACCAACAAGGCCGAGCCCGGCCCAACCGTCGTGTTCGACCCGCTGCACCGGCCGCAGCCAGAGATTCCGTTTCCCAACGACCTCGCGCTGCGCAAGCGGGCCGACGGCGCCCAGTACGTCAACGTCAGCACCGTGTCCGAAGCCGCCATCGATCGCCGCAACCGCGAGCACCTCAACAACGTCGAGGGTTTTAGTGGCCTGACGCCCATCTCGGTCAGCTTTGATGGACCGCTGGACTTGACGACCGTGACCGACGACAGCGTGTTCGTGGTCAATGTCCAGCCGGGCGGGGCGCACGTTGGCGAGATCGTGCCGCTCGACCTCGGCCGCGGCTGGTACCCGCACACCGCCGAGCCGCACGCCTACTTTCCCAACGACAAGCTCGGCTTTTTCGACAGCTACGTGCTGCCGCCCGACAACCAGGTCGACACCAACGGCGATGGCGTGCCCGACAAGTGGGTGTACCACTACGAGACGGCGACGCACACCCTCGATATCCGGCCGCTTTTGCCGCTGCGCGCGGGCGAGCAGTACGCGGTCGTGCTCACCCGTGCCATCAAGGGCTGGGACAAAGAGGGCCGCTATGGGCCCGTGCGTTCGCCGTTCGATTTCGTCAACCACGACACCCAGACGCAGGCGCTGGAGCGCGCACTGCCGGCCCTGGAGAAGCGCGGCAAAAAGCGCGCCGACATCGCGTTTGGCTGGACGCTAACGACCGGCGACCTGGCGCGGACCTTTCGGGCGCTGCGCGACGGCCTGTACGGCAAGGGTGCGTTTGCGTGGCTCGACAAAGCGATCCCGGCCAAGATCAACGACATCTACGACATGGAGGTCACGTTCGACGGCGACGCGACCTATGGCGGTATCACCGACAAGCCGTTTCCGTTTGTGCCTTGGGATAGCACATACACGCTACAAGGCACGTATATGAAACAGATTTTTTCGCTGCTCAACCAGTTCGTGCCGGCGGGCGACTTCAACTACGTCAGCCACGTGGTGTTTGGCGACATGGTCACGCCGAACTTGCGCTCGACGCCCGACAACGTCTGGCATCTGGACACCAAGAAGGGTGAGATCGCCAAGGATGACGCGCTGTTTCACGAGAAAGTGCCGTTTTTGCTCATCGTGCCCAAGACCACGGCGCAGCATAAGCCGCCGTTTCCGGTGGTGGTGTACGCCCACGCAACTGGCACCAGCCGCATCGAGTGCCTGCTGATGGCCGACAAGCTGGCGCAGGCCGGCATTGCCACGTTCTCGATTGACGCCGTCGGGCACGGCCCGGTGCTCGCCGATGCGGTCAAGTTCTTGGATGACGGCGGTTTTACGCAGTACCTGCCGATCATCCGTACGCTGCTGCCCAAGTTCCTATATGCGGATCACGAAAAGCGCTTTCCCGAGTCGATGACCGACACCGAGGTCTTGGAGTCGCTGCTCAAGCACGGCTTCATGCAGCAACTGGCGGTCAAGGGCAGGGCCACCGACGACAACGAAGACTGCTTTACCAAAGGCGGCGAGGCCTACTATGCGCCCAACGCCTTTCGCTTGCGCGACGCCATGCGCCAGACCACGCTCGACTACATCGTCGCCGTGCGCATGTTGCGGGCGCTCGGCCAACAGGTGCCCAAACCGCCGGCGGACCCCAAGAAAGCCAGCAAAGCCGAACTGATGCCGAGCCTACTGGCCGGCGATTTCGACATGGACGGCGTGCTCGACGTCGGCGGTCCCAACGTGCCGTATTTCATGACCGGCATTAGCCTGGGCGGCATCCACACAGCGCTCACCAGCCCGCTTGAGCCGTACATCGTGGCGGCGGCGCCGGTGGTGCCCGGTGCGGGCCTCGCCGACATCTTCATGCGCACGCGGCTGCACGGCATCGTCACGCCGCTCGTGCACGCCATCAGCGGACCCAAAGTGGTGGCCTGCCCCGAAAAGAGCGGTGGCAAGCCCACGGGTCAGGTCTACTTGAGCTGGAACGACGACAGCGACCGCTGCAAGACCCTGTCGCGCAAGAGCTACCGCGACGACAAGACCGGGCTGTGCCGGGCGACCGCCGTCGAAGTGCCAACGTTTTTTGCCAAAGTGCCGGCGCCGCCCGGCGCGGAGGTGCACCTGCAAAACCTCGCCAACGGTAACGAGGCCAAGATCCCGGTTGGCGCCGATGGCACGTTCGCGGTGGCGGTGCAGAGCGACAAGTTCGACCCGATGCGGGTGCGGATCTTCGCCGGCGGCAAGGCCATCGCTGACATCAAGACCGCGACGCCCTACGAGGGCCTGGGCAAGGAGCGCAATACCCCGGATTTCCGTCGCTTCGTGCAGCTGGCCGCCAATGTCCTGGAGGGCGCCGATGCGATTACGGTGGCAGACCGGGTCTTTCTCGACCCGCTGCAGGGCTACGCGCCGACCCACATGCTGATGATGCTGGCGGTGCTCGACCAGACCGTGCCGTTCACGACCGGCGTCACGCTGGCGCGGGCGATGGGTCTGTTTGGCCGCGACAAGCTGCTCGACCCCAAGGATGCCCCCTACCGGCCGTGGTTTGAGAAGGCCATCGCGGCTGGCCTGTTGCACGGCAAGGACGTGCCGCCGCCGGCGATTACACCGGACGACCCCAATCCGTTGCGCAAGCTGTGCAGCCTGGTGCCCACCACGCCCGGCAAGCCCGGCACCTCGGGCGTGTGCCTCGCCGATGTGCACGGCAAGCACGAGTACCTCGCACAAGCGCCCAAGAACGACGAGTTTCCGCCGGTGCCCGGGTTGAACAAGAAGGGCGAGCCGTACAAGGGTACCTTCACCGAGTACCATAAGAACCTGATGGTCCACTACTTTCACACGTTGGGGACGCAGGTGTTGGACGACGTGTGCTGGGGCGACGCCAACTGCGTCGCCGACAAGGGCCTGGACAAAGCCTGGGACACGCCAGTGGGGCCGGTGCCGTAGGAGGATGGCCATGCGACACGCTGCCTGGGCCTGGCTGGTGTTGAGCGTGGTGTTCAGCGCACCTGCACTCGGCCTGGAATTGCGGGTGCCCGCTGGCGACGCGGTGCTGTTGCAGACGGCGCGTGCCGTGGGTCAGCGGGTGCGCAGCCAGGCTGAACTGACGCCGCGGCTGGTGACCGACGAGCGCGCGGCCGTGGATCCCAACCGCGATTGCGCCCTGGTGCGCGCGACCGCCGCGCGGCAGGCCTTTGAGGGCACCGGCCGCTACGACCGACCGCACCGCAGCCTGCGTACCGTTGCCGTGCTCGGCCCGGAGGTGCTGCACGCCTGGGTGCGGCCCGAGCGCAAGGACTACCACGGACTCAAGGGTCGGCGGGTGGCGCTGCGGCCGGTGGATGCCGACACCGTGCGGACAGCGCTGGGCTTCGCCAGCCTGGGCTTGGCCGCGCTAGTGCCCGTCCAGGTCGAGGACGCGGTGGCGGCGGCGCGCGCCGGCGAGATCGACGCCTGGTTTGACATCGGGCTGCCGCAGTCGGCAACCGCCGATGCCTTGGCCGGGCTGGGCTGGGTGCCACTGCGCCACAAGCCCGAGGAGCAGTTGCGGCTGTTGGACGAGGGCTGGCCGCTGCTGTGGTCCAAGCGGCAGGCGTTCGGTATGGCCGGTGCCGGCGAGACGCTGGCCGTGCCGTTGGTGCTGGTCTGCGACGAGTCGGTGCCGCGGGCGACTGTCGAGGACGTGGTCGACGCGCTGTTTGCGCCGGCCGACGCCACCGCCACCAGCGACGTGCCGCTGCCGCTGCAAACCGCCAGCCGCAAGACCGCCGCCAAGCCGGTGCCGACGGCGCTGCACGCGGGCGCGGCGGCCAGCTACGAGCGCTTGGGCCCGCTCGATGGCCCCATCGAGATCCAAGTGACGCTGTGGATGCTGGACGTCAGCGACATCGACGTGCAGCGCAACACTTTTGACGCCGACTTTACCATGGAATTGCGCTGGCAGGACGCGCGGTTGGATGTGGAGACCGTGGCCCCGTTCGAGATCATGAACGCCGCGGAGATGCACTCCACCGCCTACTACTACGCCAGCCGCGGCATGTGGCACACCAAGAACTGGCGGATCCAGGCCAAGCTGCGCGGGCACTTCGACATGCAGCGGTACCCGTTTGACCGCCAGCGGCTCGCCGTCGAGCTAGAGCACCCGCTGCTGACGTCGAGCGAGCTGGTGTACCGCTGCGAGACGCGGTTTGGCTCGCAACACGTGGACTTGCGGCGCGACCGCCTGGGCCCGGACCTCAGTTTTGGCGCCTGGCAGTTCGCCAAGGTCAACACCGAAGAGACCACCAGCACCTACGGTCAAGACGAACACTACAGCCGCTATCGGTTCGTGTTGACGGTTGAACGGACGCTGCTGCCGTTTGTGGTGCAGGTGCTGGGGCCGCTATTGCTGCTGTTGCTGCTGGCGTGGGCGGCCAGTTGGATTCCGCACGAAAAGATCGACGCTAAGCTGCTGCTGACCGTGCTGTCGCTGGTGGTGGTGGTCGAGTTACAGGTCGGAGCGGCCGAGCATTCGCCCGAGATCGCCTACCCGACGCTGACGGAGTACCTGTACCTGTTCACCTACCTGTCGGTGGCGCTGTCGGTGGCCCTGGCAATCGTCGAGTACCGGCTGCACAACGCTGGCAATGACCCGGGCGCGGTCCGCGTGCGCAATTGGGGCCTGCTGGCGAGCGTGCTGGTGTTCGTGGTGCCGACGGTGGTGGTTTTCGTGGGGCGGTTGGGGTAGTTGGAGGAGCGCATCCGCTTGCGTCTTGCCCACCGGGGCCGTTTTGCCGACAATGCCTTTGCAGTCGGCGTCATGCCCATGCCGCGGTAGTTGCCATGGATTTCGCGCCCACGTCAGCCCTGCCGAGTCCAAGCGTCACGCAGGCAGTGGTACCGCTCGCCATGCCGCGTCGCCACCGGACCACCCGTGTCGAGTATGCCAAGTTTGCAGCCCAGGACGGGCCCCTAAGGCCTCGCACCGAGCTCATTGCTGGAGAGATCATTGACATGACCCCGCAAGGTCATCGGCACGCCAGGGCCATCATTCGGCTCAATCACTTGCTGGTGGAGGCCCTCGCCAGACGCTATGAAATTCGGCCGCAAATGCCGATGGGTCTGCGCGACGACACGGAGTTGGAGCCCGACCTGTGCGTCACCGCTTTTCCCGAAGCAGTAGATACGGACCACCCAGCAACGGCCCTCCTGGTCATCGAAGTTGCCGTAAGTTTCATCGACTACGACCGCGAGGTCAAGCTGCGGCTCTATGCGTCGGCGCAGGTTGCGGAGTACTGGATCGTCGACGTCGCGGCGCAGCACATCGAGGTGTATTGCGACCCGCAGGGGACGACGTATGCCAGTAAGCGCACCTGGCGCGCGGGCGAGGTCATCCAGTCTGCGGCGATTGCGGAGTTGGCTGTGCCCGTTGCGCAGGTGTTTTCGGCGCGGCCGGGGTAGGCTGTTGCCGGTCGCTCACCCCCCACACAACTTGACCAGCCGCTCCGCCTCGCCGCGCTCACCCGCCGCCACCGCCTTTTGAGCGGTCGCCAGGCACCGCGCCCGGTTGGTCTCGCCGAACAGGTAGATCTGCGCTAACCCCGTGTAGCCGCGAGCCACGCCGCGGGCGGCGGCGTCAGCGTACATCTCTTTGGCCATGCGCCGGCGGACACTTTTGCTGTGGCGGTCGCCGTAGATGATGGCGTAGCCCTCTTGGTAGAGGCGCTGACCGAGGTTCTTGGTGTCTTCCGGATTGGCGGACTCTTGCGCCGCGCGCGTCGGGTCGCCGCCACAGGCCCGCGCGAGCTGTTCCGCTTCAGGGTTGCCCGGCTGGGCAGCGCACGCCAGCAGCGCGTGATGCCGGCAGCGCGCCGACTGGCCAGCGGTCTGCCACGCCCGCGCCAGCAGCCCATCGGCGCGGCGGTCACCGTCCGCCCTGGCCTGCAGGAATTTCAGCACCGCATAGCTCGGCCGCTCGGCCAGGTCACGCAAGCCCTTGCGCACGTAATCGCCGCCCGGGTCCTCGCCGGCCGGTGCGGCCACCTCTGCGGCGACCGGTGCGGGCGGGCGCGGGGCAACGGCTGGTGGCTGCGCGGGTGCAGCGACGACCGCCGGACCGGCAGCGCGGGCCGGAGCACG
>SXRM01000235.1 GCA_005792545.1 Pseudomonadota bacterium | reverse complement strand
TTTTGCGCGCGCTGCCAGACCGGTGGTCGGCTGTTGGCCGATCGCGCGCTGTCGCAGTTGCTCAAGGATAGCTGGCCGCGGACGCTCGACGAAATCTAGACCGTTGATTAGCCGTGGGCGTCCAAAGACCGCCGGAGCAAGCCGGCATATTGGAATGCCATGGGTCCCGCGCGTTTGATTTGCTTCGCCCTCGCATCGGTGCATCTGCTGGCGCTACCCACCAGTGCCGTTGAACCGCTGCATCGCGTTCGCGAACGGCCGGCACCCGCTGTGCCGTTCAACAGGCCGACTGCGGTGGGTCAGGCTAGCCAGACTGCGACGCCCGTTGGCGGCTGGCTGCAGGCCCTGGAGCGCTGGCTGCGGCAAAAGCGCGGCGGTTCCTGGGCGGGCGCGCTCAGCGTGGATCCGGCCGTATTTGACGACGGTGCCGCGACCGATACCGGCCAGATCGCAACGGCGCGGCTGCGGGACGGCGACGAGCTGGTGCTGCGCTTCGTGCACGCCGGCTGTTTTGGTCACTTTGGCGGCGACTTGCGCTATGAGGCTGCAGGTAAGCGCTTTTCAGTCGTCGACACCGTCTCTACCGGCGACCCCTTTGGCTTGGGTGCCGGTCGGGCGTGCAACGCAGCAAGCCTCGGGCCCGCGGACTTGCCGCGCATGGATGCGTTGCTGGACTACTTGCGCGCCAACCAGGCCGGCGGCTGCACCAGCGCGACGTCGATCGCGGTGCAGTGGCTGCGTCGCGGCAAAGTTATCGCCACCGAGCACTACAAAGACGCCAGCTGCGCGCTGCCGGCCGGGGCCCTGGACTTGGGCGCGCTGTGGGCTGCGGCGTGCGGACTGCCGTAGGGTCGCAGGACCGCGGGACCGCAGCGCCAGGGTTGCTCTGATCAAAAACACATTAATTTCATGCGTCTGAATAAAGCCCCCCTCTGTGTTTGCTATGCCCCGCTGACCGCTGTGCCGTCAAAACGCAGGCTGGGTACGCGCAGCGAGCTGTACAGGTAGGGGTCGTTGCCGACGGCGGCCAGCTTGTTCCAGAAGGTCTTGTGGTTGCCCGACAGGTTCATCTCGCCGACCGGCGCGCCGAGCTTGCCCTTGTCGATGACGCGACCCTGGATGCCGAGCGAAAAGTCGCCGGTCAAGCTGTTGCTGTTGCCGCCGATGAACGACGTGACCAGGATGCCGGTGTCGACGCCGGCCAGCAGCTTGTCGAGCGGCTCGCTGCCCGGGTTGAGCACCAGATTGGACCAGCTGCCCGTCGTCGGCTGGACCTTGAGCCTTTGGGCGTTGTACCAGTCGATAAAGTAGTTGCGCAGCACGCCGTCGGCATCGACGATCGGCAACGGCTTTGCCACCAGCCCTTCGCGGTCAAAGCTGCGCGAGCCCAGGCCGCCGACCAGCGCCGGGTTGTCGTCCAGCTGAAACAGCTTGGCCGGCCCCACTTGCTTGCCGACCATGCCGTCCAAGAACGAGCGTTTCTGTTGCAAGTTGGCACCAAACAGCGCCTGCAGCCAGTACGACAGCAGCCGACCGGCTGAGCGGTTTTCGATGACCAGCGTCGTCTCGGCGCTCTTGAGCTTGGCGGCGCCCACACGGTCGAGCGCGCGCTGCATCGCTTGCTTGCCGACCGCTTCGGCGTCGCCCAGGCCCTTGACCGACCGCGAGGTCGACACCCACCAGTCCTCCGGCCGCTTGTCGCCTTCAGCGACCGTGACCTCGGCTGACAGCGAGTACCAGGTGTCGCGCTGCGCGCCGTGGGTACCGTTGCTGCCGACCAGCGCCGTGGTCCCGTGCTCGTCCGAAAAATCCGCCGTCGCCGACACCACCCGCTTGTCCGTTTTGCCCGCAGCTTCGGCGGTTTGCGCCAAGCGCTTGCGCGCGTCGGTGTCGATCTTGGCGTACGCCGGGTCGAACAGCCCAAGCTCCGTCGGCTTTTGCAGCACCAGTTCCTTTGGCGGCAAGCTGCGCGCCGGATCGGGGTCCAGCATCCTGGTCAGCTTGACCGCATCGGCCAAAAACGACGCCAGTTCTGCCTTGCGCAGGTCATTGGTGGTGTGTGCGGCGTAGCGACCGTCGGCGTACACGTGCACGGTCAGCTCGGCCGTCACCGACTCCTGCAGCTTCTCCATACGCCCATCGCGGACCTGGCACTGCACGCCGCGCGCCGACCGATAGCGCACCAGCGCGTCTTGGGCTCCCAGTTTCTTGAGCTCGGCGACCGCAGCCTCGGCGGTGTCGAGCGATGCCTGCAACGGATTCACGCTGCACCTCCCACCGTGATGGCCTTGACGAGCACGGTCGGCATGCCCTGCGACACGGGCACGCTCTGGCCGTTTTTGCCGCAAGTCCAGCCGCCTTCGTCGATTTGCAGGTCGTCGGCGACCATCGAAATCTTGGTCAGCACCTCGGGGCCATTGCCAATAAGGTTGATGTCCTTGACTGGCCGGCCGAGCTTGCCGTCCTCGATGAGGTACCCGGTCTTCAAAAAGAACGTGAAGTCGCCGGCGCCGATATTGACCTGACCGTTGCTGAACGACTCGCAGTAGATGCCCTTTTTGACCGACCGGATGATCTCGTCTTTCTTGTGCGGGCCGGCGAGCATGTAGGTGCTGCGCATCCGCGGCATGACTACGTGGCGAAACGACTCGCGGCGGCCGTTGCCGGTCGGCTGCACGCCGTAGTGCTTGGCGCTGATGCGGTCGTGCAGGTAGCTGGAGAGCGTCCCGCCGTCCACAAGCACCGTCTTTTGGCTCTGCCCGCCCTCGTCGTCGATGTGGATCGACCCGCGCGCGTCGGTCAAGGTGCCGTCGTCGACGATGGTCACGAATTTCTCCGCCACCGGCTTGCCCATCTTGCTGGCGTAGACGCTGGTGTTCTTGCGGTTGAAGTCGGCTTCCATGCCGTGGCCGATCGCCTCGTGCAAGAGGATCCCGCTTGGGCCTGCGCCCAAAACCACCGGCATTTCACCGCCCTTGGGCGTAACGGCGTCGAACATGAGCACCGTGCGGCGCACGGCCTCGTCGACCAGTCGGCCAACTGCCGTTGCATCGAAGATGTGAAAGCCCTTGCGCGACGAGATGTTGTACCCGCCGGACTCGCGCTTGCCCTTGTCTTCGGCCACGCAGTTGGCCCACAGGCGCGTCATCGGCTGATGGTCGCGAAAGGCGTGGCCGGTGCTGGTCACCAAGAACACCTCTTTGTCGGTGTCGGCGTACTGCACGCTCGACTTGACGATGCGCGGGTCCTTGGCCTTGAGCTTGGCGTTGACTTCGGTGACCAGCTTCTTCTTCTGCTCGATGTCGATGCCGGCAAAGCGGAAGTCGCGGCTGTAGTAGCTGGGCAGTGGCGCGATTTCGATGGGCTTCAGCTCCGGCTTGGCCTTGCCGTCGGCGATGGCCGCGGCGGTGGCGGCGGCCTTCTTGATGGCCTTGAGGTCCATCACTTCGCTGAAGGCGTAGCCAACCGCGTCGCCCTTGACGACCCGCACGCCGACACCCAGGTCGCTGCTGGCATAGGCGCGGCTGATGCGGTCGTCTTCGAGCGTCAGCGACACCGAGCGGGTGCGCTCGAAGTACAGGTCCGCGAAATCGCCGCCGCGGCCTAGCGCGACACCAAGCACGGCCTGCAGATCATCGAACGCGAAACCAAAGGCCACAGTCTCTTTGGCGACGGGTGCTGCGAACAGTTGGGGTGCGGCCAAGGTGGCTCCTGCGGCGGCGGCGAGGCCGAGAAAAGTGCGGCGATCGGTGGTGGTGACGCCGGCGGCAAAGGGGTCGGGCGGGGTTGGCATTGCAGACCTCAGGCAAAAGGCGGGGGAAGAGGAGGATAGCGCCGACCAACGCGGTTGTCGCGGGTTTTGTTCCAGGTTGCGACGGGGTTTCGCGCTTGCGCCGCCCCGCAACCCCGGGCATCCTGGCTTCGCGGTCTGCGAACCGCTTGGAATCGGAGCATGTCCGCGCTTCTCCGCTCCTCGGCCTGGTCGCTGGTCTTGCTGGCCAGCATCGCCGCCTGCACCGACCTCGCCACACCGGCGGTCGTCGAGCCTCAGACGGCGGCGAATTACGCCACCGTTAGCGCGCCGCTGGCGTGGTCGTGCAAGGAATCGACCGCCACCGGCTACGTCAACGGCAATGCCTTCACCATCCACCTGGTGACCGTGGACGGCAAGCCCGTCGAGGTCAAGACCGCCAACGCCTACATCTTGATGGCCCAGGCTGCGGCCAAAGCCGGCGTCAAGATCCAAATCGTCAGCGGTTTTCGGACGATGTCGGAACAGCAGTATTTCTACAATTGCTACAAGTGCTGCTGCTGCAACTCGTGCAACCTCGCGGCCAAGCCCGGGTACAGCAACCACCAATCCGGCCACGCGCTCGACCTGAACACCTCGTCCGCTGGCGTTTACGCGTGGCTCGACAAACACGGCAAGACCTATGGCTTCAAGCGCACGGTGCCGAGCGAGGCGTGGCACTGGGAGTGGTGGGGCGGCGGTCCCGGCGGCGGACCTTGCGGCGACAGCGACGGCGACGGCGTGCTCGACGACCAGGACAACTGCCCCAAGGTCGCCAACAAGACCCAGGCCGACAACGACAAAGACAAGGTCGGCGACGTTTGCGACGGCGACGACGACAACGACAAGGTCGCTGACACCAGCGACAACTGCGATTTCGTGGCCAACGCCAGCCAGGTCGACACCGACAAAGACAAGACCGGCGACGCCTGCGACACCGACGATGACAACGATAAGGTCTTGGACGTCAAGGACAACTGCGATCTGGTCGCCAATCCCAGCCAGCTCGACACCGATAAAGACAGCAAGGGCGACGCCTGCGACGACGACGACGACAACGACAAGATTCTGGACGCCAAAGACAACTGCGCGCTTGTCGCCAACGCCAACCAACTAGACACCGACAAGGACGGCAAAGGCGACGCCTGCGAGACCGACGACGACGGCGACGGCGTACCGGATGCCATCGACAACTGCCCGCTGGTCAAGAACAGCGCGCAAACCGACAGCGACGGCGACAAACAGGGCGACGACTGCGATGGCGACGATGATAACGACAAGCTGTTGGACGTCAAGGACAATTGTCCGACTGAGGCCAATCCTGAGCAAAAGGACCTGGACGGCGACAAACTGGGCGACGTCTGCGACAGCGACAAAGACGGCGACGGCGAACCCGACGCCAGCGACGTGTGCCCTTGGGCCAGCGACGCCACCCAGACCGACACCGACGGCGACACGCTGGGCGATGCCTGCGATGGCGACGACGACGGCGATGGCGTGGCCGACACGGTCGACAACTGCCCGCTGGCCGACAACGCCACCCAAACCGACATCGACAACGACGGCAAGGGCGATGCGTGCGACTCGGACAGCGACAACGATGGCGTGCCCGACGCCGACGACAACTGCCCGCTCGTCGCTGACGCGAGCCAAACCGATGCCGATGGCGACGGCATTGGCGATGTGTGCGACGACCCGCAGGAGCCCGATCCCGCGCTAGCGGATGCCGCAGGCGATGGCGGCGCCGGGCAAGATTCCGGCTCAGCGGGTGAGCCAGCGCCAGGCGATGCAGCGGCCGCAAGTGACGTCGCCAAGGCAGAGGGCGTTGGCGCCGAAGCTGGCTCTGCGGTTGTCGCGGATGCCGAGGGCGTAGGGCAGGGTGGCGGCGGTCCGGTCGGCGCTGTGGATGCTGGGCTGCGCGTGCCCGGCGCTGCGGTCAGCAAGCCCGCGGTGCAGGATAGTGGGTGTGTAGCCGGCACAGGCCGTGGTGGTGCTGGAGCTTTCGCGGCATGGCTCGTCGTAGCCCTGTGGTTGGCGCGGCGGCGGTTTGACTTTCCAGGGCGGCGGCGGCCGTGAGTCGCAATGGCCTGGCGGTGGTCACTTTCGCGCTGCGGACGGCATTAGCAGCGGCGGCGCTACTCGTGCTGACTCTGGCCGTTGCGTGTAGCAATCCCGTCGCCACGACGGGACCTGTGCACCAGACGGAAGACGTGGCCATGGACGGAGGCGCGGAGGCTATCGACGTCAGCGATGATTCCGCCGACACGCCCCCAGCCGACGTTTCCGCGGACATGGCTGCGGCCAGCGACGCGTTCAAGTCGATGTGCCCGCCGTGTCCCAAGGACCACTGGTGCGACATTGGCATCAAGGCCTGCGTGCCGAAGCCCACCGCATGCCTGTGTGCGCCCGCGTGCACCGGCGCCATGCAGTGTCTGCCGGGCGGCGCAAATGGCCGCAAGTGCCAGCCCATGACGTGCACTGGAAAGCCGTCCCTCCCAGGGACGTTCTGGCGGGTGACATCGATGAAAGTGGCGCCCCCACAGGTCGGGTGCGACTTGGACGGCGACGGCAAGGCTAACAATTCGTTAGGCACGTCAATGGTCGCGTTCTTGTCCCAAATGTCCATCTACGGCCCGTCGGCGGACTGGACCGCGCCGCGGCTCACTTGGACCTTCTCCGACGAGGCCCCGGGTGCCACCGCTGTGACAGCCGTGGCGACCGCCGCCGTGCCCGGCAGCCCCACCTGCGCTGGTGATGCCAAAGACTCGCCATGCCACTACCAGGTCCTGCCCGACTCGTTTGTGGCTGGGCCCGACGGCGCGTGCAGCGCGCGCAATGCCTGGAAGAGTTGCGATGTAGTCAGCGGAACCACTCAGTGCGCCAAAGTTGAGCCTGATTTCGACTTCGCGTTCTTTCCGTGCTTGCAGGATTACTGGCCGCCGATGCACAAGGTCGTTTTCCAAACCATGGCGGCGGATGCAGGGTCGCCCAACATGTCTGGCCTGCTGTGCGGCGTGATCCACAAAACCAAGCTGTCCGACCTGGTGAAAACTGACATCGACGCCGATGGTGACGGCATCAAGGAATCGGTCTCAGCCGCGTTTACCTGGGAAGCTGCCGAAGTCAAAGTGATCGGGCTGTCCTGGTGACGCCATCGACAGCCGCATTCGCCTACTTCTCCCCCACATCCTCGCCGCTCAAATCACACCCAACTGCGATCATCATCACGCTTCGGTTGATGGCATTGTCCGTCGTCGGCTTGAACCCGCCGTCCTTGCCCGCCTTCATCTGCGCCCCGACCAGCTTCTTGAACCCGGCGGAATCAAAGAACTGCTTGGTGTTGTCGAGCACGACTTTGTAGCTTTTGAACATCACCGGTTCTTTGACCTGCTCGAAGTCGCCACGCAGTCGGTCGATCAGCCCTTCGACGTTGGCCGCGCGGATCAGCGCGAGGTCCTTGTTGGCCTGACTCATGCCGCCAGAGCCGCGACCGTCATTGCCGGTGCGGCTGGCGGTGCCAAGCAAAAGCAGGTACCTGGCTTGCCGCCATTGCTTGACGAAGCTGGTCACGCTGTCTTCGATGGCACCCGCGTACTTCTTGCAGGCGGCTTGGGCGCCCGCCGGGTTGCAGACACCGCCTTCGCTCTTGGAGGCGCAAGCGTAGTTGGCGTCCGGTGGACAGGTCGCCGGTTCGGCGTAGTGGGCGTCGTAGCCCCAGCAGTCTTTGCCATCCGGTTTCCAAATGTTGCAGCCGAAGATCGAGAACTGGACACCAATGCCCTTGTCGCCGGCCCGTTCGAAAAGCGCACGGAACTGCGCCTCGCTAATCCCAACCACCGGATTCTTGGACTCGAACTTGCAGCCGTCGGCGCAGCTTTTGACGACCTGCGCCACGATCTTGCGAAACGCCTCGTCGCGGCAGCGGCCGGGCGGCTGACAGTCGCTGGGGCACGACTTGCCGCTTTCGCCGGCCTGGCAAGTGCCGTCGCCACAACGTGCACCGGGCGCCGCCGGCCCCGGCTCGGCTGGCCGATCCGCTCCCCCTACCGCTGGCGGAACCACGGGAACTGCCGAAGGTTCAGCCGCCGCGGGCGTCGGGTCTGCAAGCGGCGGCGGCACCGCGGGAACTGGCGGGGGCGCAGGGCGGGCGCAGTCTGCGGGGCAATTGGCGCCATCCTCGCCATCGGGGTTGCAAAAGCCGTCGCCGCAGCTGCCTGGGCAGTCCAGCGCACACGAGACCAGGGATTCACCTTCGCCGCAGGTGCCGTCGCCGCATGCCTGGGTACCGCGCGCGAAAAGCACCAGACCGACGGCCGCCAGCACCAGCAGCAACACCACGGCGATCGTCCAAGTGCGGGCATTGCCCATGGGGACCTCCTACAGACACGGGTCGAGCAGCGACCACCGGAACTCGGCCTCGCGGCTGGCGTTGCGCACGAAATCCGGGTCGGCCGGCGCGCCGCGCATCGGTACTGCGGTAGCCGGCCGCACAACCGCCATGCCAGGCAATCCCGTGAAACACCAAGCGATGTCGTCCGCTCGCGGGCCGTCGTCGATGCCCTTGGTGCACTCGCGGTGGGCCTTGGTGGCCGCGACCTGCCAGGCCTCGCCGGTATGCGCCAGCGCTTTCAGCCCAGTGAACCCGTTGGCGTTTTCAGAAAGCAAACAGTCGGCCGCCGCGCCGCCCGCGTGCTTGCGCAGCCAGCCCTCGCGGTCGATGTAAGCATCTTCGTTTGGCAGCTTGAGCTCAGCTTCCAGGTACGCGACTGCCGCGGTCGGGTTGGTCTTGTAGGCACACATCAGCGCCGCGTTGGCCTGGCACATGCGCGCACCGAGCACCTTGTTGGGCGACGCGGCGTTGCAGTGTTGGGCGCGCGGCCGCAGCACGACCTGGATAGGCGGTCCCTTGCCAGTAACCGCCCACGCAAGTGCCGGCAGACTCTGGCTGCGCAGTTCGCGGCGACAATGCGGGCAGGTCAGGTCCACAGATAGCACGCGGTATGCCGCGCCTTTGCCGACTGGGCCGAAGTCGAGCGCCGGGCCTTTGGCCGCCTGGTCGGACGTATAGACCAGCCCTTCGATGCACTGCCCCAGGCAGGGGCGCAGCAGGTCGAGCCGCGCCGCCTGCTCGGCCTTGCGGTTGCCGAGGTCGCTGATTTTCGGGGCGCGACCGGTTAGCGACCGATCGACCGCGCGCGCCAGTGTCGGAATCATCGCGGCCGCCACCAGCGCCGACACCGCCAACCAGCCAGTTCCGCCGCGCAGTGCCTCGGTCTTGAGCCGCCGCCCAAAGGCAGCGACCGTCATGCCCAGCACCACCATCGCGCAAAAGTTGACCGTGTGCATCATCAGGCAAATTTCGCAATTGTGGCCCAGAAGGCCGCGGCCGATGAACCCAAAGACAAAAAGCGCAAATACCAGCACGCCGACAACCGATCGCAGACCGGCCAAGGCCCCGCGCACCAACGGCCATTGCGCTGTTGTCGCACCCGCGGCAACCACGAACAGGAGCGCAAACGCCACCAGGTGCGTCGCAAGCCCCAGCGCCGCCGCCGGCAGTCCAAACGGCTTGCCGAGCCACGAAGTCATGGCCGTCCGGCAGCTGTCGCCCGTGGCCGCCGCCGCACATAACGCGGGCACGCCGACATCCAACTCGAAGGCGACCTCGACGTGTCGCTGGGTGCCTACGAGCGCGGTTGCGATGCCGGCGGCGACGACCAGCAGCGATGCGGTCAAGAAGCCAACGCGCCACACCATCGCCTGCTGCGGGGCGTGGACGGCATAGCGCGTGAGCGCGACAGACTTGGTCGGCAGGGCCATCGGTTATCGCTTGCGCAGACAGGTCTGCAGCTGTTGCACGCGGTTGGGGCACTCCACAGGCGCGGCAAGGCGGCGCAGGCGGGTTGTGCACTGCGGATCGGCTGGGTGGTAGCCTTTGCAGACGGATCGCGCCAGCCGCTCCAAGGCCGGTGCGCAGACCGTCAGTTCGCTGCGGCCCAATAACCAGCGCAGCACGACGCTGTCGTGAACCGGCAGTACCAACGCCGCACAGGCCAGCGCCACCAGCACCACGGCCAGCAATGGTCCAGGGCCGTCGCTGTGCGACGGTAGGTGCAGGGTCGGGTCCAGTTCGCGCAAGAAGCTGCGAATGCCCGCAGGACGCATCGCCGGTGCCGGGTCGAGCGCGCGCCGCAGCGTAGGCCACACCTTGTGGTCGTTGCTGCCTTGGGCCAGGTCCAAATAGTGCAGAGCGCGCACCAGGTGGTCGGGCGGTGAAGCGCAAGAAGCCGGCCAGGCCCGCTTCTCTGCGCGCGACTGGTCTGCGTCGCTGGCCACAAACGGGCACACGCCGGTCAGCAGCTCGAACACCAGGGCGGCGAGGCTGTACACGTCGGCGCGCTCGTCGACCGTCTGGCCACCCGCCTGGCGCTCAGGGGCCGCATATTGCACAGTGCCGGCGTCGCTCGGCCCGGACGCCTCAAAGTCGATAAGGCTGACCGTGATGCGGTTCTCGTCCGCTGCGACGATGACGTTGGTCGGCTTGATGTCGTTGTGCAGGACGCCGTTGTCGTGCAGGCAGGCCAGCGCCGACCCAAGCTGCAAGACGATGTCGCGGGTCGTGTCGTCCCATTCGCGCGCGCCCTGGCGACCGCGGCGCAACATGCCGGCTGCGATAACTTCGTTCAGGGGGCGACCTGCACGGCGCTCGATGAGCAAGTACAAGGCGCCTGTTCGCGGATCGTCGAGAATGCCATACGGCCGAGGTATTGCCGGGTGCTTGAGCGCGGCAAGGACGCGATATTCGCGCTGCAGCAGCTTTTCCGGACCGTGGCGAACGGGGCTGTCGGCGCTGACGCGCTTGGCGACGGCTGCTCTGCCATCGCAACTGGCCTCGAAGACCTCGAAGCGGCGACTGCGCGCTATCGCACCGCCAAGGGCAACACTGGCCGGCGTCAGCCTCGGGATGCTCACGGTGCGCCAACTGCCGGCGTGGGTTCGGAGGCAGCCGCAGCAGGGGCCGGAGCGCCTTCGACAGGGCAATCCGGCAATAGATCGGCCAGCGCGGCAGTGGTTGCTTCGGGCAATTGCGCCGGCACGGCTGGCGAAACAGGCGGCGCCGTCGCTTGGGCCTCGTGCGACGGCTCGGCTGGCTGACCGGGGTATAGCGGACTGTGCAAGGCGCTTGCGCCAACCAGTGCGCCGATCCCAAATGCGCCAGCCATCGACCAGTACAGCGCCGCTCGGGCAATGCGCCGCCCAACCTCCTCGCGCAGGCACCGCACAGCGCACGCCACGGCCACGCCGTCGCTGGTTTCAGGGTTGTCGCGCTGTTTGCCCAGGCTGGTGCGCAACAGTTGATGCGCCAACCTTGCTGCCTCAGGTGGGGTTTGCGGGATCTGAAAACCGCCCGTGACCGTCGCCTGACTGGCGTCGCGGACTAACGCCGAAGTCACGGCATACGCGCAGCGTACGTCAGTCACTTCGCAGAACAACACCTCACGCAGCAGCCGCTCGCGGTTGGCCGTCGTTTCGTCGCGCAGCACCCGGGCATGGCGCAAAATGGCGTCGCACTTGCCCCAACTGCCCTCTGCTCCAAGCAGCCACAGCGTGGGATCGCCCACGAATGCACAGGCCAGGCCGCCGTCGTTGGCCAACACCGCCAGCAGCGCGCCGCCAAACGGCTGCGCCATACGCACACCTGTTGGGTCAGTTTGGGCCAGTGCCGTCTGGTCGGGGCACTGTCGAAGGTCATCGGCGACACCCTTGGCTTCGACGCCGGCGCGCAGCAGGTGCAGGGCCTTGGTCGGCTGCCGATGCGGTCGCTCGCTCGCGGCTTCTTTGGCCACGACGTCGCAAAATGCATTGCAGATCGCGTGCGCAAACGCTGCTGGTCGGTCGGGATCGGGAACGGTCTCGACCACAGCAAATGCCACGCCCCCAGGCAGGCGCACGCTCGCCGCAGCCACAATGTGTTGCACGTAGTGGCCGGCGCCCATTTGGAAGGCAGTCGCAACAGACCACTGCCCATCGGCGGGCGGTGCTGCCGGGGAAAGCACGCTCACGACCTGTCCTCCGTCGCGCTCAGTGTATCCGTGCTGGTCTGCAGGTTTGCGCCGTTTTGGTGTGGATAAGGTGGCTGAATGCTCGCAGCGGTCGGCTTCGCGTCGCCCTGGCGGACCAGGCTGGGGGCCGTCGGCAAGAAGTCACTCAGTTTGCCGACAATGGGTTGCGCCTCGACACGCGAAGGGCAACCAGGGTGCTTACAGCCGTGCCAGCGCGGCTCTACGCATAGCGGGCACAAGTTGGCGTGTTCCATCAGGTGTCTCCCCATGTGCGCCACGCCGCGCGGGCAACCGCCACGGCCACGACGCCAATGGCCAACCACCAGACGGCAAGGCTGGCCAAGGTCTGACGGCTCGGCGAGGCAGTTGACGGTTCCGTCCTTAGACCGGCGTACGCGCGCGCGATCGGATCCGCGCCGACCAGCAGGCCAGCGAGGCCAAGGGCGCCAGCGCTGGCCCCCGACAGTTCCGCCTCTGCCCTCGCCAGTACGCCGGCAACGACTGCCACCGCCATCCCAGCGGAAGCTGCGGCGAGCGCAGTTCGGCGAATTCCCGGAGCAAGTGCAGTCGAGAAAACCACAAGCGCGGACCCCAACGTCCATGTCGCCGCCAGTGCCGTCGCAGCGGTGGCTGACGGACTAACGGCTTGGCCAAGCAGCACAATGGCTTGCCCGCCCAGCGCGAGGCCGACCGCCGACGCCCTGATTTGGCTCGAGCCCATTGCCCG
Source organism: Pseudomonadota bacterium (assembly GCA_005792545.1). GTDB lineage: Bacteria > Myxococcota_A > UBA9042 > UBA9042 > UBA9042 > SXRM01. The sequence goes on along the minus strand of SXRM01000235.1, from coordinate 21,497 downwards.
CCAAGCGTTGCCAGCCGCCGCTGCCGCTGCCGCGAAAAGGATGACGCGGTCCAATGGTTGCACGTCAGCCGAATAGCCAGCGACCGCGATCGACAACAGGGCGCCCGCCACGCTTTGGTGATCCACGGTCGCTTTCACCGTGTGGCCTCGCCCGGTCGTCTGGTCTCATCGCAAGGCAATTGCCCGCGCGCGTGCAAGCGCTCCGACCAGCGCAGGCGTTGCGCGAAGCGATCCGTCACTGCAGGCGATAGCGCGCCCTGGTGGGCGTCCCACAGGTTGCCGCAGCGATCAAACACGGCATTGAGTGGCAAGGACAGCGCGTCAGCGTCCACACCCAGCAGGGCAGCCAAAGCGGGCGGCCACCGGTTGAGCAAGTCTGCCCGGAATTGCATCCACTGCGGCACGGTGACGGGTTGCTGGTCCGGCCGCATGCGCGCGTGGTCGCTCAGCATTTCTTTGCGCGCGCGCGCGAGGGTGTGACCGGCAGCGGTCTCGCCCAGAACCAACACGAGCTGCGGGTGGATTGAAGGGTCCTTGCCCTTGCCGAGCGTGGCCACAGCCGCGACGACGTCGCCCAGTTCCGCCTTGCACGGCTTGCACCACAAGGCGCCCAGCGAAAGCCATACCGGGCGGCCCTTGCCAAACTGCGGCGGACTGAAGTCGGCGTTTCCGGGCGTCGCATCGCCCGCGAGACCGGCAGCCTGGGCTTCCGTGACGCGAACGGGTTTGTCGGCACCCTGGCGCAACCAGCCTGGGCGTCCCGCGCCTCCTTTGCCTGGTCTGAAGGTCGCAATTGGCGCACAAACCCCGGAGCGGTCGCGGCAGCGCTCGCTACCAGCAGTGACTTGCCTCGCCCGTCGCGCAGGTGGCATCCGCGCCTCGCTGCTTGCTGGTCGCCCTGATGCCATTGCAGCAGCGCGCTGTGGACGTGCCACCGGGCGCACGCCTGTCGCCGTCGCGAAGACGCCAGCGACGATGAGCAGGATCGGCACCCAAAGCCAGGCTGGTGCGGGATCCTGTTCCTGGGGCTGGAGCGCGTGGGCCACGGCGTGTCAAAGCGGGTTTCCGCGCCGATACACTAGGCCAAGGCGGTCCCATCAAGCAAGACCGGGCTAGCACGAAGGGGGGCTTTGTTCAGACCAATGAATGTTTTGCGAAAAACGTCGGACCAACCCTGCGCCACCGCTACTTGCCGCGATAGGTGCGCTCAACCACAATGCCAGTGTCGACCCAGGTCCACTCCAACACTTGCAGGCCTTTTGCGCTATTGTCACGCCAACCATTGGTCGAGCTTGCCATGCGTTGCGCGTCTCGGCTGAGGCCGGTTGCCGCGAGCGAGCGAGCCGACCCAGTCAGTACGCGCTCCAGGTGCGAAACGCCCGCTGGCGAGCCCGCCAGCAAGTGCGCGCCTGACCACTTGCGCACCGGCTGTCGACAGCTTGCCGTTGCCACTGGCGCCGGCAGAGCCTCTGGGCGCGTTTTCCAGTCGGCGGAGACCTGTGCGGCGAATGTGGTGCAGCCGTCCTCGCCACGGAACCACGCCACCGGCCCAACCAGTGCCGCCTTCCAGGCTTTGTCGGTCGCGGCTGTTGCGCTTGGCATCGCTGCACGGCGTGCTGCGAGTGACATTGCTACAAGGTCAATATCCGCAGCGAGAATATGCGAATAGCGGTCGACGCCCCACGCAACGACGCCCTCTGCCGGCAGCACGCGGGCGGCATCGAACTCGACAGGCATGTCGAAGCGCCGCTTGAGCCACGCCGCCACGCGCTGGCCCCCGCCCAGATGTTCGTGAACAATCAGGCTCTCGCCTTCGACCCGCAGCGCCGCGCCCCGCCAATCAATGCTTGAGGCGGTTTCTGACCAGCCCGATGATGCACCAAGCGATGCCGCCAGGGGCGGGCCGCGTTCAAAGGTATGCACGTCCCCGCCACCGGAACGCTCCAAGGCGGCCCGAAAGAGTTCGTCGTTTTGCAGGGTTCGCGTCTGCATTGCTGCCAACATGTCGTCCATCGCGCCATCGGCCTGGTCGATGTTATCCGTGGGCGTCGAAGCCGAAGGCGACCAGGCAGCCTGTACAACGTTTCCACCGTCGCGGGCAATCCACAGGACCTGCGCCCCAGCTAGGCTAACCCATCGACTCCACGCCCCTTTTCTCGGTCCCCCAGAAGGCGTGCCCACCGTCTGTCCCAGCGCCTGGCCCACCCACGCTGCAAACGCTCTCGCCGCGCCCTCGGCCGCAGCACCTTGTGCCGGCACTGCCGCTCCAAACCACCAGTTTCCGCGATAGCACAAGGCAATTGCCTGGGTGGAGTCAATCTCCTCGGGTGGTGGAGCGGTCGACAAGCCCTTCAACAGCGCGGTCGCGTCACCGCCGCCAGTCCATTGCACCGCGTGATGTGCCATCAAACCTGCAACCGCAGGCGAGGAGTGGGGTTTATCAACGAACAGCACCCTGGAACATCCACCGGGCAGGCCGCTCAGCACGGCCTCGGCCGCTTCGCCGCGCCACAGTAACCAAGCGCAGTACACTGCGAGGCTGCCCGAAAGCAGGAACATGGCCAGCAGCAGCCCGGCAGCAAACACTGTCTTCCGCGCGGGTGATTCCGTTTGCTCGTCGACTGGTTCAGGGTGGGCCAGTGTTTTGGGTGCCGACATCGTCGCGATTTTGGCCTGTCACCGCCTGCCGACGCAACTGGCGTGATCATGGACCCTGCCTTTGTTCAGATCGTTGATACTACAACGGAACTGCCTTGAAAACGGGTTCTCGACGTCGCAAAGCGGAGCAAATTTTGGCCCGTCGCGCGGCATTTTGCAGCGTCTGACCGATCACCTCGGCGTGCGCGCATCCGTCGCGCAGGACCTGACCGTGACAATCCGCTATTACCATCCGTCGCTGCTTTTCGAAGTCACCACCCGCACCGTTGCCGGAGCTTACCTCGTCGACCCTGTCGAGTACCCGGAGTTTGGGCCGGCGTTCCACGCGATCATCGCGCGGGCCCAGCGCAAGTATCCGGTACAGGTCTACGCCTACTTCGCTATGTCTAATCATTACCATGGTATCTACGGTGCTCCGGACCCAGATACCCTGGCTGACTTCTTGTGCGAAGTGCACGGTGGTATGGCACGGTATGCCAACCGGGTGCTGGACCGCCGGGGCCCGGTGTTTGCCGGTCGCTGCGACGTGCGCCCGATTCTGCCCGGTGACCACATTCTGACCGAAAGGCTCGCCTACGTCATGGGCCAGGCGGTCAAGGTCGACGCGCATTGGGACATGCACAATTGGCCGGGCGCCAACACGAATCGCGCGCTCATGTACGGCGAGCCGGTCGTGGGTCGCCACTTTGACTACCACCAACAGACGCTGGACAAGCGGCGAATTTCCGGCGCCGACAACGACGAGGCCTACACCACGCTGCCTGAAGTCAGGCTATCGGTGCTGCCCTGCTGGCAGGGCCTATCCGAGAGCGAGGTTCGAGCCAAGTACCAGGCCGCTGGCGCTGAGGCTTGGCGAGTTTTTGGGAAGGGAGCGCGCACGAAGGGGGGCTTTGTTCAGGCCCATGGAATCGCTGAAAAATCAGGGTGTGTTCAGCCGCGGCCCCTGACGATGGCAGTGCAGCCCGCGCCGCTCAGCGAGGCGGCGAAGAGGAGCATGATGGCTGACCGTCCACCGCCAAAGGCTGCAACGCAACAAGACGAGCGCAAGCGTAAGAAGCCACCCGTGCACGCCGACACCCCGGCGCTGGCTAAGGCCTACATGGTGGCCTACGAACGGGTGCGTGCAGCACACCTCAAGGCGCGCGAGGAGTTGGCAGAGCAGGCGCTGCTCGCACTGCAGGGCCAGGCTGCCCGCGCTGTGCGATTCCCGTTGTACACGTTTGCGGCGGTAGCCCGAACCGGGCGGTTGGCGCTTGAACTCGGGCTGGAAGCGCAACTGGGCGGAAACGCGTAGCCGCGGCCCGGCCTGCGCTGCGGCGCCTAGGAGAATCCAATGTAATCACAGATCTGAATAATGGGTGCGTCCGTGCACGGTGCGCGCTGCGGGGATTGCGGGTAAGCTCTGGCGGCGAGCCGGATCTGCCGCGCCGCCACGGATCAGATGGTGCCCAGTCTCGCAGTCAGGCACGGCCTCGCCGCAGTTTTTGCGGCAGCCGTGTGTCTATGGCCTGCGAGCCCTGCGCTGTGCCGCCCGCCCAAAACGAGTTGGCTGCCCAGCTTGCAGGCCGAGGGTCTCGACGTGCGCGCCATGGACGCGACCGCCGATCCGTGCTCGGAGCTGTATCGCTTTGCCTGCGGTTCCTGGCGACCGCTGTCGCCAGTTCCGGTGGGGGATTCGGGCACCTTTGCAGCGTACGACGCGGCACATGCGAGGTTCCGCGCCGAAGTGCGGGAGTTGCTTGCCCAGGATGCGGGCCAGGCCAGCACGCGCCAAGCCCTCCAAGCTGCTGCGCAGTTCCACAGCGGTTGCGAAGCCGCCCTGGCCGAAACGGCGAGGGGCGCCGCGTTGCCCGACTTTGCTGCGCCGGCGGACATGGAAGGCCTTGCAGCATGGGTTGGCCGCGTTCAAGGTTTTGGAATTCATCCGTTCTTTCGCTGGGTAGTGGACCCAGACTTGCGCAATGGCAAGCGCACTGCGCTGTGGATTGACGAGCCGCCGCTCGGCCTGGGCAACCGCGACGCGTACCTTGCGACGGGACCCGCAGCGGTTCAGTTGCGCCACGCCTATGCCGCCCATGTTCGCGATGTGCTGGCGCATTTCGGGGTTGCCTCGGCCACCGAGGCCGCGCAGGCCGTCATCGCCATCGAAACTCGCCTCGCCAAGTCGAGCAAGGCGCCGGAGGAACGGCGCAATGCATCAGGCATGTTCAATCCGATGGGCGTTGAGCAGTTGCAGGGCACGGTGACGTCGCTGCCTTGGTCGACCTGGCAGCGCGCGTTCGGAACGCCGGGCACGGAGGAATGGATCATCACGTCGCCCAGGATAGTTCAAGAAATCAACGTTCTATGGCAATCCGCGCCACTGGTCGATCTTGTCGCCTACGTTCAATGGGCGATTGCGCGCGACGTTCTGCCCTTTGCGGGGCCAGCTGCGGTGCGACTTGCTGATCGATGGCAACGCACTCTGGCTGGCAAACAGGCACCAGACGCGCAAGGCCGCTGCCTCGACCTGACGCTGCTGGTGCACGGTCACGCTGTTTTCTCCGAGTGGCTAAAGCGCAAAGGCGGGCAGCACTGGCAAAGGGACCTGTCGGAGACCTGGCTCGCGATTCGCCTCGCCCTGGTTGAACAATCTGCCTCCGCGGGCTGGCTTGATCCCCCGACCCGGGCAACTGCCGGAGCCAAGCTGGCCGACGTCGCACTAGCACCACTGCCACCTTCTGCCTGGAGCGCCGGCAAGTCCGCGGGCCTGGTGGAGTCCGTATTGGCCGCGCGTCGCCAGCAGAACGCCTGGGAGCTTGCTCAGGTAGGCAAGGCCCCGCAGTTGGGCAGAGCCCTGTCGACTGCCGCCGAAGCCGGGACGTACTTTGACCCTCAGCGCAACGCGATCTTCGTATCGCCCGTGATTTTCCAACCGCCGTTGTGGCCCAAGACAGCCAGCGTCGGGCTTCGATTTGGCGGCCTCGGCGCGTTGCTCGGCCATGAGGCCGTCCATGCCATCGATCGCGAAGGCGGCTTTTTCGATGCCGACGGCACGCTGCGGTCTTGGTGGACGCCGGCCAGCGCGGTTGGGCTGGCTTCGGCCGTGACCTGCCTTTCCGAGCAACTTGCCAGTGACGCCAGACGCACGGGGCTGCGCGTGAGTCCAAACGCCCTCGTCTCAGAACTCGCCGCCGACATCGCAGGCCTGCGCGCGGCGCACACCGCCATGCGACGGGCGCTGCCGCACAACGTCGATGCACTGCAAGCCGATCGGACCTTTTTCGTTGCGTATGCGCAAGCCTGGTGCGCCGTTCTGCCGGCCGAAACGGAACGCGACATGTTGGCGCGGGGTCCGCATCCGCCGCCACGCCTACGCGTCGACGCTGCGGCTCGCAATCATCCTGCATTTGTCGCCGCATTCGGATGCAAGGCGGGCACACCAATGGCCCCGAAATCTACCTGCACGATTTGGTGAACTTGATGAAGACGTCTTTCTTTATGCTTAGTTGCGCGCTCGTCTGTGTGGGCTGTGCGGACGACTCAGCGAAGAGCCCAAGCGACGCGAGCGTCGCTGCTGCAATCGCCGATGCGCAGGTAGTCGAAGCGGTCGATGGCGCGCCAGCAGAGACAACGGCGGGCGCGGCTTGCCAATTTCAGTGGTTCCAAGAACAAGCACCGGTCGACACCAAGCGCAGCAAGTTTGCCCTAGGGCTTTTCCACTACAATATCGAGTACGTCATCGGTGGCCTTGAGTACACCAAAGCCGATGGCAGCAAGCTCGTGTTTCTCGACAAGCCCGCCAACAAGGGTTGGACCGACGAAAAGACTCAGGATTACATCATCGACCAGACGCTTCGGCCCATTCTGGAGGTCTTTGAACGTCACCCGACCTGGGGCGTCGACATCGAGCTGCAAGCAATGGCCATCGAGGTCATGGCCCAGCGGCACCCGAAGACCTTGGCGTTGCTCAAGAAGCTCGTCGACGGCGGCCAGATCGAACTGGTGAGCTTCCACTGGGCTGCGCAGTTTTTTTTGGCCTTCCCGCGCGAAGACTTGCAGCGCAGTCTCGATTTGACCAAACAAATCATGGCTAACGCTTGCCTTCCGCTCGGTCAGGTAGTGTTCAACCAGGAAGGTCAGGCCGGTGAGGGCCGGCAGGACATGCTGGTCCAGGGCGGTTGGAAGACCGGCGTCTACCCCAAGAACTTGTGGAAGTACCAGCACATCGACGACGACAACCAGTGGTGGCCATTGTACTCCAGCGAAGGCGGCACCCTGGTCGTTGGCCCTGGCGGCGTCGCTCCAGCTGCCGGTGTTCAGGTCGCCTGGCATTTTTTCGACGACGGCGAATTGCGCGCCGTCCCCAAGACCTCTGTCGGGCCGCTCAATCCCTATTTTGCCCCTGACGCTCCGGCCGACCCGGCGCGCATCAAGGAGTATGAGGACCAGTTGATCGGCTTGGAGAAAGACGGCTGGTTCATGACCCGAATCGGCGACTACGTTCGACACCTGCAGGCCAAGGGCATCGCGGCCAAGCCTGCGCCGCCGCTGCTCGACGGCACCTGGCAGGCCCCGTCGACCAACAGCGTGCACAAGTGGATGGGATCTTCCGGGATTCTCGCTCCCGGCGTCGAGGCCGACAACGTCGTTCGCACCGGCAACATGGTCGCGCGCACTCAAGTCGTCGCGCTTCAACGCGTCCTGGATGCGATAGGCAAAGACCACGCCGCCAAGCTGACCGTGTGGCGCGCCAAGCTCGACCAGCTGTGGCGGACGCTGTGGCGGGTCCAGGTCAGTGATTGCTCCGGCATCAATCCGTGGCCAGGCGAAATCTGGTTTGGCATCGAAGGCAACGCAGCCATCCTCAAGGGCGCTGAGGCTTTGCGCAAGGACATCCTGACTGCCGTGGGCGAGCCGCACGCCATGGTTGACCTGAAGTCTGGCGCAGTCGCCTTCGGCAAACTGGGTCTGCCCGACGAAGCCGCTGAAAAGACCGTCGATCCGCCATTCGCGGTCACCGTCACAGCTGAACGCAAAGTCAGCCTGTCGTGGACGAGCCGCGGTGTCGCAAACAGCTACCGCCTGACCGTGCAGATGCCAGCGGCCGACCCCGATTCGTACTACGGCAGCGTTACCCTGGCCTTGCCGCGGTTTGCCGAGGCAATCGAGTACAGCCCCGGCCTGCTGGAGCACCAGTTGCGCACCGTTCCGCTTTCGGCACTGCAGATGTCGTCGGGCGAGGTCTACTTGCCTTTGCCCAACGGCATCATCGGGTTGGGCGACGGCTGGTATGCCATCAAAGTAACGACGACCGTACACCTTGCCGTTCGAGTCCCCGAGAAGGCGAAAGTGCTCGAATTCACCGACCTAACGGCGCCGGCTGGAGCCCATCAGTGGCAATTCCTGGTGGTCAAAGCATCGGCCAAGGATGCCTTGGACCTTGCCAACCGCACCAACGTCTCGCCCTTGGTCTATTGGTGACGCCGTCCGTTACGGATCGCCCTCGCAATACCCTTTCCACACCGGCGTAATCCACGCCTTGTCGTCGGCATGCACGCCGTACAGGTCGTCAACCGCGAGCTCCACGCGAACTTTCTGGTCGCGAATGACACACGGCTCTTTGACGAAAGCCGGCAGGCCAGCGTAGACGAGCCAGTCGTTCTCCCATTTCAGCGTTCCTGTCATCTCGACGGTGCCCGGCTTGACCAGCTGATCGCCCGTCGGCGTTTCCACGTACATCGTGACCGTGATGCGCGCCTTCTTGGGGTGCAAGCCAGCCGTACGCGCACTGACCCAGATGTGCTGGCCGCCCTGCGGTCCCTTCAGCATTTCAGGCGTGTGCTTGCCGCCGGACCAGTCGAGCCAACCTTTGCCCTCTGGGTCTGCTCCGCCGACCCTGACCAACGGCTTTTGCGGCGTCGCGTCACCCGTCAGCCCGTCCTGCCCGGCGGTCTCAGAAACCGTACCGCTATCGGCGCCCGGTCCAAGTCCAAGATCGCGCTCAGCGCACGCCGACAGCGCACCGACCGCCAGCGCGATCGCACACCATCTGCCGCAACTCCGACGCTCGACCACGCAACCTCTGGTTCGCCGCCCGCGATCGCCGACGCCGACTCGGCCAATTGTACGTCGCGCTCGGTGTGCTGCAACACATCCCCCTGCCGCTCAGTCCACCCGCGGACAGCGGCGCCCCCAATTCCCAGCCTTGCCTAGAAAGCCTATAATTAACATGCGTCTGAACAAAGGTAGGGTCCGTTCTGGTGCGGCCACTGCGGCGGGATCGCGAATTGCCTCACATAGAAAACACACACCAAAACAACGATCTGAACAAAGGTAGGGTCCATGCGTATTGCCGCCCCGGCGCGCGTTTGCCAAACTGCCCGGTTGCGGCGTGCCCAGCGCGCCCACGAGGTCCCGCGTGAACCGAGCAGCTAGCACCTTGAGAACCGCAGCCCTGGCGACCTTGGTGGCGCTCGGCTGTGCGTGCAGTGATGACGGCTCCACCGGCAATACCGGCGGCGGGGCCGCCGGCAATGCGGACGCGGTGGGCGACTTCGGCGGCGCGGTCGGCGGCGGGCTGACCGACCTGGGGCAGCTCGACACCAGCAAAGGCGATACCGGCGGCGCGATCAAAGACGTGCCGCTCGACCTGACCGTGGGACCGGGCGACTTTGGTAAGCCGTGCGTGGAGAACAAAGATTGCCAGAGCGGCTATTGCGTGCAGTCGCCCGAAGGCAAGGTCTGCAGCAAAGAGTGCCAGACCAGCTGCGAACCGGGCTGGAAGTGCAGCCAGGTTCCCGGCGGCAAAGACACCACCTTTATCTGCGTGCCCAAGCACCTGCACCTGTGCAAGCCCTGCGACGTCTCCGCGCAGTGCAACGAAGAAGGCGAGACGGCCAACAAGTGCGTGCCATCCGCCAGCGGCGGGTCGTTTTGCGGCGCTGCTTGCTCGCCCGCAGGCAGCGACTGCCCGGAAGGCTACTCGTGCACCGAAATCGTCGACCCGGACACCGGCAAGACTGGCCACCAGTGCACTTCGAAAGGCAAGCAGTGCACATGTTCTGCGATTGCGCGCGCGGAGCAGGCAACGACCACTTGCAGCGTCAAGAACGCGTTCGGCACCTGCACCGGCAAACGCGCCTGCGGCCCGGCTGGGCTTTCGCCATGCGATGCGGAGGCACCCAAGGCCGAGACCTGCAACGGCAGCGACGACAACTGCGATGGCACAACTGACGAGCTGTCTGGCTCCACAAAGTGTAAGAACACCAACGAGTTCGGAACATGCGACGGCGGCGTCGAGGTCTGCAAGGAGGGGGCCGTCGTTTGTTCCGCCAAGACGCCCAAGCCAGAGGATTGCAACGGCCAGGACGACGACTGCGACGGCAAGACCGACGAAGGTCTGTGCGACGACGGCAACCCGTGCACGATCGACACCTGCAACACCGACGGTTCGTGCAAAAACACCGTGCCGCCCGGCGCAGGCTGCGACGACGGCGACGCGTGCACCGCCAGCGACAAGTGCATCGACGGCAAGTGCGTAGGCGGCGGCAAGCTCGACTGCGACGACCAGAACCCCTGCACCAACGACATCTGCGACGTGGCGACCGGTTGCGTCAAAGAGAACATCGCCGCCAACAAGCCCTGCCCGGACGACGGCGACCCGTGCACCTTCGACGGCTGCGACGGCAACGGCAAGTGCGCGCACACCACGCTATCGGGCATTTGCACGATAGGTGCCCAGTGTGTTCCGGCTGGTAGCGTCGACCCCACCAACCCGTGCAAGGTCTGCAACCCTTTGCAAAACAAGACGAACTATGTGCTGCAAAATGGCCTCTCGTGCGATGACGGCGACGCTTGCACGACCGCCGACAAGTGCGCCAGCGGCTTGTGCAAAGGCAAACCGATGGACTGCTCAGCCAAGAACGGGCCGTGCACCGAGGGCGTGTGCCAACAGGGCGCTTGCCTGACTGCGCCAAAGGTAGGCGCATGCGACGACGGCAACGCCTGCACCGACAATGACGCCTGCAGCAACGGCGCGTGCCAAGGTAGCGCCAAAGACTGCAGCAAGTTTGACGGACCGTGCACCGTCGGTGCCTGCAGCGGCGGCATCTGCTCCGCAGCGTCCAAGCCATCCAGCTGCGACGACGGCAACCCTTGCACGACAGGCGACAGCTGCGCCGGCGGCGGCTGCAAGGGCACGCAACTGGACTGCTCAGGCCTGAACGGACCCTGCGGCAAGGGCATGTGCAGCAACGGCCAATGCGTCGCGCAACCTGCCAACTCTGGGGCAGCCTGCAGCGACGGCAACGCGTGCACCGTTGGCGACGTGTGCAGCAACGGCTCGTGCCAGGGCCAGGCCAAAGACTGCAGCTACCTCAACGACGCCTGCGGCCCGGGCATTTGCAGCTCCGGCACCTGCACCAAGCAGGTCCAAGGCGTGTGCAAACCCGGTGAGACCCAATCGGAGAACCAGGCCTGCGGCAACTGCGGCACCCAGACGCGCACCCGAACTTGCAGCAACAGCTGCGGTTGGGGAGCTTGGTCGGCCTGGGGCACCTGCGGCAGTCAAGGCTCGTGCAAGCCCGGCGCCACCGAAACCCAAAGCCAGGCCTGCGGTAACTGCGGGACGCAATCGCGCACACGCACGTGCAACAACAGCTGCGGCTGGGGCGCTTGGGGCGCCTACGGCGCGTGCGGAAGCCAAGGCGCATGCTCGCCCGGGGACACATCCGGAGGTTGCGCCGATCCCTGCGAAGCCAAGGTGTGCGGCAACAACTGCCAGTGGGGCGCCTGCGGCCTGAAACCCGGGGCTCAGTGCTTGTGGAAGAATGGCGGTAACTTCAAGTGCTGCGGCACGAAAAAGTGGCAGTTTTGCAGCAAGGTTCAGGATGGCGCGACCCCCGCGTGCCATTACTATCCCTGCCAGGCCACCACGACGGCGTGTTTCTAGCCGTGCAAACGCAACTGATTGCAACAGCGATCGTAGTCGCAGCGGCCGCTCTGACCGCGACGGTTGGCGTGCCGCGCTTGCTGCAGCGCCAGCATCAAGACGAGGCGCTGCGCGAACTGGCCCGCCTGTCCAAGGCCGCCTCGGTGTACTTCGTCAAGCCCAAACTGGACGCCAAGACCAGCATGCGCGCGCTGTGCGCGTTTCCGCCCGGCGAGATTCGCACCACGCTGGCAAAAAGCTGCTGCGACCCCAAGGTCAGCGACGGCGAGGGCCTGTGCGATCCCGGCAAGATCGAATGGAACCGCACGCTGTGGGGGGCGCTCAAATGGAAGCTCTCAGAACCACATGCGTTTATCTACGAGTACAAAGGGGTCGGCGAACTGGGCGCGGCGACGTTCACGGTTTCGGCCTACGGCGACCTCGATTGCGATGGTCAATACGCGACCTTCCGCTACACCGGCCGGGCGAGTGCGCAAAGCAGGCCCGACGACTGCCTCATCACAGAAGCGCCCGTTTTCGAAGCCATCAACCCTGGTGAGTAGCGTCTCGTAGACCACACCGGTCGACCAGGTCGCATTGAGCATGCCCCCGAAAACGCCTAGACTGCCGCGCCCGACCGGGCATTCCCGTCCTTTGGAGCTCCCATGCGCCGCCTGTCCGTGACTTTGACTGCCCTAGTTGCCCTTAGTGGCTGCGCTGAAACTTCCGCGCCCCCAGGCAGCTCCGCAACAATCCCCGACACGACGACAGCGCCAGACGGCAGCGTCAAATTCGATGGGACCGGCGATACCAAAGCGGATGGCGGCGGCGACGTCTCCGGCAAGTCATGCAAAGAGTCCAAGGAGTGCGACGACGGCAACGAGTGCACCGACGACTTCTGCTCGGCCGGCAAATGCACCAACGTGCCCAACAAGGCGGAGTGCGGGAACAAGACCGGCGTGTGCTCCGCATCCAAGTGCGTGCCCAAAGGCACCACCGGCCCCGATGCCACCGACTCTGGCGGTAGCGACACCGGCAAAGAGACCACCGGCGGCGACACCGGCACACCCACGGACACCGGCGGCCCTGTCGCTGGCCCCGACCTCAAAGCAGGCGAACTCATCATCACCGAGCTGATGTACAACCCGTATGGCGGCGGAGCGGTCAGCGACGACAACGGCGAGTGGGTCGAAGTCTACAACCCAGGTGACAAGCCCGTTGACCTGCAAGGCCTGGTCATCAAAAGCAACGGCGACACCGGCAAGTTCATCGTGCCCGCGGCCGTCTCGGTTGGCCCCAAGGCCTACGTGCTTTTCGGCAGCCTCGCCGACGAAGCCAAGAACGGCGGCGTCAAGCTCGCGGCGGCCTACGGTACCACGCTCAAGCTGACCAACTCCACCGATGGCGTGACGCTCGAATCCAATGGCGTCGCCATCGACACCGTCACTTACGACGTCACCAAGGGCTGGCCCAACCTGAACGGCGTGTCGCTCTCACTGTCGCCCGACGCGCTCGACGCCGCCAAAAACGACAACGCAGAGGCCTGGTGCGGAGCCAACAAAGCGATGGCTAGCACCGACAAGGGTACGCCCGGCGCGGCCAACGACGTCTGCAAGAAAGACACCGACAAAGACGGCGTGCCCGACGACGTCGACAATTGCCCGACCGTGTCGAACGCAACCCAGTTTGACTCCGACAAGAACGGCATCGGCGACGCTTGCGAAGGCCCGGTGCCCACTTGCGGCAACAAGGCAGTCGATACCGGCGAAGGCTGCGACGACGGCAACAAGCAGTCGGGTGACGGCTGCAGTGCCTGGTGCCAGCCGGAAAAGGTCGTCGAGCCCGGCAGCCTCGTCATCACCGAAATCATGTACAACCCCGCGGTTGTCGAAGACGACGTCGGTGAGTGGATTGAACTGTACAACCCGTCGAGCGCGACCATCGAGTTGAACGGCGTGGTGCTGCAAACCGGGACGCTGTCGCCGATTCAGCACGTCGTTGAGGCTGGCGCGCCGATTCAAGTGCCGTCCAAAGGCTACGCGCTGCTGGCGCTCAGCAGCGACGCCGCGCTCAACGGCGGCCTGCCCAAGCCGAGCTACGTGTACAACAAACTCATCCTCAGCTCGACGGCCGCGACGCTGTCGATCTGGTCCGGCGGCAAGGAAATCGACAAGGTGGCGTACGGGCCCGGCTGGCCGCTGTTTACGGGCAAGTCGCTGGCATTGGACCCGACGCTGCTTACGGCTACCGACAACGATCTGCCCGCCGCGTGGTGCAAAGGCCAGGCCACCTATGGCAAGGGCGACTACGGCTCGCCCGGCGCGACTAACCCCTCCTGCGCCGGCGGCGGCGACGATGACGACAAAGACGGCATCCCCGACAAGGCCGACAACTGCAAGGAAAAGGCCAACGCCAAGCAAGAAGACGCCGATCAGGACACCGTAGTCGATGCCTGCGACAACTGCGTCGACGTGACCAACACCACCCAGGCCGACACCGACGGCGACGGCAAGGGCGACGCGTGCGAAGACCCCGGGTGCGGCAACGGCGTCATCGAAAAGGGCGAGACCTGCGACGATGGCAACACCAAGTTCGGCGACGGCTGCAATGCGCAGTGCCAGGCCGAAGTGCCGTTGCAGCCGGGCGACCTCGTCATCAGCGAAATGCTGCCGGACCCGGCCTCGGCTACGGACGAGCTAGGTGAATGGTTCGAGATCTACAACGCCTCGACGACCACCGTGGAGTTGGCGGGCCTTGGCGTCAAAGTCGGCACGGTGCTCAAGGCGCTGCCGGCGGACAAGTCATACCCGCTAGCGCCAGGACAGTATGCAGTGGTCGCGCGCAATGGTGATGCGGCGCAAAACGGTGGCGTGCAGGGCGCGATTGCCTTGACGACACTGCCGGCGCTCGGCAACTCGTCGGCGACCGCGGTCCAGTTAGAGTCTGGCAACAAGGTCATCGACAGCGTCACGTACAACGCGACCGGCTGGCCCAAGGTCTCCTCCGGCGTCGCATTGGCACTCGATCCGAGCGCCGCGGCAGTTGGCGGCGACAAGGTGAACGACAATGGCGCCGCGTGGTGTTACGCGACCACGACCTTCGGCAAGGGCGACAAGGGCACGCCCGGCAAAGCCAACGCCGCATGTCCCAAAGACGGCGACCTCGACGGCGTGCTCGACGGCGTCGATAACTGCGCGCTCGTCAAGAACCCGGACCAGAAAGACACCGACAAAGACGGCGTCGGCGACCTCTGCGACAACTGCCCGACTATCGCCAATCCGGATCAGGCCGACGACAACACCGATGGCAAGGGCAACCTGTGCCAGGACCTGCCGATGCCGGTCTGCGGCAACGGCACCATCGAGCCACCGGAGACCTGCGACGACAGCAACACCAAGGACGGCGATGGCTGCAGCGCCGCTTGCCAGAAGGAATCGGCGCCCGGTGGCATTGCCGTGGGCGACCTCGTCATCAGCGAAATCATGGCCAACGGTAACGGCGGCTCGGGCGACATCGGCGAGTGGTTCGAAATCGCCAACGTCTCGGGCAAGGACCTCGACCTCAACGGCGTCACCATCGCCGGCAAGTCGACCGACACGCCGATCGAAATCAAGACGCCGACGCCGCTCAAGGCGGGCGAGTTTGCCGTATTCGGCCCGTCGAGCGATGCGACCAAGAACGGCGGCTACAAGCCGATCCTGACCTACACCCAGAGCAAATTCCCCCTCGGCAACGACGACGACACGGTCACCATCAAGCTTGGCAGCCTGGTCATCGACACCGTGACCTACGATGACACCAGCGTCGGCAAGTGGCCCGCGGTCGCGCAAGGCAAGTCGCTGCAGCTGAGCGCCGACAAACTAGACGCCAAGCTCAACGACGGCAAGGAGGCGTGGTGCCTCGCTACGGCCAAGATCGGCACCGCCGGCACGCACTTCGGCACGCCCGGCATGCCCAACACCGTGTGCGGCGCCCCGCCACCCGGTAGCCCGGCCCCCAAAGGCGCATGGTCGTCGTTCTGGTCCTGGTTTTTCGGCGGCTAGGGCGGCTACTGCGTGTCCGACGGCTCCGCGGACGAATTCAGCGCAAATTCATCGATCTGAACAAAGCCCCCCTCCGTTCATTTGCGCCGCGACCGCCGAATGACCTGCACGACGTGCCGCGCCTTGTAGGCCAGCGCGTCGTCCAAGGCCGAGCCTTGGCGGGCCAGCAGCGCTTCGAGCGGGCGAACGCAGCGGCCGTCGCCGTGGGCCTCAAGAAAGGCCAGAACCGCCGCACGCCGCTCGCGATCCCAGTCGGGCAGGTGGCGATCGAGCGCCGCCGCGAGCGGGCCTTGCAGGCCAACCAACGTGCCCAGCAGAGCCAGTTGCACCCCCTGCCACGCGAGTTCAGAGTCGGTGGCATCCAGTGCGCGCGCAGCTAGGGTCGCCACCGCACCACCGGTCCAATCCGGCCCAGCAACAGCGCCGCCGGCGGACTGAGCTGCACAAAGCGCGGCAGCGCACAGTACCCAAATGCCGTCGCCATCGGCCAGGCCCAGGCGCGGGTCTGCGCCCCAGGCTCGCCACAGATCGGCCGCCACTTGCGGCTGACTAGCCAACTCGGTCGCCACACGGTCGGCCTCGCCGCGCCGTTTTTCGCCAAGAGGCGCGCGTTGGCATGTCCCCACCGGTGCCGTCCCGCCGTCGTCGAGAAAGTCCAAGTCGTCGTCTGCTGTTGCGTGACCACCGGCGCGTTGTCCAGCGCCGGCGAACACGAATTCGCTGAACATCTTGCCGTCCACGGTCCCGCCCTGCGACGATGCGCCGCCGGCCGGCGATGCTACACCGGCCGCGCGAGAGGTGCACATGCCGCAAAACCATAAAGTGACTCTGCGGTTGCGGATGTCAAGCCACGACGCGCACTACGGCGGCGGGCTTGTCGACGGCGCGCGGATGCTTGGCCTGTTCGGCGATGTCGCCACCGAACTGCTGATCCACCACGACGGCGACGAGGGGCTGTTTCGCGCCTATTCGAGCGTCGAGTTCCTTGCGCCAGTGTATGCCGGTGATTTCATTGAGGCGGAGGGCGAAATCACCGCCATCGGCAGCACGAGCCGCCAGATGCGGTTCCAGGCCCGCAAGGTCATCGCGCCTCGGCCGGATCTCAGTGACTCCGCAGCGGACGTCCTGATCGAGCCGGTCGTCGTGTGCCGCGCAACGGGCACCTGCGTCGTCCCCAAAGCCAAGCAGCGCATTGCCAAGGGCTAGCCAATGCAACCATTGATGATCACGGCAGCCATCTGCGGCGCCGAAGTCTTTCGCGACCAGTCCCCCTACGTGCCGTATTCACCGGCAGAGCTGGCCGACGAGGCCGTTCGCTGCTTTGAGGCCGGCGCCACCATGGTGCACCTGCACGTCCGCGAGCCCGATGGCACGCCCAGTCAGCGCGCCGACCTGTTTGCAGCGACGATGGCCAGCATTCGCGCCCGCTGCCCGATCCTGGTGCAATTCTCCACCGGCGGCGCCGTAGGCATGGGCGTGGACGAGCGCGCCGACGCAGTCAAGTTGCGCCCCGACATGGCCACGCTGTCCACGGGCAGCGTCAACTTTGGCGACGACGTGTTCAGCAACCCGACGCCGCTGGTCCGGCAAATCGCCAGGCGCATT
Organism: Pseudomonadota bacterium; assembly: GCA_005792545.1. GTDB lineage: Bacteria > Myxococcota_A > UBA9042 > UBA9042 > UBA9042 > SXRM01. Next base: position 4,280 of record SXRM01000235.1, on the reverse strand, counting down.
CGTCAGTTCGACGTGGTGCCCGAGATCGAGTGTTTCGATTCCGGCATGGTCGACACCGCGCTGCGGCTGGCGCGCGACGGCGAAATCGCCCTGCCTGCGCATTTCGACTTCGTGCTGGGCATGGCCGGTGGCATGGGCGGCAGCGAACGCCACCTCGACTTCATGCGGTCGCTGGTACCCGACGACTGCACCTGGTCAGTGGCCGGCATCGGCCGCTTTGAACTGCCGCTAGCCCGTCACGCCATCGCGGTCGGCGGCCACGTCCGGGTTGGACTCGAGGACAACCTGTATTTGAGCAAGGGCGTGCTGGCCAAAGGCTCATTTGAACTGGTTGCCGCAGTTGCGCAACTCGCGGCCGAGGCTGGCAGGAAGTTGGCCACCGTCGACGAGGCGCGCGCGATTCTGCGCCTGCCGTCGCGCCCACTAGCCTGAGCCGGGTCGGACTGTACTCGGCGTATTGCCCGCCGACTTGGCCAGCCAGCGGAAGTTGTCGATGAGCACGGCCGAGTCGAGGATGTGGTCGCCTTCGTCGAAGATGATGAAACGCAAGGTGATCGTCTCGCCCGGCGCGACCGGTGCGGTCGTGGTCAGCCAGCCAGTGCCGCCGCCATTCGATTCGTAGCCGGTACCCTGTAGCATCGCAGCGCCGAGCGGACAACCGGGGCACACATCAAACAATGCGTTGTTGATGCTGATGCAGTTGCCCTTGTTATCAAAACTGACATTGCCCTTGAAGCCCTTGGAATCCAAGATCGCCAGAAACTTGTCGTTGAACTGCGTGCCCACCCACTCCGGGTATTCCGAACTCATGAAGTTGAAATCAAAGGCAAACGCCTGGGCGTTGCCGGGCACCTTGAGCGTGAGCTTCCACTCCGTAAAGTCATAGACAGAGCCTGAATTCTTGCAACTGACCGGCGGGTACGGCGCCGAATTCGAGAAGGCCGTGCCACTTTGCGGCACTGCGTAGCCCGGCTGACCCACGGCCGCCGCGACGCCCGACGACATCGCCACCATGTTCGGCCCCTTGATGGGCTTGGGTGCGCCATACGCTTGCTTGATGGCCTTGGCATTGGGGCTGGCGACCGTGACGAACGTGCTCTGCTGCATCCCGATGCACAGGTCGATGGCATTGGCGAAGTCGGTGGCGTTGGCCGCGTTGAGCCCCGCCTTGTCGCAAGTGTCGCCCAACTCGTCGGTCACGCCGTCGCAGTCGTTGTCCAAGCTGTCGCCCGGCATCTCGATCGACCCGGGATTGGTCATCGGGTTGTAGTCGTTGCAATCCTGGCAGCCGACAAAGCCGTCTTTGTCGCCATCTTCCTGCGCATCGATCTTGCCGTTGCAGTCGTTGTCCTTATTGTTCTTGCAGTTGCGGCCGGCGCCGGGATTGATGGTGATGTCCTTGTCGTTGCAGTCGTCCGTGCAGGCCGAGAAGCCGTCGCCGTCGTAGTCCAGATCGTCGACAAGGCCGTTGCAGTCCTGGTCCACTTTGTCGCAGACCTCCAGCGCTGCTTTGTAGACCTTGGGGTCGTTGTCGTTGCAGTCGGAGCAACTGGGGTCGCCGTCCTTGTCTTTGTCGCTCTGGTTGTCGGGCGTGCCGTCGCAGTTCTTGTCTTTCTTGCTATTGCAGTCCGGCGTGGCACCTGGGTGGACCGCGGGATCGTTGTCGTCGCAATCCCCGCAAACGGGATGACCGTCGCCGTCGTTGTCGACTTCCAGGTCCGGGATGCCGTCGCAGTCGCCGTCCTTGCCGGGTGCGCACGTCGACTTCGCACCAGGGTAGATGGCGGGATCGTCGTCGTCACAGTCTTGGCCAGCGCCCGGACACTTGGCAAAGCCGTCCTTGTCGCCGTCAAAGTCGTCGATCATGCCGTTGCAGTCGTCGTCTTTGTCGTTGCACCACTCGGTTGCGCCCGGAAAAATGGCCTTGTCGGTGTCGTCGCAGTCACCGTCCGCCGGTGTCACGCCGTCATTGTCGTTGTCGGTCTTGGGCAGGCCGCTGGTGTCTGGCTTTGCGGCCACTTCCGCGCCGCCACTTGCGCCGCCGTCCAAGTTGGTCGCTTTGCTATCGCCAGACTCACCGCTGCCGCCGCCATCATTGGAGTCGAGGCCGTCGGCGCCTTTGATGTCGACGCTGCCCAAATTCGGCAAACCGCCGCCACCATTGCCAGTATTGCCGGCGTTGGACGGCAGGTTGAATGTGCCGGCGCCAGCACCGCCACCGGCGTCGCCGCCGACGCATGCGGTCACCGACAGCGCGGCCAGCGCACACGCCACTGCATTGCGAAGAAGCCGAACCATGGGCACAAGACCGCAGCGACGCCACCACGGGCGTTACGGCCACGGTACACAGGCGCAGGCGGCCCGGCAAGGTCGAATCGTCGATGGGGTCTCGGCACCCCACGAATCGGACTCGCACGGCGGCGCCCAGTGCGGGAACGGAATTTCAGATTTCACATAAACTTACAGGATCGCGCCACCTACCGACGCGGATAGCGTTGAGCGCGCGATCAGAAAACGCCCGAGATGCGCCTGGAGTCGGTGAACTTGTCGCCCATGACGCGCTCGGCCACCCGCCCAGCGCGAAACAGGTGGACGAGCTCCAAATCCAGGGAGCCGCGTTCCGCCTCGTCCTCCAGAATGCGCAGGGCGTTGGTGTGCGGAATCGCTTTCTTGTATGGCCGATCCGAGGCCGTCAGCGCGTCGTAGATATCGGCGACCGCCATCATGCGCGCTTCGACGCCGATGTCCGTCGCCGGCAGCCCCTGCGGATAGCCGCTGCCGTTGAGCTGCTCGTGGTGACCGTGGGCGATTTCTGGAACGCGACGCAACCCGCGCGACCACGGGATCTGCGACAGGAACCGGAACGTATGGCTGACGTGGCTCTCGACTTCGCGTCGCTCGGCGGCGGACAGCGTACCGCGCGGAATCGACAGCAGTTCGATTTCCGGCGCGGTCAGTAGTGGCATGGTCTGGCCGTTGATCACGGAGAAACGCAGCGCCGCGCCACGTTGCAGCGCCTCGAAGCTGCCCGCCGGCAGCACTGTCGGGTGATTGGCAGCCTCTGCTATGGCGAGCACTGCGTCGATCTCCGCGATCTTGCTGGCAAACTCCGCATCGAGATCGGCAACCCGCTCGTGGGCCGCGCCCGCCCGCAACAACGCCACGCAGTGGCGCAAGTGCTCGACTTCCAGCGACTTCTTGGCCAGGGCAAACCGCATCCGCACCAGCTCGAGCTGCATGGGGTAGAGCTTGTTGGCCTTGATCAGTACGTCTTCGCGCACACCTACTTTGCCGAAATCGTGCAGAAGCGCCGCGTAGCGCAGTTCCATGCGCTGCGCCGACGAGAAGATGAGGCCGCTCCACCGCGCAGTGCCGTGGATCTCGAGCGCGTCGGCGATGCCCAGCGTCAGCTTGGCGACCCGCTCACTATGACCGGCGGTGGTCGGATCGCGGGCCTCGATGGCAACTACCGAAGCCTGCACGAAGCCTTCGAAGAGGCGGGTGATTTCGTCGTGCAGCAGGGCGTTTTCGACCGCCGACGCCGCCTGGCCACCCAGGGCCAGCAGCAGCTCTTCGTCGTCGTGGTCAAAGACGCCGTCGCGCTTGTTGAGCAACTGCAACACGCCGACCACGTCGCCGCGGCTGTTGTACATGGGCACGCACAGCAGCGTCCTGGTGTGATAGCCAGTCGAGCGGTCCACGGCTGGGTTGAAGCGCGCGTCTCCATAGGCGTCGTCGAGATTGACGACCTGACCCGTCTCAGCCACCAGACCGGCGATACCCGTACCTTTCGGGATGCGAATCTCACCGCCGATGCCTTGGGCAATCTTGCTCCATAATGCCCCGGAGTCCAGGTCGACCAGGAACAATGTTCCACGATCGGCGTCGACCACGCGCGCCGCCTCCGACACGATGCGCTGCAACAAGCGGTCTAGTTCACGCTCTTCCTTGAGCGCCTTGGCGATCTCAAGCAGCGCTTGCAGTCGGTCGGCCTTGTCTCGGTACAGGACCGAAAACGCACCTGAAGGCGCACCGGCTGGCAGAAAAGTCGGCATTAGAGATCGTCGCAGGTCGGAGGGCAGACCGAGCGCCGAGTGTAACACGCTTTGACCGGTGTTCCAGTTGACCACACGCCTTCATCGGGGCGCAAATCCAAACCCGAGCGCCCATTCTTTTTTAGGTTTGTAATTTCAAGCCATTGGCTAGCGGCCTTGGCGGCGCATCGACCGCCTGGCGGAAACTTTCATCCCAGGTATCCGACGCCCATGCACAACGCAGCC
>SXRM01000234.1 GCA_005792545.1 Pseudomonadota bacterium | reverse complement strand
CAAAGCAGGCGCGCTACCAGACTGCGCTACTCCCCGGACGCCAGGCTCGCGCGGAGGCGGCCACTGGCGGGGCGGCAGTTTCCATAATCAAGCGCCCGTCCGTCAACCCCGCGAGCGCAAAACCCGCCGGGCAACGGCGTTGACAGCCTCGTGACACGCCCCTAACGTATTGCGCCCCGGTTTTCGGGCTGGCCGCTCGTTCGCGCGCCCAACCGACCGACCGCTTTTCTAGGAACCACACGACATGAAAAAGGAAACTGTGTTGTTGGTCGTCATCGCGGCCGCCGTCCTGGCGTTCGCGGGCGGCCGCCTGTCCAGCAACAGCAAGGCACCTGCCGTCGGCAGCGCCCAGCCCGCTCAAGTGGCCCCTGCCGCCGAAGGCCAGGCCGCCGCACCCGCCGACGCCGGCAACGGCATCCCATCCACCATGCCGTGGAAAGGTGCTGCCAACGGTGCCGTCACGATCTTGGAAGTCTCGGACTTTCAGTGCCCGTTCTGCAGCCGCGTGGGTCCGGCCCTCAAGGACCTGATGGCTGCGTACCCGAACGATGTGCGCATCGTGTGGGCCAACCAGCCGCTGCCTTTCCACAACAATGCCAAGCCGGCCGCAATTGCGTCGCTGGCCGCGCATCGCCAGGGCAAGTTCTGGGAGATGCACGACAAGATGTTCGCCAACCAGCAGGGCCTGACCCAGGACAACTTTGAGAAGTGGGCCAAGGAGCTCGGCCTGGACGTCGAGAAGTTCAAGACTGATCAAAAAGACGCCGCTTTGGCCACCCAAGTCGACAAAGAGCAGGCCGCGGCCAACGCAACCGGCGCAGGTGGTACACCGTCCTTCTTCATCGGCGGTAAGCTCCTGCAGGGTGCACTGCCGGTCGAGGAGTTCAAGAAGGCAGTCGATGCAGCGCTGGCCGACGCCAAGGCCGCGGGCGCTGGCAAGACCGGCGTCGATCAGATCAAAGCAGCGTTCGGCAAGCACGGCGGCGAAGCTGGCACCAAGGTTGCCGAGTACTTCTTTGAGGGCAAAGCCCCGGCCGCGGCTCCGGCTGAAGCGGCCCGCGGTGGCGACGCGCCCAAGGCCGAGGAAGGCCCGGCCACCGCGCCGCCGGACAGCTTCGACATCTGGAAGGTGCCGGTCGATCCGAAGCGCGACGCCGTCAAAGGCAGCGACAATGCGCTGGTGACCATCGTCGAGATCTCGGACTTCCAGTGCCCATTCTGCACCCGCGCGGCCAACACGGTCACCGAAGTTGAGAAGGCCTACGGCGACAAAGTGCGCCTGGTGTTCAAGCACCACCCGCTGCCGTTCCACGACAAGGCGCGGCCGGCCCACGCCGCGTCGATCGCAGCCAACAAGCAGAAGAAGTTCTGGGAATTCGCCGACAAGTGCTTCAACAACCAGCAAGCGCTGACCGACGAGAACTTTACCGCTTGGGCCAAAGAGTTGGGCCTGGACCTCGCCAAGTTCGACGCCGACCGCAAGGACGCCTCGGCCGAAAAGAACATCACCGAAGACATGGAGATGGCTGGCACCGTCGGCATTCGCGGCACACCGGGCTTCTTCATCAACGGCCGCAAAGTCGTTGGCGCGCAGCCGCTGGGTGTCTTCAAGGCTGTGATCGACGAGGAGATCAAGAAGGCAGAGGCCGCCGGCAAGAAAGGCCAAGCCTACTACGACAGCGTCATCGCCGCGGGCAAGACGTTCAGCGAGCTCGGCGACAAGCAGAACGACTTTGACTACACCAACTTGCCGTACATCGGCAAGAAGGATGCGCAGTACACCATCACCGTGTTCAGCGACTTCCAGTGCCCGTACTGCTCGCGCGTCTCCAAGCCGCTGCATGACGTGATGGACGCCAACAAGGACAAAGTCCGCATTGTGTTTGCGCACTTCCCGCTGTCGTTCCACGACAAGGCCAAGCCGGCGTCGGCGGCCGCGCAGTTGGCGTTCGAGCAGGGTGGCAGCGAGATGTTCGAGAAGGTCCACGATGCCCTGTTTGCTGCCCAGCGCGAGCTGAGCGAGGACAAGATCAAGGAGATCGCGACGGCCAACGGCGTCGACAAGGCCAAGCTCGAGGACGCGCTCAAGAACAACAAGTACGAGGACTTCTTCAAGAAGACCATGGCGATGGGCGAGAAGGCCGGGGTCGAAGGCACGCCTTCGATCTACATCAACGGCCGCAAGTTCGAGCCGCAAGCCGGCTTGAGCCCCGACGTGTTCGCCAAGGCATTCGCGCTGCTCAAGAAGTAGCCGAAGCGCTTCGCTGAAAAGCACTGCGGCCGCCGCTGACCCGATGGGGTTGGCGGCGGCCGCGGTCGTTTTGGGTGGTTCGTTTGACCTGGGCGAAGGGACTACGCCAGCGCGTCTGCCAGCTTGTCGACCGCGAAGTCGATGTGACTGCGGTCCACGATGAGCGGCGGCGTCATTCGCACTACGTCGGTACCGGCCAACGACACCAGCAGGCCGCCAGCGCGACACCCGCCAATGACGGCTGGCACATCGCCCCGCAGCTGCACGCCGCACATCAGGCCCCGGCCCCGAATGTCGACCACGCGCGAGTGCGCGCCCAAGCGATCGCGCAGCCTGGCCAGCAGGTAGTCGCCCATGCGCGCGGCGTTACCGACCAGATCGTCGCGGTCTAGCACGCCCAGCACGACCCGGCCGACGTACGTTACCAGCGCATTGGCGCCAAACGTGGTGGCATGGGTCCCAGGCTGCAGCGCCTGCGCGACTTCCTGCCGTGCAAGCACGGCGCCAATCGGGATGCCGCCGCCCAATGCTTTGGCCAGCCACAGCAAGTCGGGGGCGATGCCCTCCTGCTCAAAGGCAAACAGCGTGCCCGTGCGGCCAAAGCCGGTCTGCACTTCGTCCAGGCCGAGCAGCACCCCGCGCTCGTCGCATAGCTGCCGCAGCGATCGAAAGAAGCCCGGCGGCGGCACGCAGACCCCGCCCTCGCCTTGCACGACTTCAATGAACACGGCGCCTACCGTGTCGTCGATTTGCGCCGCGATGCTGTCAAGATTGCCGAATTCGGCGTAGCGAAAGCCGGGAACCAGTGGCTCAAAGCCGTCCTGATACTTAGGCTGGGCCGTCGCCGACATCGCGGCGTAGGTCCGGCCGTGAAACGAGCCCTTGACCGTGACGATGCCCGGACGCGGCCGATTGCGCACCCGACTGTGGTAGCGCCGTGCCAGCTTGACCGCCGCCTCGGTGCCCTCGCCCCCGGAGTTGCAGAAGAACGCGCGCGCCTGCAGCGTCACCCCGGCGCAGGCCAAAGCCGCTCGCTCAAAGCGATCGCACAGGTCTGCAGCCAGCGGCACGGCGTGCTCGTTATGCCAGTAATTGGACTGGTGGATGAGGCGGCCCGCCTGGCTCGCGATTGCGGCGACCAGATCCGGGTGGTTGTGGCCCAGGCCGTTGACGGCCACGCCCGCTGAGAAGTCCAGATAGCGTGCGCCATCCTGGGCGATGTTCCAGGGTCCCTCGCCGCGAGCGAAAACGATCGGCGCATTCTTGTACGACGGCGTCAGATAGCGGCCGGCTGCCGCGACGATCGACTCGGTGGTCCAGGGCATAGGCGTGTATGGGCAAACAGCGGCGGTAGGGCTTGGGCGGGCAGAATCAGCGGCGGCCATCGGAAGCGAACCCAGGCGCAAGATGCGCGGCCGCAAGCATAGCCCCGCGCTTGAACAATCGCCATTGTTGCATGGGTTTTCTTGACGGCATGCCTGTGCCCTTCTAGCCTTGCCCGCCAAAGGCCCCGCGCCCGGTGGCATACCGGCGCGCAGGGTCCTGCAATGGCGAACCAATTCGCCAAAGGCGACCATGGCCGGCAAATCTGCGGTCGGGCTCGACATCGGCACATCGTCGATCAAGCTCGCGCACCTCAAGGAGACGTCGAAGGGCATGCAGTTGCTTGCCTTCGACACCATGGTGCTGCCGCCCGACACCATCAAGGACGGCGTCATCCTCAACGCCCCTGAACTGGTCCGCCGCCTTCAGGACCTGTTCACCAGCAACAAGGTGCGCGAACGCCGCGTCGCGGTGTCGCTATCCGGGCACTCGGTCATCATCAAGAAGATCGCGCTGCCCGAGATGAGCCAGGCCGAGCTCGACGAGCAGATCCAGTGGGAAGCCGAGCAGTACATTCCCTTTGACATCAAGGATGTCAACGTCGACTACGAGATCATCAATCCGCGCGCAGGCCAGGGCCAGATGGATGTGCTGCTGGTCGCCGCCAAGAAGGCGGTCATCACCGAACTGACGGACGTCGTGCGCGCAGCCAAGCTGGAACCCGTGGTGGTGGACGTCGACAGCTTTGCAATTTTCAACGCCTTTGAGCTGAACTTTGATGTGCCGGCCAGCGAGGCCGTGGCGCTCATCAACGTCGGCGCTTCGACCATCAACATCAACGTGGTCGCCGATGGGGCGACTTCATTTACACGCGACATCACCGTCGGCGGCAACCTGCTGACCGACGAAATCGCCAAGCAGTTCGTGGTGCCGTGGGAAGAGGCCGAGCACATGAAGACGACGTCGGAAACGACGCTGTCGATGTCGGGCGTGCTGCGCGAGGTGCAACGCATCAGCCAGCGCGTGTCCGAGAACCTCATCAATGAGATCCAGCGCTCACTCGACTTTTTCGCCGCCACAGCTATGAACGCGGATATCAGCGCCATCTACTTGTGTGGCGGGGCGGCGTTGCAGACCGGCCTCATCGAGGGCATCGAGCGGCGGCTTGGCGTGACCGTACGGGCGCTCAACCCGTTCGGCAACATCGTGGTCGACCCCAAGAAGTTCGACGCCCAGTTGTTGCAGCGGATGGCCCCAGTTTCGGCGGTGGCCATTGGCCTTGCCCGTCGGCAGCAGGGAGACCGCTAGATGCTGCTGCTCATCCGCATCAACCTGCTCGGCAGGCAAAAAGGCAGCAAGTCGCGCCGGGTTGGCCCAACGCTGCCCGACGTGCCCAACCTGGGCATACTCATCTTCGTGCTGCTTTTGGTGATCGAAGGGGCGGTGTTCTACCTGTGGCAGATGACTGCGACCGATGGCGCGCGGGCCGTCGAAAATCAAGTCAGAATGCGCGACAAGGAATATAAGGAGCTGGAGAACAACAAACGGCTCATCGCCGAGACGCAGGATCAGGTCACCAAGCTCAAGAAAAACAAGGCCTTGTTCGATGAGATGTTCGCCGAGAAGATAGGGCCCGTCAACGCGCTGACGTACCTGAGCTTCGTTCTGCATCCGCGCGACGAGGCCATCACCGCCAGCGACGAGCTCAAAGCCATGGAAGCCGCGGGCTGGCGGGTCAACTGGGACGCTCGGCGCGCGTGGGTGACCAGCTACCGCGAACTCGGCGGTGAGGTCACCATCCAAGGTGAGGCGCTGTCGCACGAGGATGTCGCGGAGTTGCAGCGGCGCCTGGAGTCAAGTCCGTATTTCCGCAGCCCCAAACTCGTGTACCAGGACGTCAAGCGAGACGAGAAGCTCGCCGTGCCGTTCGTGGATTTTTCGATTCGCGCCTTTCTGGTCTACCTCGTCGAGCCCATACCAGGTCTGCTGCCGCCCGGCGTCGAGCCGGAAGCACCGCCAGTGGCTGCGGGTCCCGAAGGCGCCGACGCGGTGTCCGGCGACGGCGTCGCGGCAGATGCGACCGGCGATGCCGACCCGACTGCATCGGCAAAAGCCGGGCCCGATGTTGGCGTCATTGGCGCCAAGTCGCCCACGATCGCGTTGCCATTGCCACCAACACCCGTCGATGCCGGCGCAGCGTCTGCCGGCGATCCGGTTGATGCCGCTGGCGACGCCGACGCCGGCGCACAAGAGCCGGATGCGGCCGTGCCAGACACTGCAGCGTCCAAGTCGCCAGAACTCAAAGCCGAGCCCGCCAAGGCTCCGGTGCCCAAAGAAGAGCCGGCCAAAGCGGCCTTGCCGCAAGCTGGCCAGGGTGATCGACCCCAACCCGCCGCCGAGTCGGCGGCCCCACCGCCGGCCAACGAGCCGTAGCGCCAAGGAGGATTCTTCATGGAACAGTTCATGAAGCTGCCGCCCGCGCAGAAGGCGGCGGTGCTGGCCGGCATCCTGGTAGTACTCGCCCTCGGCATGTACTTCTTGCTCGTCGACCCGGAACTCGGCAAGGCTGAGGCTAGCAAGGTCAAGCTAAAGAAGCTCAACGCCGACATCGCGGCGCTCAAGGACACGGCCTCTGCGGAAGAACTGGCGAAGATCCGCAAGCTCAAGGACGAACTTGTCGAGCTCGACAAGGAAAACCGTAAGATGCTGCCGACGGATGCCGATCAGATTCCCGATTTTATCGAGAAGCTGCAGCGCGACGCGGTGGCTGCCAATCTGAGCATTCGCCGCTTCGACCGTCTGCAAGAAGAGGGCGAGGATCTCTACAACGCCATCCCCATCAAGATCACCGTCGAGGGCACCGGCAAGGAACTGCTGCAGTTCTTGCGCGTCTATGCCGGCAACGATCGGCGCGTGATCAACATCCGCGAGTTGACGCTGGAAAAACTGTTGCCAGACTCGGGCGTCATCAAGGCCAAACTGCAGGAGTCCAAGCCCCTGCAGCAGCAGAAGCGCGAAGGTACGCGCACCCCTGAAGAGCTGCTTTTGGAGCAGATCGAGGTCGCCGAGGCGATGCGAGATGCGACCAAAGTGAGGGCGACCTTTACCGCCTATGCCTTTGTGTGGACGGGCAAGCCGGCGGCGACCGACGGGCCCAAGAAAGACAAGGGCAAGAAGCGAAGGACGTGAGCATGTTCGGCCACAGGCAGACGGCAAAGGCAGTTGGGTGGGGGCGGCGCATGCTGGCGATCGCGGTCGGCCTGAGCAGCCTTGCTATGTCCGGTTGCGGCGACGACCCGCCCAAGCACGACGAGAAGAAGCCAGCAGCAGGTGCGCCTGCGCCCGGGGCACCCGGTGCGCCCGGAGACCCGGCTGCCGCCGCCGTCCCTGGCGCGGAAAACTACATCGTGCTCGGCGAGAACAAGAGCTGGCGCCCGCTAAAGCCCCTGTTTGAAGCCTATGCGGCGCGCGAAATCGCCGGGCACACGGACTTTTCGCTGGCGAACCTGACCCAGTTCATCGAGAAGCCGATCTCGGCCAGCCAGACCTGTCCACCCGACAAGCCAGACTGCGACAAGTCAGAGCTGGTCGAGAAACCGGCCGAGATCGAGCTCGACGACACCTGCGCGACCAAGGCACCGCTCGAGCGGTACAGCCTGATCATCCTGATGTCCGGTATCCCGACGCCTAAAGCGCTGCTGACCGACGGCACCGGAATCCAGTGCGAAGTCATCCGCGGCGATGGCTTGGGCAATGAGGGCGGCCGCGTTACGGCGATCACCCAGTACAAGCTCATCGTCAACCAGCCGGGCAAGGAGAAGCCGGTGGTGCTGTCGATCGCGCCGCCCATCTCGGTCGACGACGAGTCAGGCGAGGCAAGCGAGACCCTGTGACGCCAAAGGCTTTCCAGTGCATCGACCACACCAGGGGCGGACCCAGCACACGGCGCCGGACGGCAACGACCAGGCGCCCGACCAGTAGACATAATGCTTTTTTGACACGGCGCGGCGCGGCCCTACGCTCGCCCGCCAGCGGCCGTTGCGGTCGCATCCCAGTGGCGCGGGCCACGGGCCGGGGAGTCGTACCATGAACACGTTGACACCGTTTCGGCAACGCGCACTGCGCGGCGTCTTGGGCGTGTGGTTGTCGGTCGGCATGGCGATGCCAGTGCACCCGATTTTCGCCGCCGAAGGCGCGCCCGCCAGCAATGCGCTGGTCGCGCTCGACGTCCAGGAAGCCCCGCAGACCACCGTCATCACGGTGCGCGGCCAGGTGGCGCCGAGCTTTACGACCTTTCGACTCGACAAGCCGGCGCGGCTGTTCGTGGACGTAGCCGGTGCCAGCGTAGCCGAGCTTGGGCCGCCCAAGTACGTCGGCAATGGCGTCGTGCGCCAGGTCGAAGTGCAGCCGGTGCGCAAGGGGCCGACCGCGGTCGGACGCGTCATCGTGACCTTTGAGACTGAGGCACTGTACCACGTACGGGCCGACGGCTTGTCGATCGTGGTGGTGGTTGACGGCACCGATCGCAAGCTCAACCAGGCGCAGAGCGCGCAAGTGGCGGCTGCGGAAACTGCGGCCAAGACCGCCGCGGCACGTGAACAGCAGCTGGCGGACGAACTACGCGCCACGCGTGCACGAGAAGACGCGGCGGCGACGGCGTCCAAGCAGGCTTCGGCCGATCGCGACCAGCTCAGGCGCGAACTGGCTCAGGCCAAAAGCGATCTTGCGGCCCAGGAGGCCCTGCGCAAGCGACTGGCTGAGGCTGAGTCCGCCGCGCAGGCCGCGGCCCAGAAGCTGCGCGACGAGCAGGCGGCCGCCGACAAGCTGCGCGCGGAGTTCAACAAGGAACGTGCAAGCCTTGCTGCGGTTGTGGCCCAGCGGCAGTCTGAGGAAGCGCGCGTCGAGTTGCTGCGCCAAAAAATGGCCGAGCTGCAAAAGCAGCAGGGCAGCCAGCGCGAGGCCCAGTTGGCAGTGCTGCAGACCGAGCTCGACAAAGCGCGCACGCAAGCGGAGCAGCTGCGCCAAGAGATGCGCAAGGCCAGCGAGTCGCGCCAGCAGGCGCAAGCGGAAGAAGTCGCCCACTTGAAGAAAGTGCTGGCGGATAAGGACGCACAGTTTCACGCGGTCCGCAGTAGCAGCGATGCCGTCGCCAAAGACCAGCAGCGTCAGTTACAAGCAGAGCTGCAAGCGGCGCGCGCGCGCCTCAGCGACACCGAGCTCGCGCTGGATCGCGCCAAAAAGGCCGATGCCGAGCGGCAGATGGCGGAGTCGCGGTGGAAAGCCGCCGAAGCCCGCTACCAGGAGTCCGAACGCAAGCTCGCGCTGTCGCAGGCGCAGCTGGCCAACGTGCAGAAAGAGAAGGCCGACGTCGAGCGCGAACGCGAGTTGGCCAAGAGCCGGGCTGAGCAGGTGCAAAAACTGCTGAGCGAGCGCGAAGCACAGCTGCAGAGCCTGCAGGCTGCCCTCAAGGGCAGGGAAGCAGCCTTGGCGCAAGAACTCGCGCAGGCCAAGGCCAACGAAGCGGCTGCTGCCCGCGCCGGCAGGCAGGCGGAAATGGCCGCCGCGGCACAAGCGCGCGTCCAGGTGGAAGCTCGCCAGGCTGAGACGCGCAAGGAGTTGACTGATCGCGAGACCGCCCTGCTGGCCGCGCGGCATGAAGCCGAGCGCAACGCCAAGGCCCGGGCGACTGCGGAGGCCGAGGCCGACAAGCTGCGGCAGTTGGTCGCCGCGCGCGAATCGGCGCTGGCCCAGCTAACCGCGCGCAACGACGCCGCCGGCAAGCAGCAGCAAGCCGAAGCGCAGGCACAGCTGGCGGCGGCCCGCCAGCAGCTGCAGGCCCAAACGGCAGAGCGCGATGCCCAAGTCGCGCAGCTGGAACGCAAGCTGCAAGGCGAGCTGGCCCAGGTCAAAGATCAGCTGGCCGCAGCTCAAGCGCGCGCCGCCGGCCTGGAACAAGAAAAGGCCTCGTTGGAAAAAGAGCGCTTGGCCGCCGCGGCCCGCGCCGAGCAGGTGCAGCAGTTGTTGCGCGACCGCGAAAAGGAATTGCGCAGCCTGCAGACCACCCTGCGCAATCGCGAGTCTGCACTCAATGCCGACGTGGCTGCTGCCCGCCAACGCGAGGCCGAAGCCGCCAAGCGCGGCGAGCAGGCCGAAGTTGCTGCCGCCGCCAAGGCTCGTGCCGCTCTGGAAAGCCAGCGGTCAGAGCTCCGCCAAGAACTGGCGGCGCAGGCAGCGGCGCTGCAATCGGCGCAGCAGGAAGCAGGCAAGAACGCCAAGGCCCGCGCTGAAGCCGAAGCGCAGGCTACCCGCTTGCAGCAGGTGGTGGCAGCCCGCGAAGCTGCATTGGCGCAGCTAGCGGCGCGTAGCGATGCCTCGCAAAAGCAGATAGCCGATGCCCAAAAAGAGCTCGGTACCGCGCGTGCACAGTTGCAGGCGCAGGTCAGTGCGCACGATGCGCAAGTCGCTGAGCTTGAAAAGAAACTGCAGACCCAGATTGGCCAGATGCGCCAGGAATTGGCCGCCGCGCAAGCGCGGGTCGCCGGTTTGGAGCAGGAGAAGGCCGGGCTGGAGAAGGCCCGCAGCGCGGCAGCGGCGCGCGCAGACGGTCTCGCTCAGGAAAAAGCCAACCTGGACAAAGAGCGGGCAGCGGCTGCGGCGCGTGCCGAGGAAGTGTCACAACTGCTCGCCGATCGCGATAAGGAGCTGCGCAGCCTGCAAGCGACGCTGCGCGATCGCGAAGCTGCCTTGGCCGCGGACGTCGCAGCGGCGCGACAGCGCGAAGCGGATGCCGCCCGGCAGGGCAAGCAGGCTGAACAAGTCGCTGCGGCGCAAGCTCGCGCCAACCTGGAGGCCCAGCAGAAGCAGTTGCGCGTCGATCTGGACCAGCGGCAGGCCGCGCTCGCTGCGGCACGCCACGAAGCCGCAACCAACGCCAGGGCGCGCGCGGATGCGGAGCGACAGGCCGAGAACCTGCGGCAGCAAATGGCCGCGCGCGAGGCTGACCTGCAGCGGCTGGTCGCCAAGAGCGACGCCGCGTCGCAAAAGCAGGCCGCGGAGGCTCGCGCTCAGCTGGACCAGGCTCGACAACGCCTTTCGGCCCAGATTGCCGAGCGCGACGCCCAAGTCGCCCAGCTGCAGGGCAAACTGCAAGGACAGTTGACTCAAGTGCGCGCTGAATTGGCCTCGGTTCAAGCCAAGGTTGCCGGCCTTGAGAAGGAAAAGGCCGAGCTGCAGCGCGATCGCGCCCAGGCCGACGCCCGCGCCCAGGCCGCCCAGCGCCAGCTGCAGCACAAGGAAGCGGAACTGGCTGCGGTCAAGGCCAACGTCGGGGCGCGGGAAGCCCAGTTGGCACAACAGCTCGCCGACGCGCGCAAACGCGAAGCTGAAGCGGCACGACAGGGCAAGAATGCTGAGGCCGACTCCGCTGGGCGTGCGCGCGCCGCTATCGAGGCCCAGCAGGCGGAATTGAAAGCACAAGTGGCAGTAGGACAGGCCGAAGTCGAACGCGCTCGCAAGCTGGCGCAGGGCGAGACGGCGGCGCGCAAACAGGCACAGGTGGCCCTGGAGGTCGCAGAACGGGACCGCGCCCAAGCGGCCGCAAAGGCCGAAAGAGCCGAAGCGGAATTGTCCCGCGAGAAGCAGGCAGCCGCTGCCAGTGCCGCCAAAGCGCGGGCTCAGCTGGATCAGCAGGCCAAGGAACGCCAGGCCGCCGCGGCCCGCGAAGCGAAGGCGCAGGCAGACCTGGAGCGCGAAGCCCAGGCCCGCAAGGCCGCAGCTGAACGTGCGGCCCAGGCCCAGGCCGACCTCGAGCGCGAGACCTCCCAGCGCCAGGCGGCGGCAGCGCAGGCGGCCCAGGCGCAGGCGATGCTTGCTCGCCAGGCCGAAGAGCGCAAGGCCGCCGATGCCCGTGCGGCACAAGCCCAGGCGCAGCTAGCGGAGCGCGAACGCGAACTTGCGAGTCTGCGGGGCGGACTGCAAGCCCAGCAGGGCAAGCTGCAGGGGCAATTGGAGCAGGCTCGGCGCGATGAGGAGAAAGCGCAACGCGAAGGCCGCAATGCCGACCTCGCCGCCGCGCAGGCAGAGCGGCAACGCCTGCAGGCCGCACAGGCCCAACTGGCCAATGAGCTGCAAGCCCAGCATCAGTCGCTGCAAGCCGCCCAGACCCAGGCCAAAGCCGAAGCGCAAGAGCGCGACCGCGCGGTCCAGCAGGCCAAGAAGTTGGCGCAGGCACTGGCTGACCGCGAGCGCGAGTTGACGGCGCTGCGGACCAACAAGTCCGCCTCTGGCAAGCAACTGGCGCAGGCGCAGGCCGCGGTGCAGCAGGCGCAAGATCGCCTGGCCGACGACCGCGCTGCTTTGGAGAAGCGCGAGCGGGAACTTGCATCGTCCTTCGAGGCGCGTGCGCAGGCGATTCGCCAGGAGTTGGAAAAGGGACACGCCCGGGAATTGGCCCGCGTCCAGGCAGAGCGCAATGAGCAGGCCCGCGTCGCTCAAGCCAAAGCTGCGCAGGTGGAAGGCCTGTTGCGCGACCGAGAAAAGCAGCTGCAGATGCTGCAAGACGAAATGCGCGCTCGCGAGGCAGCGCTGGAAGGTCAATTGGACGAGGCTCGCCAGCGCGAGGCCGATGCCCAAGCGGGCGGCAAAGCATCCGATGCGGACAAGGCTTCCGCAGAGCGCAAGCAGGTTGAGTCGGCGCTTGCGGCTTTGCACAACGACCTGCGCGCACGCGAATCGGCCCTCAAAGCCGCGGTAGACGAGTCGCGGCAGCACGCCCAAGCGCGCGCCCAGGCCGAGGATCAGGCGCAGAAGCTGGCCAAGACGCTGCAGGCGCGCGAGGACGAGCTGCAAGCCCTGCGCAAAGGTAGCGACCGTGCGGACCAGGCTGAGTTAGCCAAGGTCCAAGCGCAAGTCGATCAGCTGCGCAGGCAGCACGACCAGACCCTTGCGGCCCGCCAGGCGCAGATCGCCCAAGCGACCGCCGACGCCGAGACGCGCGTCGCCAAGATCAAGAAGGAGCTGCAAGACGAGCAAGCGCGGCGCGAAGCTGCACTGAGCCGGTCGTACGAAGAGAAGCTGTCTGTCGCGCAGGCCCAACAGGCGGCAGCCGACGAGCAGGCAAAGACGGCGTCGGCACAGGCACGCCAGGCCCAGGACCGCAACAAGAAAGTCGAGACGCTGCTGGGCCAGCGCGAAAAGGAGCTGCAGACGCTCAAACTGCAGACCGCTGATCGCGTTGCTGCGCTCGATCGGGCGCTCGCCGAAGCCAAAAAGCGTCAGGCTGCCGCGTTGAGCGCGGGTCGCACCAAGGACGCGGCTGCCGCGCAGAACGAGCAACGCAAGCTCGCCAAGGACGCCGAGGCGGCCAGCAAGGCGCTGCGCGAGCGGGATGCAGCGCTGGCCGCTGCCCGTCGCGAAGGTCAGGTCGAGGCCGAAGCGCGCCAGCAGGCCGAGAAGCGCGCGGCAGAACTCGATCGCAGTTTGCACGCCCGCGAGTCAGAACTGGCCGCACTGCGCAACGATCGCGCTGGCAATGGCGCGCGGATTGCCGCCGCTGAGAAGGCGGTTGCGGACGCCAAGGCACGCGTCGCGGCCGCCGAGAAAACCAGCGAAGAACAGCAGCGCAAGACCGAACAGCGGGTCGAGCGAGAGCTTGCCGCCGTCAAGACGCAGTTGCAGGCCGAGCATGCCGCGCGCGAAAAAGCGCTGGCCGATCAGTTCGCGGCCCGCGAGCATGAGTTGCAGAACCAGCTCGCCCAGGAAACCCAGCGCCGCAAGCAAGCGGAAGCGGCTGCGGATGGCCAGGCTGGCGGCGGCAAGCTCAACGACTACCTGCAGCGCCAGCAAGCGCGCATCGCCGTACTGGAAGCTCGGGCGGAACGCGAGCGTCAGGACCGCGACGCCAAGGTCCGCGAAGCCGAAGCCGTGCAGGCGCGCGCCCACGAGCAGGAGGCCAAACTGTCTGCCGAGCGCGCAGAGAAAGAGCGCCTCGCCAAGGAACTGGACCGCGCACGCGCCGCTGCCGTCGAAGCCGATCAGAAGCGCGCAGCCCAGCGCGACAGCGAAGTTGCAGCCGCCGAGCGCGCAGCACAACAGCGCGATGCGGAAAGTGAACGTGCCCGGGCGCGCAAAGAGCGCACCGCCCGTGGCGTTGACGCAGTCGCGGTCCAAGATGTCCGCATCACCGCCGAGGGCCGCCGCAAAGGCCATGTCGAACTTGCTTTGGGCGAAGGCGCCGCCGCCGTGCAGGCCGAGGTCGTCAGCCGCGAGCCTGGCCGGGTCATCCTGGCTCTGCGCGGCGCCCGTCTGCCGGACCGTCTCCAAAAAGCCTACGACACCCGCGCGCTGCAGGGTCCGATGGAGCGCGTGACCATCTACCGCGCGGAGAGCGCAACGGATGAAGTGCGCGTGGTGGTCGATCTGGTCGACCGCGCGGCGGATCGCTTTGTGCTGCGTGACGGCACGCTGGCTTGGGACTTCGACCGCTCAGAAGCGGCAGAGCGCCCGGCGGTGGCCGATGGGCCGGCCGCACCGCGCGGTGCTTCGGCAGCGGTCAAGTCGGGCGGTGACGTGCTGGCGGCTGCGCCACAACCGCTAATGGCACCCGAAGACTCTGACGGTGGCGGTGGCGGCCGCAGCGAATTGGCGAGCCCCGAAGGCGTTGGCGCCAACCCGATGAAGACGCCGTGGCGCAAGACCCGCCGCTACACCGGCAAGCGCATCAACTTGACCATCAAGGACGCCGACATCCAGCACGTGCTGACGTTCCTGGCCAAAGAGGGCAAGGTCAACATCATCGCCGGACCCGAAGTGTCCGGCAAGGTCACGTTCCACTTGGAGAACATTCCGTGGGACCTGGCCCTCGATGTCATCTTGCGCGCGCGCGGCTTCGACTACGTGCGGCAGAGCGGCGTCATCCGGGTGGCACTTATCGAGTCGCTCAAGAAAGAGTTCGACCAGGAAATCGAGCGCCGGCAAAAGTTGGAAGACGTCAAGCAACTGGTCGTGCGCATCATCCCGGTCAATTACGGCACCGCCAATGACCTGCTGACCCAAGTCAAAGAGCTGCTGAGCAAGCCACGCGGCACCGCGTCTGTCGACCTGCGTACCAACTCGCTGGTCATCAAAGACACCGAAGATCACGCCGCGGCCGTGGAAGAAATGGTTCGCAAGCTCGACAGCCAGACGGCGCAGGTGCTCATCGAAGCGCGCGTAGTCGAGGCAAGCAGTACGTTTACCAAAGAAGTCGGCATCCAGTGGGGCGGCAACTACGCGGCATCATCGGTCTACGGCAATGAGACCGGTCTGCCCTTCCCCGCGGTCGCTGGCGTCGCCGGTGGCGCGGACGGCCAGGGTCCCATCAAAGACGGTGTTGCGATTGCAATCCCCAACTACGCGGTCAACCTGCCGGCGGCAGTGGGCAGCGGTAGCGGTGGTGCGATCGGCTTGACACTTGGTTCGCTCGGCGGCGTCGGCAACTTGAACTTGCGCATCTCCGCGGCAGAGCAAGAGGGCGTGGTCAAGATCGTGTCGAGCCCCAAGGTGCTCACACTCGACAACGCCGCGGCAACCATCAAGCAAGGCATCTCGATTCCGATCTCGGTCGTGTCGGCCCAGGGTGTGCAGACGCGCTTCTTCAACGCCGACCTGCAGCTGCGCGCTACGCCGCACATTACCCAAGACGGCAACATCAAGATGGATGTCAACGTCACCAAGACCGAGCCCGACTTCAGCAACCGGGCCGCCGACGGCAATCCGACGATTACCCAGCGCGAAGCGAACACGCAGCTTTTGCTGGGCGACGGTGAGACCACCGTCATCGGCGGCATTTACACGCGCAATACCTCGAATTCAGTTAAGAAGGTGCCGTTCTTTGGCGACATTCCGCTCATCGGCGCGCTGTTCCGGACGCGCCGCGAGGAAGACAAGCGCACCGAGCTGCTCATCTTCATCACCCCGCGCATCGTCAACCGCAGCGCCGCGTTGACGTTGGGCAAGTAAGCGGACGGGCGACGTCATGGCGGCGAGCGGCCATATCATCTTGGTTGGGATGCCCGGCTGCGGCAAGACCACGACTGCGCGTGGTCTGGGTCGCGCGCTCGGGTTGCCGGTCGTCGATTTGGACGAAGCGATGGCTGCCGGAACCAAGGTATCGGTGGCGGACCTGCTGCGCCGCCAGTCCGAGGCCGCCTTTCGCGAACGCGAGGCCGTTGCGCTCGACACCGTGCTGGCCGGTGCGCGCTCGGTGTTGGCCACGGGCGGCGGGACGGCCGTGTTTCACCACGGCATGGACAAGCTTCTGGCGGCGGGTACCGTCGTGTGGCTCGATGTGCCGTTGCCAGCCCTAGCCGATCGGGTGCTGACTGACGCTACCGAACGGCCGCTGCTGGGTGCAGCGCGGCTGGACGTCGAGCGCAACCTTCGTGCGCTTTTTGACGCCAGGGTCGCCACCTATGCGCGCGCACATGCACGGGTGGACGCCACCGGGGCGCCGGCCCAAGTCGTCGACCGCGTGGCAGCAGCCGTGCGGGTTCCGTGGACAATCGACGTCAATGGCGAGGGCAGCCATCTGGTGGCCGTCCATCCGGGCGAGCCGGCCTGTGCCGCGGACGCCATCGCGGCGATGAGCGGTGACGCGCAGGTAGCGATGGTCGTTGATCGCGCCGTGTCGGCTTGGGCGGCGCCACTGGCCGCGCAGTTGCGGGCGCGCGGCCTGGCTTGCCACGTGTTGACGGTGGCGGGCGGAGAACGAGTCAAGACGCCGCGGGCGCTGACGCAGCTTTGGACGGAATTCTCTGAGGTTGGTCTAGGCCGCCACGACTTGGTGGTGGCCATCGGCGGCGGCGCAACGACCGATCTGGCCGGGCTGGCAGCCGCCACCTGGCAGCGCGGCCTGCGCTGGGTGGCGTTGCCGACGACGCTGCTGGCGATGGCCGATGCTTCGGTCGGCGGCAAGACCGCGATCGACCTGCCCGCCGGCAAGAACCTCGTCGGCGCGTTCCATCCGCCGCAGTTGGTGTGGTGCGGACTTGGGTCGCTGACGACGCTGCCCGCACGCCACTACCGCGCCGGCCTTGCGGAGATCGCCAAGATCTTTCTGACGTTCGACGCCGATGCCTGGACACTGTTGTTGCGTGACGGCAAGGCGCTGCGCGGGCGCGACCCGGCCGCAACGCTGCGCCACCTGCAAGCGGCGATCGCTTGGAAAGCCAAGGTCGTCGCGGCCGATCCGCGCGAGGCAGCCGGCAAGGACCAGCCGCTGGCGCGCGCCAAGCTCAACCTCGGGCACACCTTTGGCCACGCGGTCGAGGCCGCCAGCCAGTTCAACCTGCCGCACGGCGAGGCGGTGGGTCTTGGGTTGTGCGCCGAAGCGGCGTGGGCGAATCGCCACGCTGAGCTGGGAAGCGACGACTGCAAGCAGGTGATCGGCGGGCTGCGCGACCTGGGGCTCAACACGGCATGGCAACCTTATGCCACCGCCGCGACCCTCGATCGCAGCCGCGCTGACAAGAAATTGCGCGCAGGTTTGCTGCGCTTGCCCGTGCTGGTGCGGGTGGGCGATGCTACGTTAGCCGACGTCGACCGCGACGTCTGGCAGGCGCAAGTGACCCAGGCCGCGGCTAGCGCCCGGTTGGCGGACACCGCGTCAGGGAGGATGTGATGCACAATACTACTGGGCAGCGGCTGGGCTGTGCGCTTCTGGCGGCAGGCCTTGCCGCACTGGCGGCTTGCGAGCAGCCGGGCAACGCATCGGTGATGGCGGTCGAAGGCAACGTCGTGCCGCAGGCGCTCAAGGTCAACGGCGGGCTGGTGTGCAACTACTCTGCCGCCCAGGCGTTCTACGGCACCGCCGTGGTCGACCTCGCGCAGACCACCAGCCTTTGGTACCACGCGCAGATCAAGAACAACCTCATTAGCACCAACGCCATCAGCGGCAGCAACGAGCAGTTGCTGCGCAACGACCACAACACCATCACCTTGAAACAGGTCAAGGTGACGATGCTGCGCAACGGCACGACCAACAAGGTGATTTCGCCGCTGGACGGCGGCACCAAGTTCGGGGCGACGTTCAAGGTCCCCGCCGTTAGCAGCTGGACGGTGCCCATCGCGGGCTTGATCACGCCCGGTCAGAAGCTGAATGCCGGCTTCTGGCTCATCCCGCACCAGGACATTCCGGGCGCGCCGGTCGGCGCTGATTTTCAAGCCCGCTTCAACGCGCCCGGCTTTGCGGCTGAGCGGTACGCCTACCTGGAGACGGTGCAGCTGCAGTTCACCATCGAGGGCGAGACGGCGGCGCGCAAGACCGTCGTCGCCGGCGAAGTGTTGTACCCGGTGACGTTCTGCTGGGGTTGCCTGCTGTTGCCGATGTCGATGGACTCGACCAACCTGACGCCGCCTGAGGAAGTGTGGAAGACCTGTCCGACATCGGCGCTGAGCGCCGACTTCCTGCCGCCCTGCCAGCAGGGCAACTACGAGTACACGCCGTGTGCCCACTATTGCGCGACGTGTAAGATCAACGAATTCAAGAAAATCGGCGCGAAGTGCGACAAGAAATTCTGCCCGGACGTGCAGTGACGTTCGTCCCCTGGCTGCCGCGAGGAACCATGTACTTGCGCACGCTTGCTTGTGCCGTCGCCGTGTTCGCTGCCGGTTGCGCCACGCCCGGGTTTGATCGTGCGCCGGGCGCTCCCAAGTTCAAGGCGCTGCTCTACAAGGCGCCGGTACAGGTCGCCGACACCATCGACACGCTAGAGCAGCCGGCGCTGGTGCTCGGCACGCTCAAGGCTACGACCAGCAAGGACGACAAGGCCGCGGTTGCCAGCGACTTCAAGACGCAGGCCCGCAAGTACGGTTGCGATGCCGTGGTCGCCGTCACCGGCGAGAGGCAAGAAAAGAAGTCTCTCAAAACCGTGGAGAGCCTCGGCCCCGGCGGGCAGCGCATCAAGCAGCAGCAGGAAGTGGTGACGGTCAGCTGGGCGTGGCAGGCGCAGTGCGTGCGCACGGCCGCGATGGGCGACACCGCGCAGTATGTGCCCAAGCCAGAAATCGCAGTGGCGCCGACGTCAGGCCCTCGACCCAAGCCTGTCGCCAGCGCCGACGACGCACCCAAGGTCGATCCGGCCGATGCAAAGGTCTCGCGCGCGGTGGCCGATGCTTTGCTCAAGCGTCCCGGTTTCCTCCGGGGCTGGAAGGACAAGCTCGAAGCGCCAGTCGTCGAACCTATCGACGCGCTCGACGCCCTGGCTGAGCTGATGGTGCAGGCGACCGGTCCGACTGGGCTGTGGCGCAAGACTATGCCTGAGGCCTGGTTTGGCTGTCGTGAGGCGCCCGATAGCCTGCAGTGTCGTAAACTGGCTGATCTCGATAGCGAATTTCGCAAGGCGGACACGCTGCACGACGAGGTCACCCGCGTCAGCCGTGGCGCCGCCGGCCACTGGCTGCGCAAGAACGACGACCGCGTGATCGCCTACCTGGAAACCTACGTACCGCTGGAGCCCAGTTTGTCGGGCATCCAGGCCACGCCGCTGTACCAGAACCGCCTCAAAGACGCGGTTCCGTAAACACGAGCCGCCAAAGACTTTACACGGTCGCGGCGCGTCGTATGTTGCGGCGACCATGGTCAGCGAACTCATCAGCCAACGACCCTACGCGACCGAAGCCGGCACGGCCCGTTTTGCCGCGCGCCACGGCGCACTGTCGGCGCCAGACGCATATAGCACCGTCGGCAAGATGCTGCTGTCGTCGGTCGGGCTGGGTACGTACACCGGACCGGCCACCGACGCGGGCGATGACGAGTATGTCGACGCCGTGACCGACGCCGTCCGGCGCGGCATCAACGTCCTCGATACTGCCAGCAACTACCGCCACCAGCGCAGTGAGCGCGCCATCGGCCGCGCCCTGCAGGGGCTGTTTGAGCGCGGCGAAGTCTACCGCAGCGAACTGGTGGTGGCGTCCAAGGCGGGCTTTGTGCCCTTTGACGGTGAGCAACCCTATGACCCTCCTGCATTCTTGCGCAGCCTGACCGTCGAGGCCGGGCTGTGCGATCCCGACGAACTGGTGGCGGGCTGCCACTGTCTCGCACCGGAGTTCATCCTCAGCACGCTGCAGCAGAGCCGCAGAAACTTGGGCCTGCAGACCATCGACGTCTACTTTCTGCACAACCCCGACACGCAGCTGCAGACCTGCGATCGCGACACTGTCCTCGAACGGCTGCGCCGCGCGTTTGCCGCGCTGGAGAGCGCAGCCGATCAGGGTTGGATCCGCGTCTACGGCCTCGCCACTTGGAGCGGCCTGCGTGCTCGCCACCATGAGCGCGACTTCCTGTCGCTGTTCGACGTGATGCGTGTCGCGCAAGAGGTCGCCGGGTCGCGCCACCGCTTCAAGGCCGTGCAGTTGCCCATCAACCTGGCGATGCCCGAGGCGCACACGCGCAAGAACCATCACCACGGCGGCGACGAGTGCAGCGCCCTGCAAGCGGCCCAGCGCCTGGGGCTCGCGGTGTTCGGCTCGTCCGCGCTCAACTCGGGCCGCCTGGGTCGCTCCGCTCCCGGCCACGTGCCGCCGCTGCCGCCCGGGCACGGATGCAGCCACGACTACGAGCCTTCGGTGGCGGCTCTGCAGTTCGCGCGATCGCTGCCGGGCGTGCACACAGCGCTCGTCGGCATGCGCAGCCTGGCCAACGTCGCCAGCAACGCCCGGGTGTTGCGGGTGCCGCGGGCGCCCGAACCGTGGATCCATATGGCAGCCCAGCCGCTGCGCTCTGGCGCCTGGACGGCCATTCGCTGACCGGTTGCAGTTTGGGCGCGCTGACCGCAAGATGCCGCGCCGCGCCGGCACCGTGCCGGCCCCAAGGACTTCATGGCATTGACCTACGACGCCGTCGTCATCGGCGGCGGTCCCGGCGGGTACGTGTGTGCGATTCGCCTGGGCCAACTGGGCAAGAAGACGCTGGTCATTGAGCGCGACAAGCTCGGTGGCGTCTGCCTCAACGTCGGCTGCATACCCTCCAAGGCGCTCATCCACGCGAGCAAGGTGTACCGCAAGGCCAAAGACGGCGCCGCCATGGGCATCGATGGCAGTGACTTGCGCATCGACTACGCCAAGACCGTGGCCTGGAAAGACGGGATCACCGGCAAGCTGTCGAGCGGCATCGGGCAGCTGCTCAAGGGCAACAAAGTGGACGTCCTGGTCGGCAGCGCGCGCTTCGACGGACCCGGACGCATCGCGGTCGCCAAGGCCGACGGCACCTCTGAGACCGTGCATTATGGCGACGCGGTCATTGCGACCGGTTCGACGCCGATCCAGATCCCGGGTTTCGTGTACGACCAGAAGCTCATCCTGGACTCGACCGGCGCGTTGGCGCTGCAGCAAGTGCCCAAGTCGATGGCAATCCTGGGCGGTGGCGTCATCGGCTTGGAACTCGGCGATGTGTTCGCGCGGCTTGGCACTCAGGTGACCGTGGTCGAGGCGCTCGACAAGTTGCTGGCCAGCATGGACCCCGATCTGGTGCGGCCGGTGCAGCAAAAGCAGGCCAAGCTGGGCGTCAAGCACCTGCTCGGGCACAAGGCCATCAGCTGGTCCAAGACTGCCGACGACAAGGTCGATCTGCTGGTCAACGACAAGGCGGGCGCCGAAGTGCACGTGGTCGTCGATCACGTGTTGGTTGCTGTGGGTCGCCGTCCCAACAGCCGCGATCTTGGCCTGGAGACCTTGGGTCTGCAGCCCGACGCCAAAGGCTTCTTGACGGTCGACAGGCAACAGCGCACGGCTGTGGCGCGGGTGTTCGCTATTGGCGACGTGGTAGGCCAGCCGATGCTGGCGCACAAAGCGAGCGCTGAGGGCGAGGTCGCCGCCGAAGTCATCGCTGGCAAGCCTGGCGCGGCGTTTGACCACATGGTCATCCCCAACGTCGTGTATACCGACCCGGAGATTGCGACCGTCGGACCGATGCTGCACGAACTGGAGGCGGCTGGGCGCAAGGTTAAGACCGGCCGCTTCCACTTTGCGGCGCTCGGCCGCGCGATGACCGCCAACGCCGGCGAAGGGTTTGCGCGCGTCATCGCCGACGAGGCGACCGGCGTCATCGTCGGCGTACAGGTTGTCGGCGCCGAAGCCAGCGAGCTGATTGCCTCCGCCGGCCTTGCTGTCGAGATGGCCGCGACCGCCCACGACGTGGCCCTGACCATCCACGCGCATCCGACGCTGGCTGAAGCACTGCTTGAGGCAGCTCACGCCGCAACCGGCCACCCGCTGCACCAGCTCAAGTAGCGAATCGGATGGCGCGAGCGGCGTTTTCCTTGCCGCCGGCCGCGTCCATGCTACCGTCGGCTCGCCGCAGTGCGGCCTGAACCGCCATGCTTGCACTACGTTTTGTCATTCTGTGCCTAGTGCTTTGCCCGTCGGGCAGCGCGTGGGCGCGGCCGCCGGTCAAACCCGCCGCCCAGGCTGTGGCCCCTAAGCCAGCAGCCGCCACCAGCGAGGATGCCGACGACGATGCCAGCACACCCGTTGACGCTGTCCCGCGGACACCGGATAAGGCTTCGGATCTGCGGGCAATCTTTCGCTCTGCGCCGGGCAAGGTCCGCGGCGGTGCGCTCATCGTCGATCTCGCCACGGGCGCCACCGTCTTTGAGGAGAACGCCGACAAGGTGCTGACGCCGGCTTCGGTGGCCAAGCTCTACACGTCCGCCGCGGCGGTGCGCACGCTGGACTTGGACAAGAAGCCGACTACCGAAGTCAAGGCCGCGACGGCTGGACCGACGGTGCCGGCGTTGGTGCTGGTTGGCGCCGCCGATCCGACCATGACACTCGGCGACTACAAGAAGCTCGCCCAAGCCGTTGCCGCGTCCGGAATCCGGCGCGCCAAAAAGCTTATCATCGATGCGACCTTGTTCGATGACGCCCTGCCGACCGGATTCGACCAGAAGGCGACCGATGCCGCGTATCGCGCGCCGGTTGGCGCCCTGCAGCTTGACGCGTCGACGCTGCAAGTCACGGTGCGGCCCGGCGCCGTCGACGCGCCACCGGTCGTCGAGGTCTCGCCCGACGCCGGGCCGGCCGTCGTAGTGGTCAACCAGGCGCGCACCGTCAAGGGCAAGAAAGACGCGCTGGTCGTGGTCACCCGGCCCGCCGGGCGCAAGACCGAGGTTGTGGTGTCGGGCACGCTGTCCGTCACCCACAAGGTCGTCGGCAGCGGTCGGCGGCGGGTCGCCGACTCGACTTTTTTTGCCGCGCATGTGTTCAAGCAGTTGCTGGGCGCCAGCGGTGTCGCGGTAGAAGAGGGCCCCGTGTTCGCGGCTGAGCCCAAAGGTCAGCCGCTGCGCCTCGTGGCCAGCCATGTCCATCACGACTGGCGCGCCGTGTTGCACGTGACCAACAAGCAGTCGCACAATCAGTATGCTGAGACGCTGTACAAGCTTGTCGGTGCCCACCACGGCGGAGCGCCTGCGACCGCGCTCAAGGCCCAGGAAGGTGTGCGCAAGGCCCTGGAGCCGCTGGCCTTGACCTGGGACGGCACCAAGATCGCCAATGGGTCGGGCCTGTACAAGGCCGACACCGTCACCTGCCGGGCGGCCGTCAGCTTGCTGCGGGCCATGCACAAGGACACCGCTGGCGCTGCGTGGCGGGCGTCGTTGGCGGTAGGTGGCGTCGACGGCACCCTGCGCGGCCGCCTCAAGGCGCCAGAAACCAAAGGCAAAGTCCAAGCCAAGACCGGCACCCTCGACGACGTCTCCGGCCTTGCCGGCTACGCCGACGGCGCAGGCGGCAAGGTCTACGCGTTTGCGTTCTTTTTTAACGATATCGCGGGTGCAGGACCGTATCGCGCCGTACAGGATCGGATGCTCCGGCGGTTGGTCGCGAATTGACCCGAACCGCCTAAGAGGGTGTATTCATAACCACGAAGCGATGGGATGCCAGTCCGGTCGCCAGTGGAGTCGGGCTGCGCTGTAGTTACCGAGCTGGCGCTGGCCTCTGGCGCTGTGTGCACCTGTGCGCTCGCATTGTCCCTGAAGTT
>SXRM01000233.1 GCA_005792545.1 Pseudomonadota bacterium | reverse complement strand
TGCATCCCAGCATGCTCTGTTGCTCCTAACTCGCTCCCTGCGGCGTGCCGCAAGCACGCCTCTGTCGCTCGCCGCGTCGCGCCGTGCCTGCCGGGCGCCTCGTGACCCTCGTTCCGGCATATTTTGAATACGCCCTCTAAGACGGACGCTATCGCGCGCCGAAGAGCGGCTTTCCCCGTCGTTTCAGAGACCTGAACACCCGTCGTTCCAGAGACCTGAACAATGGGGGGGTGTCCGGAGAACCCGCAGCACGGCCACCGAACCGGGTCTGTGACGTTGGCGCAAAGAGGCGCCGCTCGCGATCATAAGAACGTCGATTTCGCGCGTGGTTTCAGACGCCTGAACAATGGGGGGGTATGTCTGAACCGGCTGAATCGGCAGGCACGGCGAATCCTCGGCGATGGTCACGGCGATCGGGACCAGGTCGCCGGCGCTCTTGTCCTTCTGCAGCTTGAGCGCCAGGAACACGTACTTCTGCTTGGCGTAGGTGTCGATGAGGCCCTCTGTCGCCTTTGGCTGCACGAACTTGTTGTCGTTGAGCCACTTGACGATGTTGGCGCCGGTGTCGCCTTCGATGACGACGGCACTGTACGGGCCGACTTCCTTCTCCATCAGGACGCTGACGCCGCCACCGTTCTTGGTGCCATCACCCCCTCCAGCGGCGGCCGCCATGCAGCGGTTGACCATGCAGTCGTTGGTGTTTTTCCACTGCAGCTGGAACTGCGGCGTGGTGTACTGCTCCAGCAACTGAAAGATGGTGTCGCTGCTGACTTCGATGCCGTCCGCGCTCTCGGGCTTCTTGGGCAGCGGCAGAATCCACGAGAACGACTGGTCCTCGCCGGTGTAGCTGATCTGGATGTGCACCTGCATCTTGCCGTCTTTGTGGACGTATAGGATGCGTTCGGCGCTCTGGTCCACGGGTGCAGTGAAGCAGAAGAAGCCGCCACAGGCCCAAGCCGGGGCAGCGACGAAAAGGGCGACGGCCGACAGCGCGGCCAGCAGGCGGGTAAAGGCGGTCATGGGAACCTCATGGGGGCCAGGCGGAGGCCGGCGCGCCGCAAGCATACGCCACAAGCCGCGGGATGCAAGGACAAAGCGCCGCCTCGCAACAGCCAGGCGCCGGGTTGTTTGCGCCAAATCAGGCGGAGCGAGCCCGTCGACGCCGGACGATAACCCAAGCCACTGCGAACGCGCCAAATACCGACGCCCACGGCGAAGCAGGCGACCCCGCAGCGCAGCCATCGTCCTTGCTGGGCGGCGGTGTAGTCTTGGTGCCCGCGTCCGACGCCGTGTCGAAGCCCCCAACCGCCGCGTCGTTGGAGCCGGCCGAGCTGTCACCACTTTGTAATTCGTCATGGCCGCTGTCGCCAGCGGCGGCCGCGTCAGAAGTCGCCGCCTCTGCGGACGAGCCCGCGTCGCTGCCCGCGTCTGGTCCGTCGCCTTGCTCCACGACGGCCGGACCCTGACAATCGATTTTGCCAAGCGTCTGGGCTACCAGTTGCGCGACAAGACTGGCGCGGGCAGCTTCGGGGTAGACGGTCTCCAAAGGCACACCCATCAATACCGAAACCGCCCCACCGGGTACCGAAAAGCGCGAGGCCGCGACGCCGACGCTACCGTCGTAGTTCAGTAGCGCCGTTGCGCCTTGCAACGCCAGAACGTCTGGAAAATCCACGTCGTAGCTGTGCTTGCTGCCGTCGTCGAAGGCAAACGTTCCTGCGAGTGGCGCGGCGGCCGCCACCGAATAGGTTGCGGCGTCATCACTGGCAAAGCGCGCACCAAACCACGTCTGCAGCCAGTCGCCGCTGGCCGGTGTGCCTTTCTTGTCGAGCGCCCAAGCAACCTCGGCGCCCGACAGCCATAAGGAGTGACCCTTGCCCTTTTGCAGCCAGTCGGCCAGCAGCTTTTGCTGGTTGGCGTCGAGGACGCCGTCGACCGTCGCGTTTTCGCCGGCCGCCCACAAGACCAAGGCATGGTCGCCGAGCACCGTTGCATCGACCGCTTCGCGCGCCACCATGTCGATGCCGAGCCCGGTGGCGGCTAGCGCCGGCGCCAGTTGTGCCGCGTAGGCAAACGTGTTCATGCGCCACTGCCGCAAGCGCTGCACCTTGGCCAGGTTGTACGCCGACAAGTCGTCGACCGGCGCCATGCCGGCGTCCGTGCGCGTAAAGCCCTGGACGACGAGGACCCGCGGGCCGTTGTCGCAACCGTTGGAGGCGGCGACCACGGCGCTCGGCAGCGACACGCCGCCCGGATTGGTCGCGGCGACGCGCAAGTACAGCGGCTGGTTGCCGGGTGGCAATGCGACGTCGAACTCGGGCTTGGCGCTTTGCGTGCCGACGTCGAAGGCAACCCCGTCGCTGGACAATTGCACGAGGTAACTGGTCGCGGGCTGGCCAAACACCGTGCCGCTCGACCCTGGCTTCCAGGTCAACTTGGCTTTGCCGGGCGCCGTTCGCCTGACATGCAGGCTCTCCGGCGGCTCCGGCAGCAACAACAAGGGTACTTTGTCGCGGTCGGCGAAGTACTGCGCGATGGCCTTGTACAGCGACCGCGCCAGCAGGTGCCGAAAGCGCGGCTGCCGCAGTTGGTCGGCATCTTCAAGTGTGCTGTGAAAGGCCGCCTCGACCAATGCAGCCGGCATTTCGTTGTTGTGCGCCGGGTTCAGCTCGCCGAACCACGCCGTGTAGACGCCGCGGTCTTTCCACGCCGGGTCCCACAGCGCCTTGATGTCGCCGACCATGATTTTCTGGATGAGCTTGCCGAACGCGTCACTGCCCTTGGTGCCGGTAAAGGTGTACTCGCCGTTGGGCTCGTTGGGGCCGTAGACGTAGGTGCTGGTGCCGCGGGCAGGCGACGGCGCGTTGGTGTGCCACGACAAGTAGATGGCGTCTTCGCCGGTTTCGTGCTCCCAGGCGGCCATGCGGCTGCGGCAGCCGACGTCGTCGCTGGGGTCGCTGCTGCTGCCGTCGTAGACACTTGCGGGGGCTCCGGCGAACTGGGCGTAAGTGCGGCAACTCTCTTCCCAGCGCGGCCGGCCTGACGTCGGCCCGGCCTTGGGTGGCTTGCCTGTGCCGCGGACAACGCTGCCCATTCCGCCACCCAGGCGCACGGCATCGGCAATCAAGTACTTGTCCTTGGCGCCGGTCTCGGTGTCGTTGTGCAAGACGACCGCACCTTTGTCGGCGCTTTTACCCTTGGCGAAAATGTAGTGGCCGAGATACCACCAGGTCCCGCCGTGGCGGGTCATGTCGACGCGGTGGTGGGCGCTGCCGCCCAGGTGGCGAATCTCGACGTGGGCGTCGGTGACGCGGTTTTGTCCGGCGACCCAGGTCAGGTACACGGCGTAGCGGCCGGCTTCGGGAACATCGGCCAGGAAGCTGGCGCTGGCGGTCGGCGCGTTGCCGGTTGCGGTAGCAGGCACGCTGCGGTAGCTGCCCATGGTCATGTGGTTTTCGCCACCATCATGCTGGGCCTTGTAGGCGTAGCCAGGGTTGCTGCCCTTGGCCCAGCCGGGCCCAGTTTCGCTGTAGCCGGCGCCGGCGTCGTCCACGACCACCATCTGCGTCTGCATGTCGCGTTCGCGCATTGTGACCACCTGCGCGCCGGCGTTGTGCAGCAGCGGCACGAGGTAGTGCAGCGCGGCCTCGGCGTTGAGCAGGTCTTCGACCAGGTTGTGGGTGTTGCCACGCTGGGTGGCCCAGGCGTCGAGGGCTTGGGTCCAGGTGAAGCCGTGGCCGGGGCTCAGATAGACGGTCTTGCCGGACAGGCCCCCGGCGGTGGGACCGGGCAGGCCGCTGCCGACCAACGTGCCGCTCGCGGCGGCCACGGGTATCGGTTTTTCGTAGGGCTTTTGTGGC
The DNA here is from genome assembly GCA_005792545.1 of Pseudomonadota bacterium. Lineage (GTDB taxonomy): Bacteria > Myxococcota_A > UBA9042 > UBA9042 > UBA9042 > SXRM01. The sequence continues at coordinate 4,769 of SXRM01000233.1, read as the reverse complement.
ACGGGCACGACCTGCGCCATCCAAGCCGGTAGCACGGCACGCTGACCGGCACGGGCTTGCACGCCGGCGATGCGCCTGGCGTGGGTGGTCCATAGCACGACTTCGCGAACGTCGGTCGGCAGCGGCGCTATCGGGGCGTCGCACGAGGGCTCACCGACGCAAGCGAGGTAGTGGCGGTGTAGTGCTTCGACCAGGCTCTCGGGCAGGCCGGTCGGGCCGAAAAGCCGCGCGGGCAGGTCGAGATCGATGTCGGCGCGGGTGCCCGACACCGAGCGTCGCAATTCGCGGGCCTCGGCTGGCCACGGATCGTCTGGTCCGCTGGCGTCGGCGATGGCGGGGGCGCTGATCGCCAGGATGGCGAGCAAACGCAGCAAGCGGACGGGCATGGCGCGGTCCAGGGCGCGCTCGGACTGGCGCGAGGGCGTAATTGTCGGCGTTTTTGGCGCGGTGGCAAGGGGTTGGCGCGGCAGCGGGGTGCGGTGGCCGCAGGGTTCCCGCAAGGTGCCTTTCAGGTGCCGCCGGTTTGCGGTGGGAGCCAATAAAACCCGTGCGAAGTCAGGCGTCTGAACAATGGGGGGGTATCACCAACCCACGAATCCCAGGTCACCGCCCGCGGCCTCGCCGACGGTGAAATAGCCCTGGGATGTCCAGGCGATCCCCTCGCCCTGCGGCGCCGACGGCACCGGCAGCGGGCAGGGTTCGCCCAACAGGGCTTCCGCGATCCCCGCGGACGCTGGACGTCGCCAAGCCCGCGCCGCCGTCTTGGTGCGCAAGATGAACAGCGACCCATCTGCCGCGACGGCCGCACCAGTTACAGCCGGATCGCCCGGCCACTGGAGCGCCGTAACCTTCTGGAGCACCTGAATCGCACCGACGGAGAACGGGGCCGCGGCCCGGTAGACCTTGGTCTTGCCGTCTTTGACCTTGGTCGCCAGCCACAGGTCGCCGGTCGGAGGGTCGCAGGCCAGCGCTTCGGCGTCGTGGTTGCCGTCCGGGTAGTCAAACACGAGCTTGCCGGCCGGGTCGCTGGTGAGCACAACCGCCGCGGTCGAATTGGGCAAGGTCGGCTCCTTGACGCGCCAAACGTGCACACGGCTACGCTGCTGCTGGTTGTCGCCGATGTCGCCGATGTACAGATAGCTGCCAGTCGCATCGGCCGCGGGGCCGATGGCGATGTCTTCCCAGTCGGTGACGCTCGCGCCCAGGACCAGCACCACAGCGCGCAACTGCGCTTGCGTATCGACTGCAAAAAGACGCGGCTGGCTGTCGCTGTCGTTGTGGGTCCACAGCACCGCAGGCTGAGCGAGGCTGGCCACCAACCCGGAGAGTTCTGTGAGGTCGGGGGCCGCGAACTTGCCGGCCACCACGGCGGGATTGGGCGGCGCGCAACCTGCCGGGGTGACGGGCGCGTCGACGGCAGCCGCGGTGTCGACGTACGCGTCTACCGACGGCGGCGCAGGCCCCGCGCAGGCGGAGACGACCGCGATCAAAAAAGCGGCCAAGAACGACCAGTTTTCATAGATCTGAACAATGGGGGGGGATGTCAAAATCGCCCACCAAGCAGCACGCTCTCGCCATCGGTGCCGACCACCGGCCCTTTGCCTCGCGGCCACAGCCAGGCGCCAATCGCACCGACCAGCGCCGCGGTCGCACCTGCGATGCCGGCGACCTTGGTCTTGAGGTTGATGTCGGCAACGCGAGCCCGCGCCTGCGCTTTGTCGATGCGCATCGGGTCAAACGCGCCGGAGTCCGGCACGCGGAAAGCGTTGGCGTCGGCATTGGCGGCAACCGCGGCAACGCCCGCGACGACGCCGGTGACGGTGGCTGCGGCGGCGACCGTCAACAGGACCAAGGCGGGCGTTCGCGAGCCACGGGGTGGCCGCGGCGGCTCTACCCAAGCCAGCCGGCCGCCGTCGCTGGGCGTCGCACTGGCAGCGGGCGGTGCGGCAACTGCAGTCACGGGTTCTGGCGCCGCCGCAGGGGTGGGCTCAGCCGCCGGAGCGACGCCCTCTTTGGCGTTTGGCGGGTCCGTGCGCTCGGGGACGGCGCCACCGGGCAGGGCAAGATCGGCCTCACGCGCAGCGCGCGCCTCGTCTAGCGCCGCTTGGGCCTTGGGAACCAGCCCATCGGTTGGCGGCAGCAGGACCAGCAACTGCTCAAACGCCACCACGGCCGCGGCAAAGTTGCCGGCGCGCTGCTCACAGCGACCAACGCCGTACAGGTAGTCGGGCTTGGCATAGTCGAGGCGGTGCGCTTTGCGGTACAACTCGGCCGCCGCCGCAAAGTGCTTGTTGTCGTACAGCTTGCGCGCAACCTTGGCCAACTCGCGGGCCTCTTTGACGGCGGCCGGCGTCGGGGGCAACAGCGTGGCGGCGACTGAGGCTGGCCCTTGAGGGGGTGGAGCCGCCCGCACCGGGGCAACCAGCGCCATGGACAGCGCCAGCACGGCCGCGACGGCACGCGTCTCAATCGGGCAGCAGGCCATCGTCTTTGGGCTTGGGCGGTTTGGGGCCCTTGGGTTGCTTGGGTTTTTGGGGCTTGTCGATGCTGGCGTCTGCAGGCGAAGCCTGTGGAGCGAGCACGGCAGTCGCTGCCGCAGGGGCTTCTGCGGGTGCGCTCGGCGGCGCTTGCGTCAGCGTAGCGGGCGCGGCGATTGGCTGCGTCGTGGCGCCTGGAGAAGGCGCAAGAGCCGCAGTAGCCGTCGTCAATTGTGCAGGTACTGGCTCCGGGTCGGTAGTCAGCGAGCGCCAGCCAGCCCAGGCCACAGCGCCGACTGCCAGTAGCAGCGCGAGGCTCCCAAGGCCCAGCCACACGGCTCGACGCGACCTGGGCGGCTTGGGCGATTGCGTAGTCGTGGGGGCGGTCGCAGGCGCAGGGGCTGGAACGACTTGCGGTACCTCAACCACCGGGATGTTTGAAGCCGACACCGAAAACATCGGCTTCTTGAACGGCGCAGCGATCGCCCGTCCATCGGCGGTCAGACTGCCGGTGACATCGCTCGCGGCGACCTCACCCGGCCCAACCTCGGAATAGCCTGCCGTGACGACCAGTCTAGGCGCTGTCGTCGTCGACGGTCGGCGGGCCACCGCGACAAGGTCGCCTGGGGTCAGCGGCCGCCGGGCAGAGTAGTCCACCGTATCCAGGCTGCCGTCGACGGGCTGCAACAGCGGCGCGGCAAGCGCAGCTTCTAGCGCCAGTCGCATGTCTTTGGCGGTCGAGAACCGCTGCTCTGGGGCTTTGGACAGCGTGCGCATGACCGCCATGGCGAACGACTCGCTGATCGGCGTCTTGGCGGCGGACAGCAGCTCAGGCGGCGCTTGCGAAGCATGTGCAAACATCACGGTCAGCGGGTTGGGGTCGACGAACGGCGCGCGACCGCACACGCAACGGAACAGGATGACACCCAACGCATACAGGTCGGATCGCGCGTCCACCGCGCCGCCGGTGCACTGCTCTGGACTCATATAGGCCGGAGTGCCGAGCGCCCGGCCCGTCCCCGTCAGCGAACTGTCCTGAACGTGCGCGATGCCGAAATCCAGCACCTTGACGACCTGGTCGCCGTCGACATCAGTCAGCATCAAGTTTGCGGGCTTGAGGTCGCGATGGACCAGGCCCGTTGCGTGTGCCTCCGACAGGCTCTTCAAGACGTCGCACGCGATGGCGATGGCCTGCTCCTGCTCCAAGACCCGGCCTTGCTGCGCGGCGGTCTTGATGGCGTCTTCCACGCTTTTGCCGGTCAGCAGCTCCATGGCGATGAACAGCGCACCGCGCTCGGTCTGACCGACGTCGAACACGCGCACGGTATTGGCGTGCCGCAACTGCGCCGTCACCTGCGCTTCGCGGTAGAAACGCCGAACATCCTCGATACCCTGGTCGGCCAGGGCCAGCATTTTGAGCGCGACCTTGCCGATCCCGCCTGTATGCTCGGCCTCGTAAACGGCGCCAAAGCCGCCCTGCCCCAGCTTGCGCGTGATCCTGTACTTGCCCGCAACCAAGTCGCCGGGTCCAAGCACCGCCGCGTCGGCCTTGGCCTGCAGTGTAAATGTGGCCACCTGATCCGCCGGACAGAACGCCGCCTGCGTCTGGGCGCCGCACAACGGACAAAATCGAGTGTGCACTGTCATTTCGCAGGGATCGGCCAGCGTTCGGCGGGGCGAAAACAATGGCACTGCGGCGACAGGTTGGCAAGCCAAAGCTGCGCGCAACTGCGTGTTTCTTGCCAGGACGGCGCCTGCGCACATGACCACATTCGGCCGGTTTTGGTCCCGACTAGGTCAGAAATCTGTGCGATTTCTAGCGCCTGAACAATGGGGGGGATCCTATGGGCCGACGAAGCTGCCGGATCCCGCATCGTGGATGCGGCCCGCGGCGCTGGGCTTGTTGCCACCGAGGGTGCCGTAGAACAACTTGATGGTCCCACCGTTACCGGTGCCGCCATTGCCGCCGCGAGCGCTGACCGCGTTGCCGCTGGTCTGGATGGTCAGCGTTTTCGCCTCGAGCAGCAGGCCGCCGCCTGCGCCGGTGCCGCCCAGACCGCCGATGCGCGACGAGTTGTCATCGTTGCTGCCACCGCCACCGCCCGCGCCATTGGCCAGCAGCTTGCCCGATGCCGCGATGGTCACGGTAATGCCGACCAGCTTGATGTAGCCGCCACCGGCAGCGCCACCGCCGCCGCCTGCCTGCGAGTCGCTGCCACCACCGCCGCCGCCGCCCGAGCCCAGGCGCAAACTGCGGTCGGTGGTGGTGTCACCGTTGCCGCCGCCCGCCGC
>SXRM01000025.1 GCA_005792545.1 Pseudomonadota bacterium | reverse complement strand
GGCCCGCTCCGCCAGCTCCTTCAACAATTTGGCTCGGGCCGCGCTCGGCACCAGTCTGGCCAATTCTTCGCGAAGCTGTACGAATGCCAGGTCTTCAGCAACTCGTCGCTGGCACGCCGCCATCTCGTCGAGCAACCCAAGTACCTCAGTGAGGCGGCCACGCTGCTCCCTGTCGTCCAGGTTTCCCTTCGGTGCACGATCCAGCCAAGCCGCGCCAACCGCCGCCAGCGTCCGCAATCCCGCGGCCAGATCCTCGCGCGACGGTGCCGCCCCGTCCGGCCAATCCTGCCACCGCGCTTTGTCCAGCCCTGCCTGACCTTCGCCCGGCGAGTCCCTTTTCGCCTTTGGTCTTCCCATCGCCGCCCTCTCCAAGCCAGTAGCATCGTGGCCACGGGCGTGGCCAAAGGGTACGTGCGAATGCTAGGATTGGGCAAGGTCCGCAAGGTGTGGACCGCTATAACCCCGTGTTCTGCAAGGACACGCACAATAGGCAAGGTAAGCGCACCGAACTTCTAAGCCGAGGGTCCCAAGTTCGAATCTTGGTGGGCGCGCAAGCAATTCCGGTCAGTCTCGGCGTCGCGCTGGCCGGCGTGACGCGGCGATCAAGTTTGATTACAGTTCCACTGTTGTTTCAAGCACCTGAACAATGGGGGGGTGCGTACAACCTATTGACAGTACTTCCCTGAGCAGGTGTCCAAGTCGGCGTTGACCGTTACATCCTCGGCCGAGCCTTTGGTCTTACAGCCCGCAATGCACCCGAGCAACTGCCCCGGGTCGCCGGCATTGCAGGCCTGCAGACAATTGCGCACCGCCAGGCAGCCTGCGCTGGCCTTGCACTGTAAGTAATTGATCTTGCACATGGCGCTCTCGCAGGCCTCGACGCACGACACGTACTGCGGCCCGCCGCCCGTGCACTTCTTGCCGATCCACGAGTCCTGTACGCAAAACGCCTGCATGCACTGGTCGTAGAAGGCCTGGGCCTGCACTGCCCCGGCGTTCGCAGTCTTTAGGCACTCGACCTGGCACTTGTAGTCGGTGCCGCAGCCACCAATGCACGAGCCGATCTCGGCGCATCCCGCCTTTGCTTTGCAGGCTGTGTCGACGGTTCCGCACTTGGCGGCCTTGCAGGTGGCGAGGCACGCGCCGTCGGTCGGAGCGCACGCGCCTCCCTCTTCCGGGCAGTCTTTGGCACACGCCTTGGCGTCTTCGCCGGGCGAGCACCAGCCGTCGCCGCAGTCGTCGGGCAGGCACAGTCCGACCGCGCATTTCTTGCCCCCGCCGCAATCGGCGCCATACAGCGCCGGTGTTTGCGCGCAACCTTTCTTGGCATCGCAGGTGTCGGTGGTGCAGGCGTTGCCGTCGTCGCATTTGCTGCTCGAGCCAGCCTTGCACTTGCCGGCCTCGCAGGCGTCATTCTCAGTGCACACATCTCCGTCAAAGCAAGCGGCCGCAATGAACTTGGCCTGGCAGCCCAGCAGCTTGTCGCAGCCGTTTTCGGTGCACAGGTTGCCGTCCTCGCAGTTGGTCGGCGTCGCACTGCACTTGCCGGACGCGCAGGTGCCTGCGGTGGCGCAGGCATCCGTGCCGCCGCACGGCTTGCTGTTGTTGGCGTGCTTGCAGCCGGTCTTTTCGTCGCAGCTGTCGTCAGTGCACGGGTTCTTGTCATCGCACTTGAGCGGCGTGCCCGTGCAAGTACCTGCGGCGTCGCAGATGTCGATGACCGTGCACGGCTTGCCGTCGTCGCAGGGCAAGCCGACGAGTGCCGCTTCGGTGCAGCCCTGGTTGTTCTTGGACACGCACTTGGCCAGCTTGCATTGGCTCGCGCCACTGGTGCACACCTTGGGCTTGCCGACGCACTTGCCCTCGAAACACGACTCGTTCTCGATGCAGATGTCACCGTCGTCACATGGCAACGTGTCCGCCACGGCCTGGAACACGCAGCCCAATTTCGGATCGCAGCTGTCACCGGTGCAGACGTTCTTGTCGTCGCAAGTCAGCTTATTTTGCGACTTGCACTCGCCACCCACGCAGGTGGCGCCGACCGTGCAGGCGCTGCCGTCGGTGCAGATCTTCTTGTCCAGCTTCTGGTTGCTACAGCCACCCGCAGGCTGACAGGCGTCCTCCGTGCACGCGTTGCCATCGTCGCAGCTTTTGAGGCTGTAGCTGCACGCGCCCGCTTTGCACATCGCGTCTACTTTGCACAGGTCGTTTGCCGCGTCCAGGCAAGTCGCGCTGTCGGGCAGGTTGACGACCTCGCACAAGCCGTCCGCTACCTTGCACTGGGCCTTCTGACAACTGGTCAACACGAGGCCACTGCAGTCGGCGTCGTTGGCACAGCCCTTGTTCGGCACGGTGATGTCAACCGGTGGCTTGATGTCCGGCTTGGCGTCCGGTGCGTCTGCCGTTGCCACATCGGTTGCCCCTGTATCGGCGCCATCGGCAGACCGCCCAGCAGTGTCGCCGGTTTCGCCAGCGGGCGCGCCGTTGACGGCGGCGTCGTCTGTTGGCGCCACATCACCGCCGGCAGCAGGATCGCTGCACGCGGCAATCAGCGCACACAAAGTGATCCAAGGCATCACTTGACGCACTGGCCCCCCTTGCACGCGCCGCCCGGGCAGGCCGCGCCGTCATCATTTGCGACGTGCTTGCAGCCCACCGCAGGATCGCAGGTGTCCTTGGTGCACGGATTGCCGTCGTCGCACACGACCAGCTTGCCGGCGCACTTACCGCTGGCGCAGGCGTCGCTACTGGTGCAGCCGTCGCCGTCATTGCACGCGGCCGCGCCTGTCGCGGGCGTGGCCACGCAGCCCAACTCTGGCGCGCACGCTTCGGTCGTACAAGGGTTGCCGTCGTCGCAGCTGACGCTCGTCCCCGGCTTGCACTGGCCTTTGTTGCAGCTACTGTCGGCCGTGCAGGGGTCCCCGTCGTCGCACGCTCCAGTCTCCAGTTTGGTGTAGCTGCACAGGCCGGTCTTGTTGCAGACGGTCTGGTTGCACAGCTTGCCTTCGCATTTGGCCTTGGTGACGCAGGTCGGCATGCCCACGCCGTCCTCAGGCCAGGTGCAGGTGCCGGGATTGCACGGGTCGTCGCTGGCGCCTTGCGGCGTACAGGCGCTGGTCTTGCCCAAGTGCAGGCACTCGTCGCCGACGCCGCACAGGTCATCGGTGCAGGCGTTGCCGTCGTCGCACTTGTTTTTGGTCACGCAGTTTTTGGTGCCATCGCACTGGCCCGCGCCCTGGCAGGCCTTTTCCGGGTTGCTGCATACTACGGTGTTGTCCTTGGGCAGCGGCAGGCCGGCGCACGCGCCTGTCGCCGGATCGCATACGTCGTGGCTGCACACGTTGCCGTCGTCGCAGTTCTTTTGCTTGCCGAGGCAGGCGCCCTTGACGCAGAAATCGGCTTCGGTGCACTTGGCGCCGTCGTCGCAGCCGATGCCGTGCAGGGTGGCGTGGACACAGCCAATGCTGGGGTTGCAGGCGTCGCTGGTGCAACTGTTCTTGTCATCGCACGACTTGGCCGCGCCCGCGCACTTGCCGCCGGAGCACTTGGCGCCGGTCGTGCAATTGTCACCCACACAAGTCGTGTCGTCGGGCAGGTCTTTGGCGTAGCACAGCCCGTTTTCCTGGTTGCAAATTCCGGTGTTGCACGGCCCGAAGGGCAGATTGCTGCACTGGGTGTCGGTGGTGCAACCACCGAGTGCGACGGGCAACTCCGGGTCGATGCCGTCCGGCATGATCTCCGGCGCGGCATCCGGTGCGACCTCTGGGCCAGTGACATCGCTGGCGTCCAGGCCATCCGCCGATTTGCCGTCCAGGGCAGCGTCGACGGTTTCGCTGGCACCCAGATCAGCGCCGCCCGCCTCGGTTTTGGCCAGATCGCCAATGTCGAGGGGCGTGTTGTCGCGCTTGCCCGGCAGGCACGCGGTGGTCACCAGCGCACACAGCAGCGCCAACGCCTGCAGGGCAGGGCGGCACAAGCTCGCGCGCAAATAGTCGGTTGTGGTCGACGTGGCAGACAACGCAGTTTGTGGCACAATGCGATGATGTGCCGATGAAATTGCCGTGCCGGTGGAAGCGCGGCCGGCCCGCGCCTGCAAGTCTATGCGCAGATCGGCACCTCGTCTACCTTTGTTCACCAGTCGGTTTCACCAGCGCCGACCGGCCCTGGTAGAGCGCGATTTGGCCTTTGCAGTGCGCGCAGATTGCCCGCGCCACCGCCCCCGCGTTACGCTGCCCGCGGAGGTGCCGTTGTCGTCGCTGCCGCTGACCCTGTCGTTGTTCGCCGCCGTGGCACTGCTGCTGTGGGGGAGCTTGTGGGGGTCGTTTCTCAACGTGGTGGTCTACCGCGTGCCGGCAGGTCTGTCCGTGGTGCGCCCGCGATCGCGCTGCCCACAGTGCCTGACGCCCATCGCTGGGTGGCACAATATTCCCGTGCTGTCGTGGATCCTGCTTCGCGGGGCGTGTGCGTCGTGCAAGGCGCCGATTTCGCCACGCTATCCGGCCGTCGAGGCCACCATGGCCGTGCTCGCGCTCGCGGTCGGCATGCCCTGGCTGCCGTCTATCCTCGATGCCAATCCGATGCCCTGGCAACCCGTCGTGGCGATGCTCGGCGAGCAGGCCTTCGTTTTCACCTGGCTGGCCATTGCGCTCATCGACGCCGACCGTTTTGAGGTCTTCGACGCGCTGTCGCTGCCGCTGCCCATCGCCGGCCTGGGGCTGGCTGCCGCCGTCGGCGACCTGCGCGGCGTGCCGTGGCAGCAAGCCGGCGTGGGCGCGCTCGTCGGCGGTGCAGGCTTTGCGCTCATCAGCTGGACGTACGGCCGCGTGACCGGCCGCGAAGGCCTTGGGCTTGGCGACGCCTACATCCTGGCTGGCATTGGTGCGCTGCTTGGGGTCAACGCCCTGCCTGCGGTCATTCTTGCCGCGGCGATTCAGGGCTTGCTGTTTGTTACCTGTACGTTGGTGGTGCGGCGTCGCGCGACCGTGCTGGCCGAGCGCGGGCTGGCGTCGGCGCGTCATTTCGCGCTGCCCTTCGGGCCGTTTTTGGTCGTCGCCGGTGTCCAGTGGCTGTTGTTGCACCGCTGGCTGGGCACCGCGGTCGCCCTGTGGCTGCCGCAGTAGGCGAAACTCGAAGTTCGCGTTGACAAGGAGTTTGGCTTGATGGAGGAAATCCGGCGTATGTTTCGCCTACTAGCAGCTCGTTTCGTCAAGGGGGCTCGCCGCCCCCTCGCGCTTGTCGGCGCGCTCACCCCTGCCTGCGGCCGCCGTGGCGGCCGCGCGCACTTCGCCCTTGTCGCGCGGCGGAACCCGCTGCGAACTTTGGGCCGGAAGTACTAAATGTTGCGCAAGCTGCGCCGTCGCGTGCGCGTCGCGGTGGCCGCTCCGGTCGTGCTGGGGCTGGCGGCGCTGGCGGCCCTTGCGGACGTGTTGCTGGCGGGTCTGGGCGAGTCAGTAGCCGCGCGCTTGAGCGACGACACCACGGCGGTCGCCGTCCACCTTGCGCACGTGCGCACCCAGACCGAGGCGATCGAAGTCGTGCTATGGCTTGCAGCCGCCGCGTTGGCTGCGTTGGCCGTGGCGCTCGGCTGGATCGCCATGCACCTGCTGATGCTGCACCGCATCGAGGCCGCCGCGCGTACGGCCGCCGAGCAAGGCGAACTCGCCGCCACTTCCGATGGCGACGAACTGGACGCCATGGCAGATGCACTTGGGCGCTACCGCCGCCAGCTTGCCGACGAACGTGCGGACCGATCTGCCCAACTGGAGGCGTTGGGTCAGATGCAAGGCGCGGCGGACACCGTGGCCGCGCAATTGCAGCACGCCGATCGCCTGGCCCTGGTCGGTCGCGTGGCGATGGGCATGGCCCACGAGATCGGTGGACCGCTGGCCATTCTTGGCGGCTACCTGGAGCGCCTTGAGGCGCTCGAGCGCAGCGACGCGCCGATGGAAAAGCGCATGCACTGTATCGATCAGGCGCGGCACGCCGCCGATCGCATCCACGGTCTGCTCAGCGACCTGGCCCAGCCGGGACTGCCGCAAGCGCGCGACGTGGATCGGCCCTGCGACCTGGGCGCAGTAGTGGTGCGGGTTGCCGCACAGGCTGAGCAGCATCCGCGGGCGCGCACGCTCAGTGTCGCCGTTGACGTTGCCGAGGCCCAGCACAGCGCCGATGCCTCTGCAAGTCACATGGAGCAGGTACTGCTCAATCTGCTGGTCAACGCCGCCGATGCGCTGCACGGTCCAGGCAACGTCGCCGTGTCGGTGTGCCGCCAGGGCGACTGGCAGGTGGTGTTCGTCGACGACGACGGGCCGGGCATCGAACCGAGCCTGCGCGAGCGGGTCTTCGACGAGTTCTACTCGACCAAGGGCGACGACCCAAGTCAGGCCAGCCGCCGCAGCGGATGGGGGTTGGGTCTTGCCGTCAGCCGGCGCATCGTTGAGCGCTACGGCGGAGCCCTTTTTGCCGAAGACAGCCCACTCGGCGGCGCCCGCTTCACGCTGCGGGTGCCGGTGCCCGGTGCGCTGCGCAAAGCGGCTCGGCACTCTGGCGTCCGTAGCCGGCCCTGAGGCGCCAGTTGTCCCAATTTTCTTGACGTTTGTCCGCGCGGCGCAATCCTGCGCACGGCCGGCAGCTTCGTGCCGGCCAATTGGCCTTGTCGCATGCGTACCTTCGCCGCTTGTCCGATCGCTCTGTGCACGCTGGTCGCCATCTGCGCGTCCACGGGTTGCCGCGGCGGATCCCCCAAGGCCACTGCCCGCCGCGTCGAACCGATCCGCGATCCGCGTTGGGCGGAGCCCGAGCCGGCAGCCGAGCCCAACGCTGTCGCGCCGGCCACCGAAGTCTCTGTCGTGCTGGCTGGTCCGCCGACTGGAACGGAGCCGCCCGAGTCTGCGACGGCAGTCGGCGCCAGCCTGCAAACCCATCATGTCGAGTCCCTGAGTCTTGCCATCGAAATTCCTGGTCCTGCAACCGCGGTCGCCGCCGGCGCTGGGCTGGCAGAAACCTGGGTATTCGAGCGGCCGATTCGCGGCAGTGCCTATGGACTGGTGGTCGCGGTGCGGCGCCGACCGCTGGCCAATGCCGTGCAACTGGCCCAGGCCGCTACCGAGATCGGCAGCAAGGAACTGGCCTCTTCGGGCGAGGCGGGCGACCTATGGTGGGTAGTCAAACCAGTCGAGGGCCCGGTCCAGCAAGTCTGGGCGGCGCGGCGCGCCGGTCTGTCAGCGCTGCTGGCCATTTGTACCGCCCCGCCCGACTACATCGACCTTGCGATCGCCGCCTGCAAGACCGTGCGCGTGGACTCGTCGGCGCCCTGACCGCTCCGGCTTCAACCGCCTCGCGCCGGCCACTTTTGTCGCCATGCCCGGTCAAACCGCTCAGGCCCTGGCCACCCGGCAAAGGCAGACAGCTCGGCGGGGCAAATCGCCAAGTAGTCGCCACTCGCCAGGACCGCCAGCCTCTCCGCTCGGCAGATTTCGGCGCATGTTGCCAGCCTGCGGCCGTCCACTGTCGCGACCCATGCGCGCAACGCCAACTGCTCGCCAGCGCGGACAGCGGCTCGGTACTCAAAGCGCGTAGCGGTCCCGGGTGCGATGTACCCGTGCATCCAGCATGCCCAGCCCATGGCTTCGTCGCACAACGCGGCCAACAGGCCGCCGTGGACGTGCCCGGGCAGGCCTTCGCCGTCCTGGCCGACACAGACTTCGCCCACAACCGCGCACTGCACCGCCGACCACCGCCAGCGGACCTCCAGGTCGGCTCGCCTTAGATGCCGGCTCGGCTGCTGTAGCGCGGTATCGCTTTGGACGACGCCAGCGCCATAGTCGACCACCGCCGGTTCTGTCACAGCGCGGCGCGCATCCGGCTGAGCAGCGGTGCCACGTCATCGTCGAGGCCGTACTTGCGGCCAGCCTCTTTGAACTGCGCGGTGCCGGTCGCCACGTCCAGGCCGTGTGCCGCAAAGGCGCGGGTCTGGATCTGCCCCGGCAATTCCATCATGCGCGCCACGTCGCCCGCGCCTTTGGCCGCCGCAAACTGCTCGCGAAACACCGGGTCTTCAAACCCGGTGACGATCTTTTGCAGCACGTCCATGAACTTGGCCTTGTCCATCTCGCCCTCCTAGGTCTATCAGTCGTCCGGATACTGGCGCACTACGCGGCCCTGGTCCTTGTATTCGCGTTCGGCGGCACGGTTGAGGTGTGCGTAGCTGATCGGCTTCTGCTCTTCCGCTGACCACACTGCGGCGCGAATGATCGCGTTTTGGATCTGGCCGCCAGTCAGCTCCCAGTCCAGCGCCAGATCGCGGAACTTGAGGTCCGGTTCGCGCGGCGCCTCGCTCGGCACCATCACCTGCCACAGCCGCTGCCGCTCCGCAACTTCGGGCGCCGGAAACTGGGGCTTGAAGCGAATGCGCCGCATAAAGGCGGTGTCGATGCTGTCGGGATGGTTGGTGGTCAAAATCACCACGCCGTCAAAGTCCTCAAGCCGTTGCAGCAGGTAGTTCACTTCGAGGTTGGCATAGCGATCGACCGACGATTGCACGTCGGTGCGCTTGGAAAATAGGGAGTCGGCCTCGTCGAACAGAAGTGCGATGCCGGCGTCCTGCGAGGCGTCAAACAGCTTGCTCAGCCGCTCTTCTGTCTCGCCGATGTACTTGCTGACGACGCTGGCCAGGTCAACCCGAAACAACTCCATGCCGAGATCGCGCGCGACCAGACCGGCGCACAGCGTCTTACCGGTACCCGACGGCCCAGAGAACAACGCTGTCAGCGCGCGCCCATAGCCCATGGTGCGCCCGTAGCCTTGGACATCCAGAACATGGCCCGCAAAGCGGCCAAAACGCACCATTTCGTGCAGGATCTCGCGTGTGTCGTCGGGCAGGATGGTGTTGTCCCAGCGCCCGCGCACGTTGATGCGCGTCGCCAGACCCGCAAGCCGCGAACTGGCCACGTCGCGGACTGCCCGCTCTACGTCGGTCTGCAACACCCGGCCGTGGCCGACCGTGCGCTGCCGGCCCATCGCCTCCGCCAGGTTGACGGTCAGGTCGATTTCGTCGATGCCGAACTTAAAGACCGACAACGTCGACACCATGTCGGTCAGCTCGCTGTCAGCGACCTTGCCGTCCAACCGCTCGTGCCACAGCGCCTTGCGATCCTCCATCGACGGCGCCAGCGTCGGCAGCTCCACGCAACCCAGCTCGCGCAGCAAGGCGAGATGCACCCGCGGCGACAGCTTTTGCTCGTCCGCGCGCACACTGGCTCGCGACTGGAAGAACATGGTCGTGGTCTCGCCGTGCAGCAATTGCACCAGCGCCGCCAGCCGCTCGGCACCGTGATCGCCACTGTCGGCCACCTGGGCTTCGGCGAAGTACACGCCGGCCCGCGCCAGCCGCGCCCGACCGAGCACCTGACCCACGCGATCGGACTCCGTGGTCGGCCCAGGTGCGGCCAACAGCAGATCCAGGCGCACTTCAAGCATGCTCTCGCCCAGCGTCTCAAGTGCCTCGCGTGCGACGCGCAGCGAACCCGCGCGCTCGGCGCCGAGCAGCAGGAAGCGCCGCCGCGCCCGAAAGCCGCGCGCCAGGGCCTCGCGCACCTGCGGCGGCAGCGGTGCCGCCGTGTCCGGCGGCAACTCCTCATCCCCTTCGGCATCACCCCGTCGCCGGTGGAACAGCACGCCCTTGAGGTCATCGAGGCGAATCGGCAGCCCCAGCAAATGTCCGGCCACAAAGCTGCCGGCTCGGTAGCGCACGCCCGCAACGTCGTCGCCACCCGCCAGCAGCAAGCCGTAGCGGCGCAAAGTGGCGGTCATGCCGAGCGCCTGCAGCACCGCCCTGCCGCGAACGCCAAACGGATCGGCGCAGTGCTGCAAATAGTCCTCTGGCCAGGCGATGCGCGCCGTCTCGCGCCACAAAGCCCGGTATAGCCACAGAAACTCTGGCACCACCTCCGGCGCCAGCGCCAGCCACAGCAGATCGCACTCCAGGTCCGACAGCCCGAACACTACCCGCAGTTCGTCGAACCGCAGCGCGCCCGCCGTGGTCGGTTGCAGCTGGTCGTAGCGCGGCGCGAGCCGCTCCTCCATCCGCGCGACGAAAGCCACACGCTCCGGTTCCAGCGCCTCGCCACGTAAGCAGCGCAGGCAGGTCGAATCCAGGGACTGCACCGCGCCCGCCGGCAGCGGGTTGCGGTTGGGGTCGTCGGTCGAGCGGTCCCACGGTCGCAGCACCACCAGGTAGCGTTGCACCATGGCGCGCACACGCTCCAGGTAGATGGCGAATTCCGCGCCCGCTCCGCCGAGCCAGGGTCGAGCTCCGGCACCGGAATCGGCCGGCGTCGCATCGTCGCCACCCAACTCCGCGCGCAGTAGCCCGCGCAACAGCTCTGCCTGGCCGTCGCTCAGTTCGTCGGTCGACAGATCCGGGTCGATGCGCGCTTGATCCAGCAGCGCCTTGGCCCGCGAACGCGAGATCCCCGGCAAATAGGTCAGCGCCGTTTCGACCGGTCGGTTGGGGGGCAGTCCTGACAAACCCGATCGCACCATGGCGCAACCTTAGCACGAGGCAGTGGCGCCGGCGCAAGGCGCCACCAGATCGCCGGCACAACCTCCTGCCGCGGGAATAGCGGAGCCGAAAAATGCGTTGACGCACCGCCAACCCGGGCCTAAAATCCCGGCCCCTTTTCCGCAGGCGCGAGCGACCCAAAATGGCAAACGAAAGCGCACCCATCGCCACAAGTCCGGTGCCGTTACCGTGGTTCATGCGGCCGGCGACCCTGTTTGCGTTCGCGGCGTTGGTGGCGGTGCTCGATCTCGGGACCAAGGCCTGGGCGACCGGTGCCCTGGCCAGTTGGGTCCACCCGATGGTGTGGACGGACGCCGCAGGTAAGACGCCAGCCGCGCTGCTCGCCTCGCGCGGCATCGACCGCGCCGAAGCCGACGTCATCGACAAGCGCGGCGCGTTGGCCAGGCTGCAGCCCGGTCAGTGGCCCAAGTCCGCCAACGTGGACGGGCAGTGGCTCGGCCGCCAGATCGTCGTCAGTGAAGGCAGCGGCAACGCGGCGCCGCGCGCGACCCGGCTGCTCAATCGCCACCTCGGCAAACCCGTGGCCGAGGTGCTGGGCGAGGCCTGGCGGGTTGATGCCGAAAAAGTCCCGGTCATGCTGACTCGCGCTTGGCAGGTTGGCGAGCAGGCGCCGACGCTAGACGTGGCACTTGGCTCGGGCGAAGGGCTGGCCATTCTGGATCGCAACATCGTGGTGCTGCCCGACTGGCTGCACTTCGTCTACGCCGAAAACCCGGGCGCCGCTTTCAGCTTTCTGACCAACGCGCCGCCCCTGTTGCGGCATCTGCTGTTTACCGTCATCGCCTCGCTGGCTTCGCTTGGTCTGGCTTGGTGGCTGTGGAAGGGCAATGGCGGCACGGCGCTCGCCAGTTGGTCGTTGGCGGCGATTCTGGGGGGCGCAATAGGCAACCTTGTGGATCGGTTGAATTATGGTGTCGTCATCGACTTCATCTACATGTTCGTGGTGACCGACGGCAAGGTTCACGGCTGGCCGGTCTACAACGTGGCCGACATCGGGATTACCTGCGGCGTGATCCTGATTGCCGCCGAGTCGATCTTCCGACGCCAACCCGCCGCGGCGGCGCCTGCTGCCGCCACGCCAAGCGCTTAGCGTGCATCCTTCGTTCGACATCGGCATCACGACGCTGCCGGCCTACTTCACCCTGCTGATGGTCGGCTTTACGCTGGCGATCTTGTGGGCCCACAAGTTGGGCATGCAGCAGGGAATGCCGGGCAACCCAATCTTGGACCTGGGCTTGCTGATGCTCGCCTGTGGGCTCATGGGCTCGCGCGCGCTGCACATCGTGGCGGACGGCCAGTTTTGGGACTACGTGCACCTGTGCACCGACCCGATGCAGGTGCCCGCGCTCAGCCTTGGCCGTGGCCTCAAGTGCGCTAGCGACAACCAGTGCCTCGACGCCGGCCTGGGAGACTGGTGCGAAGCCGCCACCGGCCTGTGCCGGCAACGACAGGACTGCTTGCGCGTATTCAAGATCTGGTACGGCGGCTACGCCTATTACGGTGGCTTTCTGCTGGCCGTGCCAACCGGATTGTGGTTCTTGCGCAAGAATCACATGCCGATCTGGCGGGTCGCCGACCTCGCCAGCTTCGGTATCGCCATGGGCCTGGTCTTTGGCCGCGTCGGCTGCTTTCTTGCCGGCTGCTGCTTTGGCGCGGTCACAGACTCGGAACTCGGCGTTCGCTTTGGTCGCTGGTCGCCCGCTTGGGATCGACACCTCGCCGATCACCGCATCGCCGACCTCGCGACGCATTCTCTGCCGGTCCATGCGACTCAACTGTATGAGGCTGCCGCGTGTGCAGCCATCAGTTGGCTGTGCTGGCGCCGGGTGCGCCAGGGCGTCCGCTTTGCAGGCGAGGCGTTTTTTTGGTTCATGTTGCTCTACGCGGCTTTCCGCTTCGGCATCGAATGGCTGCGGGCCGACGACCGTGGCGTCTGGCTCGGCGGGGCGCTGACGACATCGCAGCTCATCAGCCTGCCGCTGTTCGCTTGGTCGGCTTGGGTGCTGTGGCGCGGCCGCAGCTGGCCCGCCGCTGAGGACCGCGCTGCGCCGTCGACCGCAGCGCCAAAGGAGGACCATGCTCCTGCTTGACCCTAAACCGCAGGCAGCCGATCTGGCGCAGTCGCTGCCCACCGTGCTTCCGCGACACGTCGCCATCATCATGGACGGCAATGGCCGCTGGGCAAAACGTCGTGGTCAGAGCCGCAGCGACGGCCACCGCGCCGGCGCCGAATCCGTGCGGGCGATCGTGCGGATGGCGCGCAAGGTGGGTATTGAGACGCTCACGCTGTATGCCTTCTCCGAGCAGAATTGGGCGCGTCCCGCAGGCGAAATCCAGAGCTTGTTTACCCTGCTGGTCGAATTTCTGGCCAGCGAACGCGAACTGCTTCGCCAGCACCAGATCCGGCTGGTGGCGCTCGGCAACACCGACAAGCTGCCGCTGCCGGCCCGCTTGGCCCTGCGCAAGGTCATCGACGACACCCGCGACCACAAAGCGATGACCCTGGGCCTGTGCCTGTCGTACGGCGGCCGTGAAGATCTGGTGCAGGCCACTCAGGCGCTCGCTGCCCAAGTGCGCGCGGGCACCCTGGAGCCAGGCGACATCACTGAAAGCGCCATCACCCGGGCGCTGTGGACGGCGCGGCTGGGCGGCGACCCAGAATTGGTCATCCGCACCTCTGGCGAACAGCGGCTGTCGAATTTCCTCTTGTGGGAGAGCGCCTACGCCGAGTTCGTGTTCTCTGACGTCGACTGGCCAGACTTTCGCGAAGCGCAATTTGCCGGCGCCTTGCGCACATTTGCCGGCCGACAGCGGCGCTATGGGGCAGTCGCGGCCTGACGCTCACACGCCGCAGTCCCTCGCTAACCCACGGCTATCGCAAGGTCGCCATTCCCGGTGTAGCGTTCGGCCAGGGTTCCAGTCCTGTCCGGTTCAGTCAAGCGATTGCTCCTTGCCCGGTCAGCCGCAGAGACCTGTCCGCACCCCAAAAACTGGAACTTGCGATTGCCCTGCTCGCTGACCGGCGTTTTCTTGTGCGCAGGCGCCCGCCATGCCACCATCGCCCGAGCGGTTACCGGCGGCGCAATGCCCCAGTCGGCTCAGAACCGCGCGAGGCACCGTGCTCGTTCGCATCGCCACTGGCCTGGTTCTTGCCCCGGCCGCCATCTGGGCCATCTTGTGGGCGCCCAAGTGGGTCATGCTGGCGATCCTGGTCATCGCGGCGGGCCGCTGCGCCGACGAGTTGGTCCGCATGTTCGCCGTGGTACGGCAGCGCGACCGCTTCCTCATCGCAGCCCAGGCTGCGGCTATCGCGTGCAGCCCGCTTTTCGGCTGGCAGGCGTTCGCGCTGGTATTGACGCTGTCCACCGCATTTTGGCTCGGCGCGTGCCTTGTCGAGCCAGGCGATCTGGCCAAGGCGGCGGAGCGGGCGGCCCTTGGCGCGCTCGGCATGGTGTACCTCGGTGCTTTGGTGGCGATGCTGGTCGCAACCTTCGCGATCGACCAAAAGTTGCCGACCAGCGCTTTCGATCTCGGGCGCAGCGGCTTGCTCGGTTGCCTCGCCATGGTCTTCGCCGGCGACACCGGCGCGTTTTTCGCCGGCAAGGCTTTTGGTCGACACAAACTCTACCAACTGGTTAGCCCGAAAAAAACGGTCGAAGGCGGCATTGGCGGGCTCCTGGCATCCATGGGCGCTGGCGCACTTTGGGTCATGCTGTTGCGTCCTGATGCGTCGCTGGCACAAGGTGTCGCGCTCGGGGCGGCTTGCGGCGCCTTCGGCCAGGTCGGTGATTTTGCGGAGAGTTTATTCAAACGCGCCACCGACACCAAGGACTCCGGGGCTCTGCTCCCCGGTCACGGCGGCCTGTTCGACCGCGTAGATGGTGTGCTGTTCGCCGCGCCCATCGTCTACGCGTGGCTGACGCTGTCCTGACAACCGCCGCGCACCCTTTCAATCTGTGAAAAAATGTTAGCGCAGATGCGTACCAGCGCCCGTCGCGCCGCCCTGCACCCTGCAAGCCGTGCGCAATTTGCCGGCGCCGCCACGACCTTTGCTTGCGTTGCATGCCTCGCTTTGTTAGGGTGCCGGTTGAGGGCTTGCGTCGTCCTACGCGGACGCGCAATGGCCCTTGTGAGGCCTGATCAGCCTTGCACTTAGGGCCCACCAGGGCCCACGCTCCGCGGCCGCCGCCACCCCCAGTCGACGGCCGCCCGTGCTCGAGAAACCGCCGACGTTGCGCACACTTGCCGTTCACCGCGGCCGGGACGCGCAGCGCGAACCCCCCTTGGCGAACTCGTACACGGCAGATTTCCCGGTCGCGGTTTCGATCCCCAAGCCCGATCCCCCAGTTCGCCCGAGGCCGGCTCTCCGCCGCCCGACCGGCGATGCGCACGCACACCCTGGCAACAGGGCGACACGATGGAGGATTTCTCACCGTTTCACCACCTCGATGCCTTGCGCTGGCGCCTGCCTTGACGGCTCGCCCGCCAACTCAAGCATGGCGCCTACGGCCGCTACCCAGCGCAGACTAAATTCAGTTTGCGCATTGGCTATTTCGGTCCAAGCACGCCCGCCGCTCCAGCGGCCGCAACTTGGTGGTCAAACTGCGGGGAACAGCGCCATCGGCAAGAGGACTGTGATGCGAAACCAGCACCTTCTGCGCGCAGCACTCTCACAGGACGCCGCGCCCCCCGCCGCGATCGGTCCGCAACCGCAACCTGGAGCCATTTCGGATCCGGGAGCGGCCGCGGCACCGCCCGGTGTGTCCCGCGTCCGCTTGGCGACCGCGAGGTCCGCGCTCGTTGGCCTTGCCATCGCTGCGCTGGCCGCGTGCGCGCCGCAAATCGAACCCGAGCCGCCGCAAGTCGATCCCAAGGCCGACGCCAAAGACGCCGGTGGCATTGACGCCGAGTTCGCGGTCAAGGCCTTCGCGCTGGGCGAGCCGACGTTGACCGCCAGCTCTCCGAAAAACGAAGCCACCTTTCCCGTCCTCAAGGGCGGCGGCGTCAACATCGACGTCACCTACACGGTCAGCAATTTTGCGCTCGGTCAGGTGCGCTGCTACATCAACGGCGTCTCCGTTGGCCAGGGCACCGGCACCACATTCAAGTTCACCGGCGTCAAGAAGGGTGCACACACCCTTGCTTGCGTGCTGGCCGACAATTCCGGCACGGAGCTGACCGCGCCGACTGCACGCTTTGCGCTCATCGCCAAGGTCGCGGAACCGTGCACCCTTGGCTCCGATTGCGTCGATGACAATGCTTGCTCGGACGAGGCGTGCGTCGATCTGCAGTGCGTCTATGGCATCAAGCTGGCCTGCTGCCAGAGCAAGTACAACTGCGCCGCTGGCGAAACCTGCGTCAACGCCAATACGCCGACCGCCAAGTGCTCCGGCTGCACCGCCAACGCCGACTGCAACGACAACGAGTCGTGCACCAACGACACTTGCGATCTCAGCGGCACCAAGGGCGTGTGCAAGAACACTATGACTGATCCGGAATGCTGCTCCAAGGCCACAGCGCCTTGCGACGACGGCAAGTCGTGCACGGTAGACAGTTGCGACACCAACGTCGGCAAGTGCAAGCACGTGCAGCCCGCCAACGTGTGCTGCAAGGACAACGACTGCTCCACGGCCGACCCGTGCCTGGTCGCCTCTTGTGTCGACAACGAGTGCCGTACCGGACCGGACATCTTCAAGCCCGAGTGTTGCTCAGCGGGCTACAACACTACTTGCGACGACAAGAACTACTGCACGATCGACAAGTGCGAAAAGAACATGGGCGGCTGGACTCAGTGCGTGCATACCCAGGACGCCACCAAGCCCAAGTGCTGCGATATCAAGGGCACCAACGCCCAATGCGACGACAAGCAGCCGTGCACCAACGACTTTTGCGACAATTACGAGTGCAAAAACCTCAAGGTCAAAGACTGCTGCCAGCAGACTCTTGACTGCGACGACAACCACCCTTGTACGTTGGACGCCTGCGAAATCGCCGAAGGCCAGACTGCCGGTTTGTGCACCTATAAGAAGATCGCCGGCTGCTGCACAACGATCTCGGACTGCGATGACAACAAGTTCTGCACCCTGGACACCTGCAACTACGCGGCGCTGACTTGCAAGTACAGCAAGACCGACCCCAGCTGCTGCGACACGGACGCCGAGTGCGACGACGGCAAGTTGTGCACCATTAACGCTTGCGTCAACAAGGTCTGCGTCTACAGCAAGGACCTGACCAAGCCGCTGTGCTGCGAGTCCAACGCCGAGTGCAGCGACGGCAACCCGTGTACTTTCGACACTTGCGATCTCGGCGCTGGCGCACTGCCGGTCACGGCAGGTCTCGCCGCGCACTACGACGCGCGCAATGCCCTGAGCATCGTCAAAGACGGCACCGGCAAGGTCACCGAATGGAAAGATTTGAGCGGCAAGGGCCGCCACCTGACGCCCAACGGCCCCGCGCCGATGTTTGGCGACAAGCTCATCAACGGTCTGCCGGCGATCGACTTTGACGGCGCAGATCGCCGGATGGCGACCGCGGGCTTCCCGCTGACGACTGAGGTCACAGTCTTTACGGTCATTCAATGGCGCAAGTCCGACGGCTGGGGCGCGATCGCCCACCATGGTAACCGCGACATGGACTGGTCGCTCGAGCAGAACGCCGCCAAGCAGCCGGGCACCACCCACTTCCAGAGCGGCAACGACAACAACGGCGCCGAGCTGACGCTGCTCGAGAACACCAATTACATCCTGTTCGGCCGCGTCGCCGGCACCAAGCGCACCTACGCCGCGGTCGGCGGCGGGTCGAGCTACGTCGAGTCGACAGCCGACGGCAACACCATTGGCCAGGGCACCAAGGTGCTGTTCGTGGGCTCGTCGGAAATCTCTGAGGACTCGCACGCGTACATCGGCCAGATTCTGTACTACGACAAGCCGCTGTCGGATGACGACAAGAACGCGGTGCTCAACTACCTGCGCAAGAGCTGGGGCATCGACGCCACGCTCGCGGCGACTTCGAACACCTGCAAATTCCAAAGCAACGGCCAGGCCGGCTGCTGCGCTACCAATGAAGAGTGCGCCGACAACGACTGCACCACCCAGGACTTTTGCGACGGCTTCAACCAGTGCAAGCACACGCTCGCCACCGGCAAGTGCAAGGTTGACCTCGACTGCGACGACGCCAAGCCGTGCACGCAGGACAAATGCATCACCGTTGACGGCTGTGGCCAGTGCCAAAACGTGGCCCAACCAGCTGCATTGTGCTGCGACAACGACGCCTACTGCGACGACAAGAACCCGTGCACGCTCGACAAGTGCGGTTCGGACAACAAGTGCTCGTCGTCCAAGATCAACGAGTGCTGCCTGGATGACACCGACGCCCAGACCGCTTGCAATGACAACAATGCCTGCACGATCGAGTACTGCCTGAACAACCAGTGCCGCCACACGGTGCCCAAGAACGGTTGCTGCGCCAACGACGCCGACTGCAACGACAGCAACGGCTGCACCACCGACAAGTGCAGCAACATCGTGGCCGGCAAGGGCGCCTGCGCCTACGTGACCACGCCTGGCTGCAACGCGTGCAGTCCCGAGCAGGCCAGCAGCTATGACGACGGTAACGTCTGCACCGCCGACGGATGCGTCCTGACTGGCGGCGTCTACAAGCAGACCCACACGGCGATCGTCGGTTGCTGCCTCGACAAGTTGGACTGCAACGACAGCAAGCCCTGCACCTACGACTACTGCATCTTCAACGAATGCGTGCACACGGCGAGCGAAGCTGGCCAGACCTTGTGCTGCGACCCGGCCACCGAGGCCGTGGACTGCGCGTACCTCAATACCTCGTGCGCGGTGGGCAAGTGCCAGGCTCAGGGCGACGGCGCGCTCAAGTGCGCCGCGGTCGAAAAGACTCCGTGCGTGGTCAACCTGTCGTATTGTCAAGACTTTGAAGGCGCAGGCACCGTCAAGTCGATGGGCTGGTTGCCGGGTGACGTCGCCGGCACGGCCGCCTCCAACTGGGGTATCGCCAAAGACGGCCCGCTCGGCCCGGACCAGTATGCGCGGCTGACCTGGACACCGACCAAGACCAATTTCCTGACCTGCCTGCAGTCGCCGGTGGTTCAAGCAGCCGGCGCCGCGGCCATCACCATGCAGTTCGATCGGTCGTTCTTGCCGGCGATCGCCAACACGACACTGACCATCCGCGGCTCGCTCGGCGGCGCCTCGGTGGACTGGAACACCGCGGCGATCCTCGACGGCCCAATCGCCACCACGGACCAGCTTGGACCTGAGAAGCTAACCATCAAGCTGCCGCCTGAGTTGACCGGCTCCAACGGCCTGCGCATCGCCTTCTGCGTCGCCGCCTCCAGTAGCTTGAACTTCGACGAATTCGCCGTCGACAACGTCTGTATCGTCAAGGGCGGACCGCCGGTGACCAAGAACGGTTGCCCGGCCAACCAAAGCGTTGCCGTGGGCACCAAATTCAACGTGCCGATCAAGGTCATTGATCCCGATGCCGCAGATATCATCAGCTTCCAGTTGGTCAGCGGCCCGAGCTTTGCCAGCGTCTCATCGGCCCTGTACTACTGGATCGACGAAACCTGGAACAGCAACGTCGTCATCCAGCCAACGCAGCTCACCGACGTCGGCGACCACACGATCACCGTGCGCTATACCGACGGCTTCCTGCAGGGCTTGTGCACCTTCAAGGTCACGGTCACCTACCAGGGCGGCTACCTCATCTGGAAGCCCAGTGAAGTCCCAGTGGCCAGCGCCAACGCCATCAAGGCTGCGCTGACCTCCAAGGGTCAGTTCGGCCAGATCATCAGCGATCTGTCGCTGTATCCAGATTTGGCCAAGTTCAACGGTGTGTTCATTACACTCGGCGTCTACCCGGACAACCACGTCCTCCTCGACGGCGAGGTCGCTCCGCTCAAGGCCTACCTGTCCGGCGGCGGCAAGGTCTACATGGAAGGTGGCGACACCTTCATGTTCGACACGCCGACCACGCTGCACTCGTTCTTCAAGATCAAGGGTGTGCTCGACTCGGCACCAAACGGCGTCACCGGGCCACTGAAAGGCTACGCCGCGTTCGCGGACACCAGCACCTCGCCGCCGACGCCCAAGGCCTGGGCCTTTGATCAAGGTCTGGCGTACAACAACGTCAACGACCAGATCGACGGCAACCTGGCGGTCCAGAAGACCCGCAACCTGCTCAAGAACGACGCAATCGAGAAGTTCTGGGTTGCAGTGGGCCACGACAATCCGACCGCCAAGTACCGCACCATCGGTATGTCGGTGCCATTTGGCGGCGTGATCGCCAGCGGAACTGACACCCAGACCGTGATGATGGAGCGCATCATCACCTTCTTCAACAATGGCTTCCCGGATTGCAAAGCCGACACCGACTGCGACGACGGCAACGCCTGCACCGCCGACAAGTGCGCGACCGGCGCATGCACCAACGACAACACCTGCCTGTGCGCCGCGCAGACCAATCTGGACTGTGGCGCCGCGCCGACCAAGCTGGTCAACAACGGCGGCGACAGCACCCAGGCGACTAGCGTCTACTCGTGCGATCTGGCCAACCAGTGGCTGGGCAAGGAAGTGTCGTACGGGTTCAAGGCCACCCAGGGCAAGCCGGTCACGGTCGAGCTCAAGAACGTCAGCAACCCGACCAAGACCCGCCTGTTCGTGCTCAAGGCCACCGGCAAGGGTTGCGACCCGCTGGGCTGCATCGCCAACGACGCCAAGAGCATCACCTTCGCCGCCGGCGCCAACATCCAGTACTACGTGGTCGTTGACACGGCTGGCCCGAACGACACCACCCAGTTCGACCTGTCGATCACCTGCGGCCAAGGCGAAGACTGCACCAACGGCAAAGACGACAACGCCAATACGCTCATTGACTGCCTCGACAAGACGTCGTGCTGCGGTGACCCGGCCTGCCAGGTCGAAATCTGCAACGGCATCGACGACAATTGCTCGGGCACCATTGACGAAGGCTGCGACGACGACGGTGACGCGTGGTGCGACTCGAGCCTGACGGTGGTCGGCAAGCCGCCGATCTGCGTCAACGGCACCGGCGACTGCAACGACAACGACGGCACGGTCAATCCGGGCCTCGCTGAGATCTGCAACAACAAGAAAGACGACAACTGCAACACGCTGCAAGACGAAGAGAATGCCAATGGCTGCACGAAGTTGTGGACCGACCTTGACGGTGACGCCTTCGGCTCCGGCGCCAGCAAATGCCTGTGCGCCGCGTCGGGCACCTTCAAGGCCACCAAGGGCGGCGACTGCAACGACGCCAAGCAGACCATCAACCCGGGCATGCAAGAAACCTGTGCGACGCCCGAGGATGACAACTGCGACGGCAGCAACAACGACACCAACGCGCTAGGTTGCAGCAACTTCTACACCGACATCGACGGCGACGCCTACGGCACTACGCCGTTCAAGTGCATGTGCGTCGGCAACGGCCTGGTCAGCGCCAAGCAACCGGGCGACTGCAATGATGCTAACGCCGGTGTCAACCCGGCCATCGACGAGAAATGCAACGCCGTCGACGACAACTGCAATGGCCAGATCGACGAAGGCTGTGACGACGACGCCGACGACTACTGCGACACAGGCCTGGCCTACGATCCGCCGGCCGCGGGCAAAGACGTCTGCAACAGCGCCAAAGACGGCCAGACCCTGACCCTGGCGTGCCCGGCGGGCAGCACCATCACCGCGATTAAGTACGCCGAGTACGGCACCGTCACCGGCACCTGCCCGACCTTTACCAAGGGCAGCTGCGACGCCGCCGGCGAGATCAACTACATCGCCAGCAACTGCATCGGCAAGTCCAGCTGTTCGACCATCAACTGGCACACGGTGCTCGGCGACCCGTGCGGCGGCGTTGTCAAGACCATGGCTGTGGTCGCCACCTGCTCCGCTGGCGCCGGCACGGCTTCGCTCGACGTTTGCCCCAAGGGTCCGGGCGACACCGACGACCTCGACCCGGCGATCAATCCCGAAGGCAAAGAAATCTGCGACGGCAAGGACAACAACTCTGACGGCGTCATCGACGAAGACTGCGACAAAGACAAAGACGGCTACTGCGACAGCGGCATCTTCACCGTTGGCAAGCCCAAGGCCTGCCCACTCGGCGGTGGCGACTGCAATGACGGCAACTCGAACATCAACCCGGGGATGCAAGAAAACTGCAAGACTGCAGACGACGACAACTGCAACGGCGGCAACAACGACGCAGGCGCCATCGACTGCACGCCGCTGTTCTTCGATGCAGACGGCGACAAGTTCGGCACCAACGCCTACAAATGCTACTGCCAGCCGGTCGGTCAGTACTCGGCGGAGAACCCGGGCGACTGCAACGACGACAACAAGCTCATCAACCCCAACGCCAAGGAAATCTGCGACAACGCCGACAACGACTGCGACAAGCAGGTCGACAACGGCTGCGACGACGACGGCGACCTGTTCTGCGACAGCCTCATGACCGTCATCGGTAGCCCGACCGTGTGCGCCAATGGCAACGGCGACTGCATCGACACCGATGCCGCCGTCAACCCGGGCAAAGCTGAAATCTGCAACAACGGCAAGGACGACAACTGCAACGGCAGCGAGAATGATGTCAACGCCATTGGCTGCAACGCATTCTACGCCGACGGTGATGGCGACACCTACGGTGCCGGCGCCAAGAAGTGCATGTGCACGACAGCGGGTACCTTCACCTCGACCAACGGCGCCGACTGCGACGACACCACCAAGACCATCAACCCTGGCGCTCCGGAAGCCTGCAACGACAAAGACGACAACTGCGACGGCAGCATCGACGAGGGCTGCGACGATGACAAGGACGGCTACTGCGACGGCAGCATGGGTTATGGCGGCAGCGCGACCATCTGTCCCAACGGCGGCGGCGACTGCGACGACACCAAGCCCAACGTCTACAAGGGCAAAGTCGGTGAAGTGTGCGACGGTTTCGACGATGACTGCGACGGCAAAGCAGACAACGGCTGCGACGACGACGGCGACACCTACTGCGATGCGGCGCTGACGGTCAGCAATCCGGCGCCAAGCACCTGCATCAAGGGCGGCGGCGACTGCGACGACTACGACAGTTCGGTCAACCCGGGCGCCAAAGAAGTGTGCAGTAACCTCAAAGACGACAACTGCAGCGGTTCGCAGAATGATCCCAACGCAATTGGCTGCATCAACTTCTACTTTGACGCCGATAGCGACACCTACGGCTTGAACATCGCACAGTGCCTGTGCCAGGCCTCTGGGGCCTACAAGGCCAAGCTATCAGGTGACTGCGACGACGCCAGCGCCTCCGTCGCCCCTGGTCAGGCCGAGAAGTGCGACACGCTCGACAACAACTGCAATGGCGACGTCGACGAAGACGGCTCGACCGGCTGCACCAACTACTTCTATGACAACGACAAAGATGGCTATGGCTTGGATTTGGTGGCTTGCAAATGCGCCTCGGCTTCGCCTTATACGGCCAGCCAGAAGGGCGACTGCGACGACACCAACCCGAACATGGTGCCGGGCAAGACCGAGATCTGCGACAACATCGACAACAACTGTGACACCAAAGTCGATGAAGGCTGCAACGCGGACGGCGACCAGTTCTGCACCAAGGCGATGACCGTCAGCGGCACACCCAACGTGTGCCCGCTGGGCGGCGGCGACTGCGATGACACCGACAAGAACGTCAACCCAGCCGGCAACGAGGTCTGCGACGGCAAAGACAACAACTGCAACAACACCGCAGACGACGGTTGCGACGACGACAATGACGACTATTGCGACGGCAACATGTCGACTCCGAGCACGGCGCCGACCTGCAGCAAGGGCGGCGGCGACTGTGCCGACAACGACAACACCATCAACCCTGGCGCTAAGGAAGTTTGCGGCAACACCATCGACGAGAACTGCTCGGGCAGCACCAACGATCCGAACGCTGTCAACTGCCAGATCTTCTTTGCCGACTTTGACGGTGACGGCTACGGCAAGGGCAGTACGGTCTTCAAGAAAGTGGCGATAAACGAGATCCGCCGCAATACCAATGGCTTTCCGGGTGTTACTGGCAACGAGTTCATCGAGTTCCTGATCACGGCCGACATCACCGCGACGGAACTGGCCACGTACTACTTCGGCGACTCCGCCACAGATGGCGCAGCCAAGCTCGGCAAGTACCAGCTGGCGTTGGGTTCGCTGAACCTAACCACGCTCAAAGCCGGCACCATCATCACGGTCGCCGGTCAGGGCGCGGGCGTCGCGCAGGATCTGACCTACAATCCGGCCGGTGCAGACTGGAACCTGACGCTGCTCTTTGACACTAGCTTGGTGTCCGTGACCGCGGCGGGCGGCGACTTTGCAGCGTCCGACGTCGCCTGGATCGACACCAGTAGTGCGGGCACTACCAGCATTGACTCCATCCGTTACGGCGCCGCTACGGGCGCACTGGGCGCAGCGGCCAAGACGCAACTCGGCAGCGCACCCAGCAACGGTGCCAGCGGCACTATCGCCTTTACCGGTGACATCACCGGGCTGAACAACGCCGCCAACTACGCGCTCGACGGCAGTCCGTCGGCTGGCCAACCCAACGGTGGCGCCAACAGCACCTTCGTCACCTGGCTGCGCCAGGTGTCCAGCACAGGTGAGTCGCAGTGCCTGTGCATCGCCAACAGCACCTACAAGACCACTCAGGGCGGCGACTGCAACGACGGCAACAGCAACGTGTTCACCGGCGCGACCGAGGTCTGTGACGGTATCGACAACAACTGCAACAGCGTCATTGACGAAGGCTGCGACCAAGACGGCGACGGCTACTGTGACTCGGCCAAGATTACCATCGGCACGCCAAGCACTTGCCCCAAGGGCGGCGGCGACTGCAAGGACACCGACAAGACCATCAATCCGGGTGCCATTGAGAGCTGCGCCGACGGAGTCGACACCAACTGCGACGGCAACCTCAACGGTACCGGCGGCGCGGGCTGTATCGACTTCTACTACGATGGCGACAGCGACGGTTACGGCGCCAACGTCAAGCAGTGCATGTGCGCGGCCAACGGCGCCTTCAAGGCTGTGGCGGCCGGCGACTGCGACGACACCAACAGCGCGGTCAAGCCTGGCGTGCCTGAAAACTGCGCGACGTCCTACGACGACAACTGCAACGGCAGCTTGAACGACGCGGGTGCGACCAACTGCACCAACTTCTACCTGGACGCTGACAAAGACGGCTACGGTGTAGGCCCGGCCGTGTGCGCGTGCGTCGCTTCGGGCAGTAACATCGCGACAGTCGCTGGTGACTGCAATGACGGTGACGGTCAGACCAACCCAGGCAAACTCGAGCTGTGCGACGGCAAGGACAACAACTGCAACGGCGCGGCGCCGAGCGCGGTTGAGACCAATCTTGCGACCGGAACCAACAACAGCCTGACCAACTACCTGGCACAGGAAGTTGTTTGGACCCTGCCTGGCAGCTTCGCCAAGATTGAGGTGTCCTTCAATGCCCCGACCGCGCAGAACGTTACGCTGACCATTTTCAAGACAACGACGCTGCCGGTGTCCATCACCAGTCCGACGCCTGTGGAAACCATTGGACCGGTGTCGGTCGCACAGAACGGCGCCGGCGTTTACACCAAGTACACTTTCACCTCGGTCGCCAAGCCCATGGTCGCAGCGGGCGAGAAATGGGTATTCGTTTGGAAGGCGTCGAGCACCGGCCTGACCATCCTGGAAAGCTCTGGCAACCAGTATCCCAAGGGCGCGGCTCACATTGCACCTAGCTCGCCGTTCAGCTGGTCGGCATTGGCGAGCGGATCGACCGATGTCACCTTCCAGGCCTACCTCATCGTCACCGGCGGCACCGTGGACGAAGGCTGCGACGACGACGGCGACAAGTACTGCGATCAGGCCATGGAAACCGCGGTACCTGCTCCGACCATCTGCCCCAACGGCGGCAACGACTGTGACGACACCAAGTCCACGGTCAATCCGGGCGGCGGCGAGTCTTGCGACGATTTGGACAACAACTGCAACGCCGCGACCGACGAGACCTGCGACGCCGACGGCGATCAATGGTGCGCGGCCGGCAAGACCGTGGTCGGCACCCCGGCCATTTGCAAGCTGGGCAAGGACGACTGCGACGACGGCAACAAGAACATCTTCCCGGGTAAGGCCGAAAACTGCGACGACCTCGACAATAACTGCAATGGCAGCAAGGACGAAGGTTGCAACGGCGACAATGACGGCTATTGCACCAGCGCCATGGCAACGATCGGCACGCCGGCGGTGTGCATCAAGGGCGGCGGCGACTGCAAAGACGCGGACGCGGCCATCAATCCAGGCGCCATTGAGGCCTGCGACGGCATCGACAACAACTGCGCGGGTGGCGTGGACGAAGTCTGTGCGGACCTTGACAAGGACGGCTATTGCAACGGCAGCGTGGGATGCGCCACCTGTGGCAACGGCAATGACGGCGACTTCAACGCGACGGCCAACCAGACTTTGACGGCCAAGGGTTACAACTTCAAGAACTTCACCATTGCGGCGGGCGTGGTTGTTACGGTGGTCGGCAACGCAGAGCCACTGTTGATTCGTGCCAGCAACAAGATTGACATTAAGGGCACGCTGGTCGTCGACGGCGGCGCGGGCACCGACGCCACCGATAGCAGCAACGGCTGTCTGGGCGGGCAGAGCACACCGGGCAAGGGCGTCGCGGGCGGTTACGACGGCGGCTACGGCATCTACGCCAACTCGAGCAGCGGCGCGTACCCCGGTAATGGCCCTGGTCCCGGCAAGGAAGGCATCTACAACTTCAGCGGCGGCTGCGGCTCCGGCGGTGGCGGCGGCGGTCACGGCAGCGCGGGCGCCAACGGCGGCTCGGCCAACGGCAGCCAGGGCATGGGCGGCGGCACCTACGGCTCTATCGACCAAGACAAGCTCATCGGCGGCTCGGGCGGCGGCGCGGGCGGTTACGGCTCGGCCTACAATGCCACGGGCGCGGGCGGCGGCGGCGGCGGCGGTGTGGTGCGCTTTGACGCACCCGACGTCATCATTACCGGCAAAGTCACGGCCAATGGCGGCGCGGGCGGCTGGCAGAAGAATAACTGCGACGGCGGGGCCTCGGGCGGCGGCGCGGGTGGTGCGATCTGGGTCCGCGGCAACAAGGTGGACATCTCGGGCGGCACCTTGAGCGCTTTGGGCGGCGCGGCTGGCCAGCTGCAAGACGGCAACAACTGCGGTACAGCCGGCGGCGCCGGCGGCAACGGTCGCATCCGCATTGACGCCAACACACTGGTGTCCGCTGGCTCGACCTCGCCGACCTACTCGACTGGCGCCAAAGACGGTTTGGGTTCACCGCTGTCGGCCAGCTGCCCCAACGGTGGTGGCGACTGCAACGACGGCGATAAGAACGTCAATCCGGCCGCCAGCGAAGACTGCAACACAGCGACCGACGACAACTGCAACGGTATCGTCAACGAGAGCAACGCCGCCAACTGCACCACCTGGTATGCAGACGAGGATCTTGACGGCTACGGCGGCGGCACTGGCACCTGCCAATGCACCCAGAGCAAGACGCTGCCCACCAATATCGGCGGCGATTGCAAAGATACGGACATCAGCGTCAACCCGGGGCAGGCCGAGGTCTGCGACAACCTCGACAACGACTGCAAGAATGGCGCGGACAACGGCTGCGACGACGACGGCGACCTGTACTGCGACAACACCATGATCCTGAAGGATACGGCCAAGTGCACCAAGTCGTTGACCTCGTGCAAGGATCAGGCGATCTGGCCGCCGCAGTACAAGGGTTCGCCCATCAGCATGGACACGCGGTCGCACGGCGGCGGCTTTAACCCGTTCTACAAGGAATACTGGTACCCCGAGTGGTCGGGCGGCACCATTTACCGCTACGACCTCAACTACCAGAGCAAAGGCACCTTCAACGCCGGCCAGGGCGAGATCATGCAACTGTGGGGCGACACGGACGGCGACTTCTATACCGCCAACTGGGGCTACTACACTGTCACCAAGCGCAAGGCGCTGAGCAATCAGATCCTGTGGACTTACAACATTGGCTACTACGCGGGCGCCGTAACGGCTGACTCGAACTACGTCTACGCCATGCGCGCCGACTACAGCTACACCGTGCACCAGTTGAACAAGAGCACTGGCGCGCTCATCAAGACCTTCAATCTGAACGGCGGCAGCTTTGGCGACTGGATCTACGGCGGCCTCGCCAAGGTCGGCGATACCTTCCTCGTCGGTCGCGGCAACGGTGTGGTGTGGCTCTACGATGCCAATACGCTCAACAACACCGGCAGCTACAATGTCGCGACCAACATCTACAACATGGCGTTCAACGGCACCGACTACCTGATTTCGGCCAACAGCAGCACCGTGTACAGCTACAAGGTGTATGGCAACGTGTGTGGCCAGTCGTGTTCGAGTTCGATTCTGTGGCCGCCCAAGTCCAGTTCGGTCGTCAACTTCAGCACCCAGAGCCACGGCGGTGGTTATAGCCCGAAAGCCAAGGAGTTCTGGTACCCGTCGTGGTCCGGTTCGACCGTGTACCGCTATAACGCCAGCAACTACAGCTTCATCGGCACGTTTGACAGCGGCCAGCAGCAGATGATGCAACTGTGGGGCGACACTGACGGCTACTACTACACCGCCAACTGGGGCATGAACACCATCACCAAGAAGGTGGACCTGGGCAGCACCACAGCGTGGACGTACAACATGGGCGAATCCGCGGGCGCAGTTACGGCTGACCCGGACTACGTGTATGCCCTTGGCGCCGATAGCATGCGCGTGCGTCGCCTCAACAAGGCCACAGGCGCACTCATCGACACCTTCCTGCTGAGCGGCGGTGGCAGTGAGACCATCTACGGCGGCATGGCCGTTGGCGGTCCGAACCTGCTGGTCGGGCGCGGCTCTGGCACCGTGTACCACTATTCGCTGAACCAAATGACCACCGGCGACATCTGGCCCCCGGTCTACACCGGCGCCGTGAGCATGGACACGCGCTCGCACGGTGGCGGCTACAGCCCGAAAGACAAGGAGTTCTGGTACCCCGGGTGGGCGGGCACCACGGTCTATCGCTACAACGAGCAGTACCAGTTCCTTGGCACCTTCGACTCGGGTCAGCCGCAAATGATGCAGCTGTGGGGCGACACCGACGGCACCTACTACACCGCCAACTGGGGCTACGGCACCGTGACCAAGATGGCGAACAAGTCGGGTACCCGCTTGTGGACGTCAAGCCTTGGTCAGACCATGGGCGGCGTCACCGCGGACGAAAACTATGTCTACGCGGTGCCGGCCAATGGCAGTAAGGTGTGGCGCCTCAACAAGTCGAACGGCTCGGTCGTGGCGACTTACAACTTTATCGGTGGCAACACCGGCAGCACCTGTCATGGTGGCCTGGCGGTCGTTGGCGACAAGCTGCTGGTCGGTCGCGATTCGACGGTGTACCGCTACAACAAGAACACCTACCAGTTCCTGGACTCGTTCAACGTCGCGGCCACCATCTACAACATGGCGTACACGGGCAGCGAGTACTGCATCAGCAACAACAGCAGCACGGTGTGGTGCTACGCGCTGTACGGCAAGTCGGTTCCGTTGGTCAGTACGTTTAGCGCAGCGACCAACATCTACAACATGTCGTTCACCGGTGACAAGTACTGCATCTCGAATAATTCCAGTACGGTATACTGCTACAACGTCGCTGGCTCGAACTGCACCAAGGGCGATGACTGCGACGACAACAAGAGCACGACGTACCCCAACGCTACCGAAATCTGCGACAACGCCGACAGCAACTGCAACAACCTGGTTGACGACGGCTGCGACGACGACAACGACAACTACTGCGAAGCGGGTCTGACTATTGTTGGAACCCCGAGCACGTGTACCGGCGGTGGCGGCGACTGCAACGACAACACGCCGTCGATCAATCCGGCGCCGACGACCAAGGAGAACTGCGCCACGCCGGAGGATGACAACTGCGACGGCGCGTCGGATCAGTTGAGCGCGCTCGGCTGCTCCAAGTGGTACTTCGACAACGACGGCGACGGCCAGGGCACCACAGCCTTTGAGTGCCGCTGCTCGGTCAGCGGCAAGTACTCGGCCCTGCAGAGCGGCGACTGTGACGACAACGATCCCAAGCAGTTCTCCGGCACCGGCGTGCCCAAGGCCATCTCGGGCGTGTACAAGGGGGCTCCCATCACCATGGAAACCCGGTCCCACGGCGGCGGCTACAGCCCGACCTACAATGAGTACTGGTACCCCGAGTGGGCCGGCTACACCATCTACCGCTACGACCAGCAGTACAACTACAAGGGCACCTTCAACAGCGGCTTGCCGCAGATGATGCAACTGTGGGGCGACAGCGACGACACCTACTACACCGCCAACTGGGGCTACAGCACCATCAACAAGTGGAAGGGCATGGGCGGTAACCAGGTGTGGTCATTCAATATCGGATCGACCGCCGGCGGTGTGACCGCCGACGCCAACAACGTGTACGCCATGCGGTCCTCGGGCATGCAGGTGTGGGTGCTCGACAAGAACACCGGCGGCCAGGTCAAGACCATCAACCTGTCAGGCGGCAGTGACGGTGGCATGAATGGTGGCATGGCCGTGTACGGCGGCGTGCTTTACGTCGGTCGCGACCATGCCCAGGTCTATCGGTATGATTTGGCAACCGGCGCCTTCATCGACCAGTTCGCCACAGCGGCCAACATCTACAACATGGCCTTCAACGGCAGCGACTACTGCATTTCGAACAACAGCAACCAGGTCCACTGCTACACCATCGCCGGCAACACCGCCCCGACGGAAGTCTGCGACGGCAAAGACAACAACTGCAACCTGGTGGTGGACGAAGGCTGCGACGCCGACAAGGACGGCTACTGCGACGCCAAGCTCAAGGTCACGAGCAATGCGGCGTGCCCCAAGACGAACCTGGTCAGCTCGACCTGCCTGACCATGCCGCCGACCTACAAGGGCGCGCCGGTGACCATGGAGACGTATTCGCACGGCGGCGGCTACTCGCCCAAGTACAACGAATACTGGTACCCGAACTGGGCCAGCGCCACGATTTACCGCTATAACTCCAGCTACCAGTACCTCGGGTCATTCAACTCGGGGCGCGGCGAAATCATGCAACTGTGGGGCGACACCGACGGCACCTATTACACCGCCAACTGGGGCTACAACTCGGTGTCGAAGTGGAGCGACAAGGGCGCGACGCAGTTGTGGCAGTACAACATGCCCACCACCACGGGCGCCGTAACGGCCGACGACACCTTTGTCTATGCCATGGTCTACTACGGCATGGAAGTGCACGTCATCAACAAGGCCAATGGCCAGGGGGTCAAGAAGATCACCTTGACTGGCGGCCAGGACACCACAATGTACGGCGGCCTGGCTGCCGTCGGCGACTCCTTGTTCCTGGGCCGGTACAACGGCGCGGTGTTCCGCTACGACAAAATGACTGGCCAGCTCAAGAACCAATTCACGGTGGCCACCAACATCTACAACATGGCGTTCAACGGCAAGGAGTACTGCATCTCGGCCAACAACAACCAGGTGTACTGCTACAACCTGAACCCGAGTGCCTGTACGTTTGGCGACGACTGCAGCGACCTGGAGAAGGGCGTCAACCCGGGCATCAAGGAGATGTGCGACGGCGT
This sequence comes from Pseudomonadota bacterium, assembly GCA_005792545.1. Classification (GTDB taxonomy): domain Bacteria; phylum Myxococcota_A; class UBA9042; order UBA9042; family UBA9042; genus SXRM01. The sequence continues at coordinate 43,240 of SXRM01000025.1, read as the reverse complement.
TGACAACAACTGCAACAGCCTGCAAGACGAAGGCTGCGATGACGACCTGGACGGTTGGTGCGACAGCGGCATGACCGTCGTCGGCACGCCCGACCCTGGGCCCGGCAAGTACAACGGCGCACCGGTGACCATGGAGACTTACTCGCACGGCGGCGGCTTCTCGCCCAAGTACAACGAGTACTGGTACCCGAACTGGGGTTCGTCCACGGTCTATCGCTACGACAAAAACCGCGTGTTCTTGGGTACGTTTGACACCGGTCACCCGTACTCGATGCAGTTGTGGGGCGACACCGACGGCTCGTACTACATTGCCAACTGGCACTACTACACGGTGCAGAAGAAGGCCGACAAGAGTTCGACCACGATTTGGAGCACCAACGTCGGCAACTATGTCAGCGCCGTTACCGCCGACGACAAGTACGTCTACGCCATGCCGTACTGGGGCCACACCATGTGGGTGCTCGACAAGAACAACGGCAGCCTCATCAAGCAGCAGACGCTCAACGGCGGCGTGGACACCACGCAATACGGCGGTCTGGCGGTGGTCGGCAACTACTTCTACCTGGGTCGGTACGACGGCAACGTTTACCGCTACAACAAAGCCACGCTTAACTTCATAGACCAGTTCTACATCCCGACCAACATCAACAACATGGCGTTCAACGGCAAGGAATACTGCGTGTCGCCGAACAGCAGTCAGGTGTTCTGCGCCAACTTGTTCACCAGTGGCTGTGTGTACGGTGGTGGCGACTGCGACGACACCAACGTCAAGGTCAACCCGGCTACCCAAGAGGTCTGCGACGGCGCCGACAACAACTGCAACAAGGTCGTCGACGAAGCGGGCGCCACCGGCTGCTCGAACTACTACTACGACGGCGACCAGGACGGCTACGGCGTCAACAGTAGCCAGTGCTTGTGCGAGTCGGGCAAGCAATTCAAAGCTGTCGCTACACCGGCGACCTACGCCAACGCTCGCGCCGACTGCAAGGCCTGGGGCGGCGACCTGGTGTCTATCTACAGCGACGGCGATAACGGCTACGTGCGCAAGCTCGCCAACGATTCCGGCGTAACCGGCAACGTCTGGGTAGGCCTGTCCGACAGCGTGCAGGAAGGCGTGTTCAAGTGGGTCAGCAACGAGACCATGACCTACAGTAACTGGGACAGCAACGAGCCGGCCGGCGCGGCGTTTGTCGGGACCACGATGTTGACGCCGACCCAGCAGTCCCAGCTCAACACCTGGTACGGCAACGGCGCGCAGAAATGGTCACTGTGCTACCGCGGCACCCAGGATGGCTTTAGCAGCAACACGTTCCACAGCAAGTGTGACCAGTACACCAAGACCCTGTCGATTCTGCGCGACACCAGCGGCAACATCTTTGGCGGCTACAACAGCGGCAGCTGGGCTGGCGGCGGCAGCTACCAGAACCCGGGTGGCACCTGGCTGTTCAGCTTCAAGAATAACTTCAAGAGTGACTGGGGCGGCAACTGCGCGGGCCAGAACTACGGTACCTACAACCACCCAAGCTACGGCCCGACATTCGGTGGCGGTCACGATTTGCATGTGGATTCGAGCATGAAGTCCGGCTACACCTACTTCGGCTACAGCTACTACTGCCCGGTCGGCTCGTGCGGCAACGGCAACTGCATGAACTACTTCAGCTACCAGTACAGCGGCTGGCAGCTCAACGAAGTTGAGGTCTACTACGCCAACGGCACCGCGACTGGCGGCCCGGACAACCCTGAAGACTTCGTGTACATGAAGGGCAGCGGCAAGTGGGCCGACGACTCCGCCACGGCGACTGCTGGCTACGTCTGCTCGCGCTCGCTGTCGTTGTTCACCGCCAAGAACAGCACCGACTGCGACGATGCGTGTTCGACGTGCGCCCCCGGCTTCGCCGAACAGTGCGAAGGCAAAGACAACAACTGCAACAACACGGTCGACGAAGGCTGCGACGACGACAATGACGACTTCTGCGATGCCGGCATGGTCACCATCGGCACTGCGCCGACTTGCAGCAAGGGCGGCCTGGACTGCAACGACAACGACGCCAGCATGTCGCCTGGCGCCAAGGAGTTGTGCAACAAGCTCGACGACAACTGCAACTCGATTACCGATGAGCAGGCGGCGGACGGCTGCCCGCTGGACAAGAACGCCGTGTTCAAGTGCCAGGCGGGGCAGTGCATCATCCAGTCGTGCGCGACCGGCTTCTACGACCTCAACGCCGCGTTCAGCGACGGCTGCGAGTGCAACGGCAACGACCAGTTCGAGCCTAACGACTCCTGCTCGCAAGCCTACTTGCTCGACTCGTCGCTCAACGACGGCGGCAAGCTGGTGTACAGCCCAGAAGGTCGCGTGGTGACGACCGACCAGGACTGGTACCGCGTCTACGCTGCCGACCTTGGCGAGGGTGGCTATGCGGTATGCGACAAGTTCAACCTGCGCGTGTCGTTCGTCAAACAACCGGGCGGCTTGGGCCTGGACGTGTACCGCGGCAGTTGTCCGGTGAGTCCGCTGCCTGGCCCGCCAGGACCGGAAGGCAAGCCGTCGCTCAACAGTGACCAGGACAAGCGCTACGAGTCGGTTGCCGGCAACCAGACCTGCTGTGGTCAATCGTCCTTCAACTGGTTCACCAACTTCAAGGGTGCCAGCGGCGGCGAGCCCAGCCGGCAGTGGAGTGAATACGGCGAGTGCCCGTGCAGCACGGGTGACACCTTCGACCAGAGCAACACCGGTTGGTCGACGGGTGGTAATCCGTACTGCATGCAGTTTAACACCAACGGCGTGTGCTTCCCGCGCGGCTACTACATGACGACCTGCAAGGACGACTCGGCGTGGTTCTACATCAAGGTGTACCGCCCGAGCGGCGCGCCGACCTGCGGCAACTACAAGCTGGAAGTCAGCAACGGCGTCTATGGCCAGCCGGGCACCGGCAACGGGCGCAAGGGCTGGTAGCCCTACCGCGGCAGGTATTGGGTCGATTGCTACGCATCGCGAGCTGGAACGTCAACGGGCTGCGCGCCTGCGGTCAGAAGGGCTTCGGCTCCTGGCTGCAGGCGTGTGGTGCCGATATTGTCTGCCTGCAAGAGACGCGCGCAACACCTGATCAACTACCGGATGACTTGCGCGATCCGCCGGGTTGGCACGTTGCCTTCCGGCCCGCCGAGCGTCTCGGCTATAGCGGCGTGGCGATCCTGGCCCGCCAGCCGTGGGACGAGCTGCACACCGATCTCGGCGATCCGGCTTTCGATAGCGAGGGTCGGCTGCAACTGGCGCGCTTTGGTCGCCTGTGGGTCGCTGGCGTCTACTTTCCCAACGGCAACGGCAAAGAGCGGGATAACAGTCGGGTGCCGTACAAGCTCGCGTTCTACCAGGCGCTGCAGGCGCGGCTGCAGCCGCTTGCCGATGCCGGTGAGCCCGTGGTCGTGATCGGTGACTGGAACACCGCGCCGGCGGCCATCGACCTCGCGCGGCCCAAGGACAACGAAAAGACCAGCGGCTACTTGCCAGAGGAGCGCGCCGAGGTCGCACGCTGGCTGGCTTTGGGCTGGGTCGACGCCTTTCGCCACCAGCATCCAACGGTGACTGGCGCCTATTCGTGGTGGTCACAGCGCTTTGGCGTACGCGCCAAGAACGTCGGCTGGCGCATCGACTTGAGCCTGGTCTCACCCACGGCGGCAAAACAGTTGAGCGGTGCCGGAATCGCTGCCGAAATCCAAGGATCGGACCACTGCCCGATCTGGCTGGACCTTGCAGCCTATACAGAATCGCCTTGAGGTGAGATCAAACCTGCCGCAAGGAAGGAGCGACGAGTCGGCTTGCAAAGCCGCGAGTTTGCGACCCACTGAGCAAGCAAGAACAGCGATCGCAGATGACCTCGGGTCATCGCCATCCTGTATAGCTGTTAGTCTTTGTTGACGATTATCGAGGTCACGCCGATTCCACGCGACTTGGCAGCGCCAATGGCCATGCCGCGGGTCACGTCAGTGTACTCGTCGTGCGGCGGGGCGTCGCCAATCAGCACGATGACCTTGGCCGCCTCGGGGCGCCAGGCCATACCGGTGGCGGCGCGGTGAATGCCCGCATACACGTGCTCTGGAAAGTCGCCGCCGCAGTCGACTTTGGCGCGCGCCAGTGCACCGGCAATGTCGCCTTTGTCTTCGCTCAGCCCCAGCTCGAGCTTGGTCACGTAGGTACAGTCGGGCGTCTTGTCCTTGTAGTAGACCACGCCAACCCTGGTCTTGCCCGGCCGCGCGAAGGCGGTCGCGAGCATGCTGGCCGCCGCGCTGCGCATGGCCGACAGGTCGTCGCGCATAGACCCGGTGGTGTCGATGAGCAGCACCATGTCGAGGTCGGGTACCGCGGTCAAGGTGCCAAGCAGGCGCTGGATGGCCCCGGGCAGCTGCGAAGCTGAGCCTGCCGCGAGCACGCTGCCGCCGGTGCTGACAGCGATTTCCCGGAACGATGTCGCGGTGCCCGCGTCGAAGTTGCCGGCCGGCAGCGACGAGATGCGTACCGGCGGCGGGCGTACCGGCGCAGATGGCGTCGGCGGCGGCGTAGCCGGAGTGGGTGGAGGCGGCCGACCACTGGAGCCGGAGGCTGAGCTGCCGTCGCTCGCGGGTACCGTCAAGCCTTTGGGATCTGGCGGTCTGGGTACATCTTTGGGCGGGTCCGGGCGGACCGCGGGCGCCTTGGGCGGTTCAGCCTTTGGCTCGGTTGGCTTGGGCTTGGGCTTGGCCTTGGCAGGTGGCGGCGGGCCTTGCTGAAAGACGATCTGCGCTTCCTCGGGTCCAGGCGGCAGCGCTTCTGGGGGCGCGAGCGCCAGCGCGACGTCGGTCGCAACGGGCGGAGGCGACTGCTGTTTCTCACACGCGAACGCGGTCAGCGCGGCCGTTATTACTGCAAGTCTCGCGCTGTGTTGCCATCGCCGCATGGTCCCCAATCCAGCCCGGTTTGCGGGCCGCGTGTTCAAGACGCGCAGTTGCCAAAAACGCGTCACGGTGCGCGGTCTCCGCCTTTTTCCGGCTTGCCTTTGGCCGTAGTCTCGCGCGGACGGCGCGGCGCCGGCTTGTCGGGCAGCGGCTCGCACAATTCGCCGAGGGTTTGCTGTGGTTGCGCGCGCAGCGGCTCGACTTTCAGAGCGCCCAGCGCTTCCTTGACGATGGCGTGCGTCTCACTGACCGCTTCGCCGCACACGACGTCGACTTTGAGAGCCGTCTCGATGGCCGCGCCAGGGTCGCCCTTGGCCAGCGCCGCGCGGGCATCGCGCAGCCAGATCGACTGCGGATCGGGGTCGGTCTCCGGCTTGCCGCCGCCAGCTCCTGCCAGCCGCTTTTTGCGCGTAGCCATGCGGGCTTCGGCTTTGGCTGCCTCGGTCTCGACGGCGTCGACGCGATCGCAGGCCGCGGCCAACGCGCCAGCAGCCCTGTCGGCAGGCGACGCGTCGGCCTTGCCAGCGCACAGTGCACGCAGGTGCTCCAGGTCTACGCTTTTGTGGCTGCGCTCCGCGAGGGCGCTCCATTGCCAGCCTTGCGCAGTCTTGGTCAGCAAGCGTGCAACCCGCAAGAACTGCACGTCTTCCCCCAGCGCGCCGTCGTAGAAGCGGCCCGACACCACCGCAAGGGCAGGGCGATCCGGGTCGCCGGTCGCGAATAGCCCGGCCCAGCTACCGCCGTCATGGCCGGCCTTCTGGCGCTCGGGGGGCAACGCAGTCGGAGGTCTCGCCAGTTGCTCGAAGGTGTGTGACACCCGCGAGTCATCGGCGAACGCAGCCACCACCAAAAAAGCTTTGCCACTTTCGGCAACTTTGTCGGCGCGGTCCACCGGCTTCTGCAACAGGCACACTTCCAGCACCTGCGCCGGTTCGCCTGGCTTGGCCGGTGGGTAGGTTTGCTCCACCCGCCGCACCAGCGTGTAGTCATCCGGAGCGTCAGCGGCGCAACCCGTCTTGGCCTGCAGGACGGCGCCACCCACGGCTCCGCCACCACTTCCCAAGCGTGGCGCTGACGCCGGCAGCTGCGGAAGCGCGTCACCCAATGTCTGGCCGGCCGGCAGAGCGTACGGCTCTGGTTCGATGGCCGCAGCAGGCGCAGCCGCCGGCGTCGCAGGCTGGGCAAGCGGCTTGGCCGTGTCCGCAACGGCGGCTGGTTGAGGGGCAGGCGCGGCGGGCGGCGCGGGCGGCTTGCCCTGGCAGGCGGCGACGCTCACAGCGGCAACTGTTGCGGTCCACCGCAACACCGGCGACATCTGCAGACCTACTTGCAGCCGGTCGATGTGCATTTCTTGGGCGCCACGCAGGCGGCTCCGCCCTTGCAGGTGCACTTGTTGTCGCCGCCGCACTGGTCGCCCTGGTCGACCGAGCAGGTCTGCGTGCCGCAGATGCACTGGTCCAGCTGGTTGATGCTTGTGGACGGCTTGCAAGGCGTGCCGCCCGAGCATGCGATGTCGCCAATGCACGCCAGAGCGCCCTGCGCTGTGCACTGAAACGACCCTGTAAAGCAGCTGTCGATGTCGGTGGCCACGTCGCACTTCTGGCCTTTCTGGCCAAAGCTCTCGTCGGTCTTGCCGTTGCAGTCGTCGTCGAGGTTGTTGCAGATCTCGGTGATGCCGACTTTAGACTCGTTGTCGCACACGACCTTGCCGGCGCTGCCACAGGTCCAGGTGCCGAACTGGCACTGATCGCTGTCAGGTCCGTCGCACTTGTCGCCCAGGCCCAAGCCCTCGTCGGTCTTGCCGTCGCAGTTGTTGTCCTGGAAGTCGCACAGCTCTTTCAAATTCTGAATGAACTCGCTGCCGCAGACCACGCCGCTGCCGTTGCTGCTGCAAATCAGCACGCCGTTGGGGCACAGGTCGGTATCCGGGCCGTCGCAGGCCTGGCCAAGCGTCGTGAACTGTTCGTCAGTCTGGCCGTTGCAGTCGTTGTCCTTGCCGTCACAGATTTCCGCGCTGGCACCGCCAGGGCCGGTCTCCTTGCACACCACGTCTTTCTTGCTGTCGGTGCACACGAACGCGCCGTTCTTGCACAGGTCAGCGTCGTCGCCATCGCACGGCTTGCCCTTGGTCGGGTACGGGTCGTCGGTCACGCCGTTGCAGTCGTTGTCGAGGTCGTCGCACACAGTCTCTTTGAACTCGAATCCGAGCGTGATGTCGTACGCACACTTCCATGCGCCCTTGTTGCAGGTGGCCTTGAGCGCCGTGGCGCAAACGCCCAGTTGGTTGCAGGTCGACTTTTTGGGGTCCAGCTCTTCGTCGGTTTGGCCGTCACAGTCGTCGTCCTTGAGGTTACACAGCTCGATCTTCTGGTCGTAGTCGGGGCCATCGGGGTTGGTCGAGCACACGGCGACGAACTTGCTGTTGCACACCACACTGCCGTTGCCGCACTCGCCGATGCCAGAGCACGGGGCGCCCACGGCGAGGCCGCCGTACTTCAAGCCGTCGTCGGCCGTGCCATCGCAGTCGTCGTCGATGGTGTTGCACACCTCGTCTTTGTTGCCGGGGCTGGTGCCATCGGGGTCGGTGCTGCAGGTGGCGGTCAGGTTCTTGCCGCAGATGACCTTGCCGGGGCCGCAGATGCCCAAGCCGTCGCAACTGGCGCCGAGCGCCAGCTTGTCGGGCCCGTAAGCAAAGCCCTCATCGGTCTTGCCGTCGCAGTTGTTGTCCTTGCCGTCGCAGACCTCGAGCTTGTCGGTCTCTTCCTCGTTGTTGCACTGGTGGTCGCTGCCGTCGGGCTTGCAGGTCCAAGCGCCGGTCTTGCACTGGTCGCCGTCAGGGCCGTCGCACGGCGCGCCGATGTCGAAGCCTTCGTCGGTCTTGCCGTCGCAATTGTTGTCGAGACCGTCACACAGCTCCTTTTCGCTGTAGCCGGGCACCTGGCTGTAGTCGCAGGTCCACTTGCTGTTGGCGCACACGGCGACCAGCTTGTCGTTGCCGCAGACGCCAACTTTTTTGCAGGTCGAGTCGACCACCGTCAGGTCTTCGTCGGTCTTGCCGTCGCAGTCGTTGTCCTTGCCGTCGCAGGTTTCGGCCTTGCTCTGGTCGACGCCGCCGCCTTTTTGGGTGCTGCACACCACCTGCTTACTGCTGCCACACTGCACCTTGCCGGCGGCGCACTCGCCGACTGCGGGGCAATTGCCGCCGAGCGGGACGCCACTTAGGCTCAGGTTGTCGTCGATCTTGCCGTTACAGTCGTTGTCCAGGCCGTCGCACAGCTCCTGGCCGTTGAAGATGAGGAACGCATCGGGGTTGGTCGAGCACGTCGCCTTGAAGGTGACCGGTGAGCACACCACGGTGCCCGCGCCGCACGCGCCGGTGCCGGTGCAGCTGGCGTCCAGAGCCTTGCCCGAGTAGGTCTGGCTTTCGTCGGTCTTGCCGTCGCAGTTGTCATCGACCGCGTTGCAGACTTCGACAATGTTCTCTTTACTTTCCGCTCCACAGACTGCGAACTTGCCGTCGGCGGCGCACAGCACCGTGCCGTGCTTGCACTTGTCGCTGTCGGGGCCGTCGCAAGCTGCGCCGAGCGCGATGTTGTCGGTGCCGAAGGTAAAGCCCTCGTCGGTAACGCCATCGCAGTTATCGTCCTGGTCGTTACATGATTCTGCGATGTCTTTCTTGAATTCGTCGCCGCAGGTCACGCCTTTGCCGTCGGCGGTGCAGATGTTGACGCCGTTCTTGCACTTGTCGCCGTCGGGGCCATCGCAGGGCACGCCGGTGTCAAAGCCTTCGTCCGTCTCGCCGTCGCAGTCGTCGTCCTTGCCGTTGCACGACTCGGCGATGTCGGTCTTGGTTTCGTTGATGCAGACCTTGCCGCCCTTGTCTTCGCTGCACAGCCAGGTGCCGTTCTGGCACTTGTCGCTGTCGGTGCCGTCGCAGGCCAGACCGACTTCAAAATCCTCGTCGGTCTTGCCGTCGCAGTCGTTGTCGAGCGCGTCGCAGCTGTACTCCTTGTCCGGCTGATAGCCGACCACGCCGTTGTACGAGCAGTCCCAGGTACCGGCAACGCACTTGGCCACCACATTGGCTTGGTTGCACACGCCGGCCTTCTTGCAGGCCGAGTCGCCGATCTTCAAGCCCTCGTCCACGTGGCCGTCGCAGTCGTTGTCGACGCCGTCGCAGGACTCTGACTTGCCCGCAAAACTGCTGCCGCCTTGCATGACGCTGCAAATCGCCTTGCCGCTGGCCGCGCACTCGACTTTGCCCGTCGCCGTGGAGCAGGCGCCTGCGCCGACGCACGACTCGCCGAGCTTCTTGCCGCCAAACGTCTGGTCTTCGTCGGTCTGGCCATCGCAGTCGTCGTCCGCCTTGTTGCAGGTCTCGGCCTTGGACTCTGGCGTGGTGCCGAAGTAATCGGTCGAGCACACCGGCACCAGCAGCTCAGGCGAGCACACTACCTTGCCCGGACCACACTGCCCAAAGCCGTCGCAGTCCTGGCCGACGGTCTTGCCCAGGTAGGCGAGTTCTTCGTCGGTCTTGCCGTCGCAGTCATCGTCCAGGCCGTTGCACAGCTCGTACAGGTCGGTGACCGACTCGTTGACGCACTCTTCTTTCTTGAAGTCAGTCGAGCACGTCCAGGTGCCGTTGGTGCAGCCGTCGGCGTCGGGGCCGTCGCAGGCTTTGCCCAGCTTGGCGTAGACTTCGTCGGTCTTGCCATTGCAGTTGTCGTCCAGGCCGTTGCATAACTCGGGCTGCGGTCCCTTCTTGGGCACGCACAGCACCTGCGCCTGAAAGTTGACCTTGGTGCAAACCGTCACGCCCGGCTGGCATGCACCGATGTTCGAGCCGCACGCCGCGCCGCCACCCGGATTGCCGTCGTCGGTGGCGCCGTTGCAGTCGTCGTCTTTGCCGTTGCAGACCTCGGGGTTGCCGGGGAACACCTCTTTGTCGAATTTCTTGCAGTCGACCTCGTTGTCGTAGCCGTCGCCGTCCTCATCGTTGATCGCGCCGCAGTCGATGTCGCCGTCTTTGCAGTCCTGGTCGATGCCGTCGCCGCACTTTTCGGGCGCGCCCGGATAGCTGGCGGGGTCCTGTGGGTTGCAGTCGTCGGCGACAAAGCCGTCCGAGTCTTTGTCGGCCGGGTCGCAGGTGCCGATCTGGCCGTCGCAGTTCTTGTCACACTTGGCCAACGCCTCGGGGCCGCTGCCGAGCGCCGGGTCGCAGCACGCCTCTTTGGGCACCTTGGGCGAGTAGCCCGAGTCGCTGGGGTTGCAGTCCTGCGGCGCTACGCTGCCGTCGCCGTCGATGTCGCTGGCGTAGCAGCTCTCGTCGGTCAGGCCATCGCAGTCTTCGTCGACGTTGTTGCCCTGGCCCGGCCCTTTGCAGCTCTCCACGATGTCGTAGATCTTTTCGCTGGCGCAGGTCAGCGACAGCCCATCGGCCTGACAAGTCTTGATGCCGTTGGAGCAAAAGTCGCTGTCGTCCGTATCGCAAGTCGCGCCCAGGCCCAAATCGACGAAGTTTTCGTCGGTCTTGCCGTCACAGTTGTCGTCGACGGTGTTGCAGGTCTCGGCTTCGCCGGCGACCGCGTCGATGCAGGCCACCACTTTCTTGGACTCGACGACAGTGCAGACCAGTGTGCCGGCTTTGCATGCGCCGCCGGTGGCACCGCAAGGTCCGCCGCCGCCGGGATTGCCGTCGTCGGTGACGCCGTCGCAGTCGTCGTCGATGGCGTTGCACAGTTCTTTGGCGCCGGGCGAAATCTTGTCGGTCGAGTCCTCGCAGTCGAAAGGCTCAGGCCAGCCGTCGCTGTCCTGGTCGTTTTGCGGCGTGCAAACGCTGTCGCCGTCTTTGCAGTCCTGGTCAATGCCGTCGCCGCACTTGTCTTTGCCCTTGGGGTTGATGGTGGGCTCTTTGTCGTTGCAGTCCTCGGGCGCGAGAAAACCGTCTTTGTCCAGGTCGGCGGCTGCGCATGCAATGACCTTGCCATCGCAATTGAGGTCGCAGGCCTTGCTGGTCGTATCGCTGTCGATAAGCGTCGGCTGACCACTCAGCGGAATCGCCCCGCAACAGGGCTCAGTCGCGCCGGGGTGCATTTCGCTCAAATACGGTCCGCAGTCGCCGAGGTCGGGGGTGCCGTCTTTGTCGCTGTCTTTGGGCGGACAGCCCTCGTCGGTCTTGCCGTCGCAATTGTCGTCGATGGCGTTATTGCAGATGTCCTTGGTCGGCTTTTTCTTTTCGGTGGAGCACACCACCGCCTTCTTGCTGTCGGCGCAGACGAGCTTGCCGCCCGCGCAGGCGCCCAAACCACACGAGGAGCCGAGCGTGGTGTACGTCTCGTCGGTCAGGCCGTTGCAGTCGTTGTCTTGGCCATCGCACAATTCGGGGATCGGCAGCGGCGCGCTGCAGGCGGTCCAGCCGCCGTCGGTACAGATCTGGCTGCCCAGGCACTTGCCGACCGGTGTGCTGGTCTGGCACGACCAGGCGTTGCCCAACTGCGCCACGTTGCAGGTGCAGGTGCTCAGTTGTGGCACGCAGACGTCGCCCGACTTGAATTGCTGACACACAAAGCCGACCGGGCAGGTGCCGCCAGCGCCGCACGCCACACCGCACAGCGACTCCTTGGTGTCGGTCAGCGGTACGCAGGCCTTGGCCTTGCAGTCGTCATCGACTTCGCAGGGCTTGCATAGGTCGTCGGGCAGCGGCAGGCAGTACGGAACCGTGATCGACTTGGTTGCGATGTCCAGACCGCAGCGCATGCCGGCCGGACAGTCGCCGGTGCAGGGCTTGCTGCATACGTTGGGCGAACCGGTGACTGTCACACATTCTTTGGACTCGCACTGGGCGTCCGCCGTGCAGGTGCTGCCAAGGGGCAGCAGCACAACGACATCGGCGTCGCTCGGCGCCACATCCGTCGGTGCATCGGCCCCGGCGTCGACTTCCTGCACATCGTCGGCCGCCTCGGCCTCGACTTCGACGGCACCATCGAGGTCGGGCGCAGCCGCATCCGCGACTTCTTCGCTGGTCTCCTGCGCGGCGGTGTCCACAACCGTTTCGGCCGCGGGCGTATCGGCAACGCCGTCCAGCGGCACCGCGCTATCGGCAGTGGTGCCTGCGCCGACGGCGTCCTCTGGCACGAATTCGGTCGCGAGACAGCCGCCGAGCGCGACCAGGGCGGTAGCCACGGCGAGGGCCATCGCGCGACGGGCGAACAAGAAGCCGAGTGGTTGATGGCACATTGCTTGCGTGCGCATTCCTTTTCCCGCGCGGTGCGCCAGGCGGGCAAAACGCAAAAGGTAGCCCGAATTGGGCAGTTGTTCAACCTCGCGGCACGGCCGTCGCCGTGGCGGATTCGGGTGCTGGGACGGGCGGTTCGGGCGAGACGGCTTCGGCCGGTGGCGGGAACGCGCGCACGTCCGCGTCTGCTGGTCGCGCGGGTGCTTGAGTCCAGACCAGCCACGCCGACGCCGACCACGCCTCGGCGACTGCGCCGTCAAGGCGAAAGGCGATCGCATCGTCAATCGCGATGTCTGCCTGCACCATCAGTGCCGCGTCACCATTGCGGCCGATCGATCCCCGCACGGTCTTGCCGGGCACGAAAACGCCATTGGCGTTGCTATGTTCGCGCATGAGCCGCGACATGTTGCCGGCCAGTGCCTGGATCGACAGGCGATCGATGCGCATGCGCCCGCCGGCCGAAATCGTCGGTGCGCCCCACTGGGCATTCTCCGCGCCCAGCTGCAGCACGCCGGATAGACCGTTGCCGAGTGCACCGCCCCGCACGCGCAGCAACGGCCAGGCCGCTTGCAGGTCCAAGAAAAACGTGGCGCCCGCCTCGATGCTACCCCAGCCGAACGAGTAGCCGCCGCGTGCAGCAAGTGCCGTGCTCAAGTACGACGTCTCGCCTTTGATGCCCGAGGCAATCGGAGTGGGTGACGACGAGACCCTTTGGATCTCGAACTGGTGCACTGCGGCGCTGCCGCCAAGCAAGATGCCCTGCTCGCCTTCAAAGTCCACCTCGACGCCACCGCCCATCATCCGGTGGGCTTCGTGGTGATTGAGGCGATTCTGGCAGTTGAAGGTGTTGTGATAGGCCTGCGCCCCACCGCCGCCGGCAGCGACCGACAAGTGCGGCCGCCGTTGCGAGGCGACGCTGGCGCAAAACACGCACGACAGGCCCACCGCGCACACCAGCCACCAGCGTGCGCCGAAGCGCTTTGCGGCGCCGGGCGCCGGCTTGCTGTGGGGCTGCGTCGGCGTGTGCGGGCGCTCAGGTGTCATGGCCCGGCAGTCTGGCAGGTGCGGCGGGGGGTTGCAAACGCGGGGCGGTCTTTGGACGGGTGCGGCGGCGGCCCGAAATGCCTATTTCGCCGGCACGTTCGGCACCTCGGTGTGCGCACGGCACTGCATCCCGCGCAGTGTGCACCCGGGTTCCGGCGTGTCCTTGGGCAGCGCCGCCGACGCAATCAACGGCAGGGCGACGCTCGACGGCCGCTCGGCGTCGTGACCAATATCATAGAAAACCGGGCCTTTCCACGGCAGCAGCTCAAACCTCCAGTCGGCGCGACTACCACCCGGTGTGTCGATAGCCAGGCGGATGCGTGAGCCTTTGCGGAACACGTGGCCAAAGCCAGCAATCGCGATGCGCACCTGTGTCCACTGCTTGGCGACCAGGGCCTGCTGATCGGCGACGTTGTAGGTCAGGTCCGGCAATAGCGCCGTGGCGTTGGGGCTGAGCTTGCGAAAACTGGCGCGCAACCAGCCGCTTTGTACGAACTGCTCTTGACCGTCGCCGCGCACTTCGCTCAGGTTGACCTCCAGGTCGGCGTCGTCGACGTCGGTCGCGGTGGTGCGCACCCACACGTCGACGCTGCCGGTGCCGAGCATCACCTGGTCGGCTTGCAGCGGCGCCGACAGGAACGACACTTCCTTGCCGGCCGACGGCTTCTTCCAGTCGTAGGTCGGCTTGGTGCTGTACAGGTTCTTGACGCCGATGCCCTGTTCGCCTGCAGTCGCATCGTGTTCAAATGTGCTCGCGGCGGAGGTAGCGGTCGGCGCGGCCGCCAGCAGGCTGCCGTCGGGCTGAAAAAACCAACGCTGCACCTGAGTTTTTGCGGGCGGCCAGGCTTCAAAACCCAGCTTGACCTGGGCAACCGGCGCGCCGGGCGCGTCTTTGCTGCCGCCATTGGCCAGGTAGGCCTGGATTTCTGGCTCCTTTTGCCAGGCAGCCAGGGCTTCGCCATGGGTCTTATAGTTGGCCCAGCGGTCCTCGGGAATCGCCAGCTCGGTGCCAAAAACTTGTTTGGTAAACGCCGGCAATGCCAGCGACCAGAACCCGGGCACCGATGGCACCGTCTTGGCGATGTGCAAGTCGAAGAACGCTTTCCATTCGACCAGCACCTGTGGCGCAAAACCGTCCGCGTGCACGCCGTTGTAGACCAGGATCCGCCGAGACGGGCTGCCCTTGAACTTGTCGAGCAGCGTGACAAAGAACGGCCCGGTCTGCTCGTCTTGCCAGCTACCTGCCAGGAACACCGGCACCTGGATTTTGCCGGCCCAGCCGGTCGGATTGAGCGGATCGAGCAGTTCTGGCTTCCACTCGGCCTTGTTTTTGGCCTGTTCGACATTGTCGACGCGCTGATCATGCAAGAGTTGATTTTCCTTGCACTGAAGGTCGCCCGCGTCGACTTGTGGCTTCTCCCAGCCCTGTCCATACGGCACGGCCTTGTCCAGAACATGGGTGATCCACGACAGCGCGAAGCCCTTGTTGAGGATGCCGCCGGGCACCAACGTGGTCGCGGTGTTGCCGATGACCGACACCGGCGCAATCGCCCCCAGGCTTGGCGGCTGCGTCTTGGCCACGAACAACTGGGTGATGCCCGGGTACGAAAGGCCAACCATGCCGACCCTGTGATGCGCGACCCACGGCTGGGCAGCGACGATCTCGACCGTGTCATAGCCGTCGAGGAGCTGCAGCTCTTCAAAGTAGTCGTAGGCGCCGCCCGAGCAGCCGGTGCCGCGCAAGTTGACGCTGACCGTGGCGTAGCCCGACAGCGCCATCACCAGCGCGCTTGGATCTGAGGGCGCTGCGCACAGCACCGGGTAGGTGCCGCACAGCGCCTCCTGCTCCTTGGATACGATGGGCTTGCCGGGCCGCGCCGGCTCGTAGCCGCTGTAGTTGATGACCGTCGGATAAGGACCTTTATCGGCAGGGCCTGGTAGCGTCGCGAAGTACGCCAGCATGGTGCCATCGCGCATCTTAAGGTAGCCGGTGCCGGCCTTGATCACCTGCTCAGCGTAGTAGGACGGCTTGGGCAGGCTGTTCTCCGCGTCCGTGACATCGACCGGGCCAGCCTCGGCTGCCTTTGCGCCCAAGGCGACTACGCGATAGCCCTTGCCGGGCGCGACCTTGCGAAAGACCTTGCTGCCCCACTTGTCGGCCTTGGCCGTCTGCACGGCCTTGCCAGCGGCGTCGCGCAGCTCCAGCTCCTGATTTGGCTCGGCGTGGGTGGCGTGTACCTGACGCACGCTGCCGCGGGCAAACAGCGCGGTCGGAAAGACCTGGACATCCGCGCCTGCATCGCCCGCCGATGCGCTGTCGGACCCTGCGCCGTCCGATCCAGCGCTGGCGTCGCTGCCCCGGCTGGCATCGCCACCGCCGCTGGTCTCCGTCGCGCCAACGTCACCGTTGGATCCAGCGTCGGTTTTGGCTCCGGCATCTGCCGGTGTGGCGGGGTCGCTGCCGCAGGCGATCGCTGCGATCGCGGTCAGGGTGGCGGCGAGATGGGTCAGGCGGCTGCGTGCAATCATCGGTTTCTCCAGGCTTCGCGGGCGACGCAGGGTACACCAAATCGGCAGACGCGACAGCCCTGGTGTGACCCTTGGCCAATCCCGGTGGTGGCGGGGATTCACCGTCTCGCGCTCGATCGGCGACGCGTCTTGACTGTCAACTGGACACTGTCAAATGGCGCCGCTAGATTGTCCCCATGAGCGACGCCGACCTCACCTACTCCCTCGAAGAGCTGGCCCGCGAGACCGAGTTGCCGCCGCGGACGATTCGTTACTACGTGCAACGTGGAGTCTTGCCGCCGCCGCTCTTTCGCGGCCCGCACACTGGCTACGACCGCCGTTACGTAGACTGGTTGCGTTTCATCAGCGCCCGCCAGGCCGCCGGCTGGTCGCTGGACCAGATCGCTTTGGCCCTGCATGACCTCGACCCGACGACCGGCCGCAGCCGCGGCTTTCGGACGCTCACGCCTGCCGATCTGCGCGCGACGCCGCTGCCCCTGCACCCGGCGCGAACGCTGCAACCTGACCCCGCTCCCGCCGCACCGGCGCGGCCAGCACCCGGCCTCATACCCGGCGATCTTGCCGCGACCGATGTCAACTCGACAGTAAACCCGCCACCGGTCGTGCGCGTCCAAGCGCCCGCCGAGGTGTGGATCCGGATGCCCATCGCCGAGGGCATCGACATGTGGCTGCGCCACGAGACCGACGCTGCGCAACGGTTGCTGCAAGACGTCGTGCTCCAGGCCGCCCAAACGGCCGCGGCTGCGGCCCGCAAGGAGACCCGATGAGTCACTCCCAGCTTGAACCCCCGCCGCGCTGTGGCCTACTGGTCGATGATCACCCCGTGCCGCTGCAGGGCGTCGATGTCGATGTGCGCGTCGTCGCCGGCCAGGCCCGCGTGACCGTCGAACAAGCGTGGCGTAACGATGAGCCCAAGCCCGTCGAGGCCGTGTACGTGTTTCCGCTGCCAGCTGACGCCGCGGTGACGGGCCTGCGCGTGACCTGCGGCGAAGAGGTGACCGAGGCCGAGATCGACGAACGCGAGGCTGCCTTTGCCCGCTACGACAAGGCGGTGCTGGCGGGCCACGGCGCAGCGCTGCTGGAGCAAGAGCGCCCCGACGTGTTCACGCTCAGCCTGGCCAACCTGCTGCCGGGCGAGACGACCAAGGTGCAGATCCGCTTCGTGCAGCGCTTGACCGCCGATGAGGGCGCGCTGCGCTGGGTGCTGCCGACGGTGGTGGCGCCGCGCTACATGCCCGGCACGCCGCAGGGGGCGCGCACCGGCCACGGCAACCACGCGCCCACCGATCGCGTGCTCGACGCCGATCGCATCTCGCCGCCGGTTGGCGATGCACCTTACCAGCTCACTTTGCGCGGTTCGGTGCAGCTGGGCTGCGCAGTTGTGGTGTCAAGTCCCTCGCACGCTTTGAACGTGCAATCGGCCGGCGAAGGTGGGCAATTCGAGCTGTCAGGTTGGCCGCTGGACCGCGACCTCATTGTCGACATCGCCGGCGTTGCCGGGTCGCCCGCGGGCGTGGTGGCGCAGGGTCCGTGCGAGGGTAAGCCCGGCATCGTGACGGCGACGCTGGTGCCCGATCTCGGCATCGGCGCCCGCACCCCCGTCGACGTGGTGTTCGTCCTCGACCGCTCGGGTTCCATGGACGGCACGGCGATGGTCGCCGCGCGCAAGGCCTTGCGGCTGTGCCTGCGCCATCTGCGCGCCGGGGACCGGTTCGGCGTGGTGGCCTTTGACGATCGCTGCGACCTGCTCGCCAACAAGTTGCGCACCATGGGCGAAAAGACCCTGGCCGAGGCCGATCGCTGGATCGCCGGCATCGACGCCCGCGGCGGCACCGACCTGTTGCCCGCGCTGCAGGCAGCGTTGAACCTGTGCTCGGCCGGCGTGGTCGTGCTGCTGACCGACGGTCAGATTGGCAATCAGGACGAGGTGCTGCGCGACATCGTGCCCCGCGCCAAGGCCTCGCGCATCTACAGCCTGGGCATTGGCGAGGCAGTCAGCGACGCGCTGCTCGCCGAGCTCGGCCGCCAGACGGGCGGCGACCTGGAGCGCGTGCACCCCGAAGAGGGCCTGGACGCCAAGGTCATCGCGCTGTTCGCCAAGGCGACCGCAGCCCGCGTGGCCAAGGTCAAAGTGGCGTGGTCCGGCGTCGAGGTGGACGACCAGGTGCCAGGCGACGCGCCCGATCTCGTGGATGGCGTGCCGTGGACCCTTGCTGCTACCTGGCAGACGGGCGGCGTCGGCGAGTTGGTGGTCAGCGGCGTGGGGCCGCAAGGTCCGTTTGAGCAACGGCTGACCGTGACGCTCGACGCCGCAGCCCCGGTCGTCGAAGGTCTCGCCGCTACTTGGGCCGGACGCCGCATTGCCGAATTGGAAGCGCTGCGCGTCGTCGGCAGGCGGGCAGGGACCGTGCAGGCCGAGATCGTGCTGCTGTCCAAGACCTACGGCGTGCTGAGCAGGCACACCAGCTTCGTGCTGGTGCAAAGGCGCCAGGGCGACCGCAAAGCGCGCGGCATGCCCGAGCTGCGGGTGGTGCCGGTGTCGGCGCCGCATGGCTGGGCCATGATGCAGCAGCCCATGTGGGCGTGCACAGGCATGCAAGCGGCGGTCACGATGGCGGGCCTGGCCCCGGGTGGGGGTGCGACGGCGTACCTGGCGCAGGCGCTGGCCGCTCCGATGGCGCGCCTTCTGCCGGCTGCGCCGCCGCCCCCGATGGCTGCCCCGTCGCCGATCGGGCGTGCGCTCTCGGCGTTGCGCAGCAAGCTCAAGGCGGCGCCGCCAACCGCCATGGCGGCCCCTGCGCCGGAGCCGATCTACAACGCGTGCGTCGCGTTCGAAGAGGACGCCGACGGTGCTGCCGCAAGCGACCCGATCGAAGCCGTGCTGTTCCGCCAGCGCGCGGATGGCCTGTGGGGCGGTGCCGACGACGAACTTGCCGCGACGGCGATGGCGTTGGGTCAACTGGCTGATGCCGGCGTCACCTCCGGCCACCCGCTGCACGGCGCCCCGGTCAAGAAGGCCATCGAAGCGTTGTGCGCGCGGGCCGAAAGTGGCGAACGCAGCGCGGAGCTGCGGACGGCGCTGCAGGCGGCGTTGCGGGCGACCGCTGGAGCACGGACCAAGGCGCGGGTGCAGGCGGCGATCGGGCTCCAGTGTGCGTAAGCGGATCGGCGAAGAGGGTGTTGACGTATTTTTGTCTTCGCGAGCGGAATCAGGCGCCCGCAAGGCGAGGCGGAGGCCTCGTGACGACTGAGGCGCACTAGCAGTGCGCCGCAGGGAGGAAGGGGGCTGACAACGAAGCATGGCGGGATGCATGGTTACGCGCAGTAGGCGTTTGGATGTAAACACCCTCTAAGCCGCAGTCTTCGGCACCGGCACCTGCCGCACCACTTCGCGCACTACCTCGTCCGGTGTCGCTCCCTCCAGGTCGGCGTCGGGCTGCAACAGCAGCCGGTGCCGCAGCACGGCCAGGGCGTGGTCTTGCAGGTCGTCGGGCACGACGTAGCCGCGACCCTCGGCGGCGGCCTGCACCCGACCTGCCGCAATCAGCGCAATCGAAGCGCGCGGCGACGCGCCCAGGTGCACCTGCCGGTGCGCGCGAGTGGCGTGCACGAGTCGCACGGCATAGTCCAGCACCGCCTCCGAAACCTCAATGCGATCGGCAATCGACTGCAACTCAAGCAATTCCGCGCCATCGATGACCGCGTGCAAACCGATCCGACCGAAATCCGCGGGGTCTAGACCCTGCAAGTGCAGTCGCAGGATAGCTTTTTCATCTTCCAACGCCGGGTGGCCCACATCGAGCTTGAACAAGAAGCGGTCCAATTGGGCTTCAGGTAAGGCATAGGTGCCTTGCGACTCGATCGGATTCTGGGTGGCGAGGCACAGGAATGGCCGGGGCAGCGCCAGCGGCTTGCCGTCGACGGTCACCTGACGCTCTTGCATGGCTTCGAGCAGCGCCGCCTGGGTCTTGGCTGGTGCGCGGTTGATTTCGTCCGCGAGCAATAGCTGCGTGAACACCGGCCCCGGAACGAACCGGAACTGGTTCTCGCGGCTGTCGAAAATGGTGCCGCCGGTCACGTCGCTCGGCATCAAATCCGGCGTGAACTGGATACGCCTGAACTGCACGTCGGCGGCAGCGGCCAGGGCGCTCACCAGCAGCGTCTTGCCCAAGCCCGGCACGCCCTCGATGAGCACGTGACCGCGCGCGAACAGCGCAATCAGCACCTGCTGCACCAGCGCAGGTTGGCCGACGACCGCCTTGCCGACCGCGCTGGTGACAGCTTCAAAGCGCTGCGCAAAGCGCTGAGCGTCGCGCTGCAGGACAAGCTCGGCATCGGTCATGGTGCTCCTTTGGTGCGGCGCGGCGCGCCCCCGGCGGGCGATGGCGGCAGCTTGCGGTCGAGTTCTGCCAACAGGTCGTGCAGTGCCTGGGCCGTGCGCCCGTCGCCTGGATGGTCGGCGCCAAGCGGGTCGTTGCGCAAGGCTTCCGCATCCAACAGCAGGCGACGAACCGTCCGGGTGTTGGCGCCGGGCTGGGCAGCCGCGACGCGATCGGCCAAGGTCGGCAGGTCGGTCGGCCCCAGGCGTCGCTGCAAGCGGTCGAGCCCCAGTGCACACAGTTGTGCCGAGGGCCAGCGGGTGGCGGCCCGCGACCGCAATAGCTGTCCCAGTGCGCGGACGTGATCGGTGAAGGCCCGCCGCCGGTCGGCCTGTGGCGGCCGCGCAGCGCCAAACCGCGCAGCGTGCAGCCACGCCGCCAGCGCCAGGATCAGTAAGCCCTGGCTCAGAAACGGCAGCAACCCTGCCGCCGCCAACGCTTCGGACGCATCGGCTGCCGGCGGTGCGCCCTGCGGAACCAGCAGCGCCACCTGGCGCAGTGGCGCCGTGTCGCGGGCGAGCGCAACCAGCGCTCTGGCGTTTTGCGGCATGGACATCGCCGCGTTGGCCAGCAGATCGTTGTCGGCGACCACCACCAGGCTGCCACCGCCGGGCGCCGACCAGCGCAGCGCCGCTGGCTGATCGTCGAGCCACAGCAGCGGTTGCGGCTGGCGCTGCAGGTCGCACGCAGGCGGTGCAACGTCGCCGGGCGTTGGCGCGGGTTGCTGGCTCAGTTCGGGGACGAGCCCTGCAAGTTCGCGCCGCAGCACACCAAAGGTGGACGCCTCGTCGCTGACGACGAGCCGAAGCGGCAGCACGATTTGCCTCTCTATCGGACCACGCGAGGACGGCATCGCGCCAAAATCACCGACTTGCGAAGCAGGCGTCGCCAGATCGACCACTGCCCCGTGCAGCGGCGCCAGCGACTGGCCGTGGCTGGCGAACAGAACTACCCGGCCGCCGCGACAGGCGGCGTCGCGCAGCTCAGCCACCATTGATGGCAGGATGGTCGCGTACTCCGCGTCGACCCACAGGGTGGGCGACCCGGCATCGATGTCGCGCACTGCAAGCCGGTGCCCCGTCAGCGTCCAACCCTGGGCGCGCAGCAGGTCCCAGGTCAGTGCACGGCCAGCGACCGTGGTATCGCCCGTGCGTTCGCACGCTGTCAGCTGGATCGCCGCCACCACAGCCAGCACCGTGCGCAAAAGTGGCGCCACCGTGCGCACAGCGCGGTCGGCCTGGTCGGCGTTGGGCGGCTTGCCGGCAAAGCGCCACTGTTCCAGGCCGGCAATCACCTCGCGCAACGGCTTGCGCAACGGGTGGTCTGCTGCCAGCGTCCGCAGCGCCGCCCGGTTGCCCAGCGCCGGGTGCCAGCGCACGATACCGCCGTCATGCAGGTGCCGCAGGGCTGCCGCGTAGAGCCATGCCAAGGCTAGGCCGGGCTCGGTCGGCGCCAATGCCCGGGCCCGGTCCAGCGCCACATCGACGTCCGGCAGCGTACGGGGGCCGTCCAGCGCAAGCGTGTCGATCGCTGCTGCGGCCGCCGCGGGCTGGTTCCGATCGTCCGTTGGTGGTTGCGCGCGCCACTGCCGCCAGATTTTGTATGTCAGCCAGCCCAGCAACGCGATCACCAGGCCGACCAGGATGTCGCGCGACCACGGCATCACCGGCGCGGCGTCGGCTTCAGCGTCGTCGCGCTTGCCGTTTCGCCCATGCGGCCGGCGACCACCGCCATCGACGTCGCCCCCTTGCAGCGACTTGGCTTGGGCGGCAACCAAGCCGGTCGCGTCGGCGGAGAGCGGCAGGTCTTGGCAGTGGGCGGCCCAGGCCTTGCAGACTTCGGCCCGGGGCGCGACCGTGCACCAGCGGCGATGCCCATCCGCGCCGCCTTTCGAACGCTCACAAAGCGAATAGTCTTTGGTTTTGATGAGGTCGCGAACGGTCGCCGCGGGGTCGTCGGCTTGCGGGGGCGCCGCGTGCACCGCCGTACTGAGCCCGAGCGCTGCCACTACCATGCAGAGCGGGCGCATCATGCAGCCCGCCGAGCGGTGCCAGCGTGGGCCTGAACCAGGGCCTGGCACTGTACCTGCAAGTCCCAGCCGTCTCCGCGGGTCCGGCAATCCAGGTACAGCAGGAACCGCAGTACCGTCCAGGCCATTTCGCCCACTGCGGCGCCAGCGACGCCGACCCATTGCAGTGACTCGAACACGCCGGTTGGGCGCTGCCCACCCATCTGCAAGATGCCCAGCAGCGCCTCCCAGCCCAGCACGGCGCTCGCGTACCACCACAGCGGAATCGCCAAGGCGAGCGCAGGCATGGTCCACCGCAATTGCGCGTGCGCCGTCTGCAGCTGGCTGGTCCGCCGCAGCACTTGGGCGACGCCGCCGCGCTCCAGCAGTGCGACTTCATGGGCGAACGCAAAAGCGATCGACGCCACGCCCAGCGTCACCAGCCGCACTGGCCACTCGACCACCTGCAGCCACGCCCAGCGCGGCAGCCGCTGCAGGTACGTCCACAGCAGGGGCCGCAGCCTGACTTGGGGGTGCAGCGCCAGTTCGGCGCATGCGAGCGTCACCAGGCCTGACGACACCCGGCCGACCGCGGCAAGCGCCAACAACACTGCCCAACCTTCCGTTCCCGCGCCGACCGCAAACCACGCCAGCACCAGCACGGGCGCCGCCGCCCACGCCACCGGCCAAGCCAGCCACCGCGCATTGCGGCGCGTGAACTGTATGGCCAGATCGCCGACGGCCAGCAGCGACCGCGGCCGCAAGGCAATGCGATCGGGCATCATCGCGCAGGCCGCCGCGGCGGCCGCCACCCGCCCAGCCACACTGCAACGAGCATCGCTTGCAGGGCACCGAAGGCCCACTTAAGGGGCATCGGTACTTGCGACGGCGACCACACACCTTCGATACAGGCAGCCACGGCCAGCATTACCGCTGCGCCGGCGACCAGCGTGGTGACGTCGGTCTTGGCGGCGCGCAAGCTGTCGCGGCGCGTCAACTGCCCCGGTGCAACCCAAGCCCAGCCTGCGCGCAGCCCCGCCGTGCCCGCTACCACCAGGGCCGTGAGCTCCCAAGCGGCGTGGCCGCAGACAAACGTCACGATTTGCAAGCCTTTGTGGTCGCCCGCGAGAAAGCCGATGCTCGCGCCGGCGTACAGTCCCTGCACGACCATCTGGTACAGCGATCCCGCCCCCGCGAACATGCCAGCCGCAAAAGCGTTGAACGCGATCGAGGTGTTGTGCTGCACGTAGAAGGCGACGCCGGCCAGGCCTTCGGTCAGCGACCGTCCAGCCTGCGGCGCCTGGGCGTGCATGCGCCGCAGATCCTCAATGGCCGCCTCGCCGCACAGCGATCGCGCGAACTGGGGCGCGAACCACGCGACCAGCGCCGCCGAGACGAAAAAGCCCCAGAACAACAGTGAACACAGCGCAAACAAGCGGCCATTGGCCCGCACCGCTTGCGGGACCTGCTGCACGACGAACGCGACCACGTCGAACTGGCGCGGTTGCGCGCGGTACAGCGCATTGTGGGCGCGCCCCATCAAGCCGTCGAGCCAGGCCAGGGTCGCATCATCGGTCGCGCGGGCCCGCGCGCGTGCAGCATCGGCGACGACGGCGCGGTAGAGGGCAGCCAGTTCGGCAAGCTCCCCGCCGGTCAGGCTCGGATCGCGGCGTTGGGCCCGCGCCACCAGCGCCTCCAGACGACGCCAGCGATCATCGAGGCGGTCCACGCCGGCAGCTGCGGTCATGGCCGGCCTCGCTGGGCCTGCTCTCGATTGTGCAGCCGGGCGTAGACGGCGAGCAACAGCGCCACCGGCTCCACCGGCCCCGGCAAGCCGAGGCGCAGGGCCAGCTGCGGCGCGTATTCGCAGGCGATTTCGGCAACGCGCGCGCGGCCGATGGTGGGCAGGCGCAGCACCAGCGCGTCGAGCGTCCGGCGCTCCTCGGGTGGCAAGACAATGCGCTTGGGCAGCGCGGCCAGCAGCAGCGGGTCGGCGGCCTCGCGAGGCGGCGCGCCCATCGGCCGCTCCGGTCGATCGACGACGACCATGGTGTCGGCCAACCAATCGCCCAGCCGGCGAAAGCGGGGATCGACCGCGCTGGCCACGGTGCCAACGACATAGCAGGCCATCGGCAAACCATCGGCGGCACGCAGCAGGTTGCGCAGCAGCGCGTCGGCGCCCGCGATCGGGTAGCCGCCGGTCCGCACCACCCGCAGGCCCATCCAGCGCTTGCCCGGCGTCTGGCCGTCGCGCAGCCACTCGAACAGCACGTAGTAGAACCACTCGACGATGAACCAACCGAGCAGCAGGGCCCCCAAGCCCACCTGGTCCAGCGCGGGCAATGCCACCGCGGACACCGACAGCGCAAACAGTAGGCCTGCCACCGCCGCCGACCGAATCACGCCGTCGAGCGCCCAGGCCGCACCGCGCTGGAAGGGCCCGGCCACCTCAAACTGGACGACGAGGTGCTCCGGTGTCTCGACCGTGGCCACGCAGTCGATGCGGGCGCCAGCGTCCGCGCTCATCGAGCCTCGTCGGGGGCCGACGAGACCTGCACTTGCTGCACGGCCAGGTGCAAGTCGTTGGCCTTGAGTGCGGCGATGACGTGGGTGATGACTGCATCGCCGACCCGCCACTGCGCGCCGTAGTCCGCCAGCCAGTAGTTGCAGCGCGCCAGCACCCAGCCCTCGCCGATCTCGCCGAAAAGCACCGCAGGTGCCGGATCGGCCGCGATGCCGTCCACGTCACGCAGCGCGGCTTGCGCCACCGCCCGCACGGCCTCCAGGTCGTACTGCACGGGCACGTGGAATGTCTGCGATCGCAAGATCGGCGTGCCGCGCTGGGTGAAGTTGTACACCTGGCCCTGACCGACGACGCGGTTGGGGATGACGATGAGTTCGTCGCACAGGCCAATGAGCACGGTTGCCCGCCACGTCACCTCATGGACCTGACCGCTCCACTTGCCGGTGATGCCCACCACCTCGACCCAGTCGCCGATCTCGTAGGGCTTGTCGATCTGCATGGCGATGCCGGCAAACAGGTTGCCCAGCGAGTCCTGCATCGCCAGGCCCAGCACCACCGACGCCACTGCCGACGTCGCAAGCAACGGCGCGAAGTGCAAGTCGAACAGCCGTGCCGCCAGCCAGCCCCCCGTCAGCAGCGCAACTACCGCCGTGAACGTGTTGATGAGCAGCGCTGGCACGCCCTCGCGCATGTGGCCGAGGAACAGCAGTTGCGTGAACAGGATCTTGAGCGTCTTGACGAACGTGGTCGCGCCCTGCACCAGCACCAGCAGGCCAAGCCATGCACGCAGCCCGCCAAACGCGAACTGCATGAACCACTCGAGGTCGAGCGTGAAGTACGTGAGCGCGACGCCGCCAAACACGCCGGTATGTAGCGACAGGTTGGCCAGTTCGTGGCGCAGACTGCGGTGTCGCTCGATGCTGACGCGCCGCAGTGCCAGCGAGTAGAGCACCCACATCGCCAGACCGCCGGCGACCAGCACAAGGCACGGCTCCAGCGCGATCAGGCTGTCGACGCGCGATTCACTGAGCCACGGGCCGCGGGGATTGGCCTTCATCTGTCCAGTTGCCGCTCACTCGGCTGCGCCGGCCGCCAGCATGTGCACGGCGTGCAACGCCTCTTGAAGGGTGGGCGCGAGCTTGGGCGACAGCACCACGACCGTCGGCCAGTCCAACTCCACCAGTGTCCGCCGTTCGAGCTCGCCGCACAACCGCGCAAGCTCGGTGGCGCCAAATTGGCCGGCCGAAGACTTGAGCGTGTGAGCCGCTCGGCCGACCGTGCGTGCGTCGAGGCGCTCGACGCCCAAGGCGATTTCCTCGCTCAACTCTGTGGCCGACAGCGCAAAACTGGCGACCAGCGACTGCAGGCCCTCCGCATCGTCGCAGTACAGGTCCAAAATGTTTGTCAGCGCGGCGTGGTCGAGTTGCACAGTCAAGTCGCGGACCCCACAAGGCGTTTGGCGCAGTCTAGGCGTGTCGCGGCAAACCGGCAACACTTACCTCGGGACCCCTGGAAAAACGCCAACGGCGGCCCCCAAATGGCAGGCCGCCGTCGCGGTGCAGCGGGTTATCCTACTTGGCGCGGGCGGGCAGGCCGTTCAGCAGCACCAGGTTGTTCTGGCCGGCGCTCATCAGGCCCTGCATGGCCGCATTTTTTTGCGGCAGCAGCGTCGCAAATCCGACGACGTCCGGCGCGGCGGCGGTCTCGTGTCGGGCGGTCGGCTGCGCGAACTCGTTGATCAACTTGACTTTGACCGCGCCAGCGATGGCGCTGTCCGGTCGGACGCCTTTGTGCTGCACGTAGCTGCCGAGATTGCCGGCGGTAAAGGCCGCCGACACGGCGGAGGTCTGGCTTGCGGCCGGCCGAGCGGCGCCCGCTGCGAACCCGGTCAAGGGCAGGGCGGCGGCAAACAGGGCGGACAGGGTCAGGACAATGCGCTTCATGGGATGCACTCCAAGGTGGACGGCGCGGGGCCGTGAAGGGGCGAGCTGTCGCGGGGGCGTAGACAGTCGGGTCCGGCTGGCGGGCGGAACCACTCCGCCTTGCCTTTGCTCCGGTTCCGGGTTCGTCCCGGCATGGAGGTCAGACGCGGGTCCCGCGGAGGCGATCTAACGGGTGAAAAAAATCTGCAGAACGTCCAGCGCCGGGGCTACGCGCCGCCTGGTGCCGCCGGTCCGGCCCACGACCAGGTGCCGCAGTCCAAGCAGCGCAGCATCCAGGCGTTGCGCTGGCGGCTCCACACGGCTGTCATCGGTGTGTGGCAGCGTGCGCAGGGCGGCCGCGTCGGCTCGTTGCCGGTCAGCTCCGGCGCCGCGCCGGCAATCCAAGCGTTGCAGGTGTTGCAGCGGTGGACCCAGCTGCGATCGCGCGCTACCCACACGCTTTTTGCCAGCTGTCGACAGTCCGGGCAGGCGTGCAGCGCTGGCCACGGCGGACGATCGGCCTCTGGCTGATCTGAGCGCCCACAGCGCAAGCAGTAGCCGGGACCATTTCGGGTGGACTGACGCGGACCCGAGCAATGCCGGCAACGCTCCGTCGGCCGATCGTTGTCATCGACGCTGTAGCTGGCGCGGCACTCTGGGCGCAGCAGGCCCGTACAGCGCATGGCACGCCGACCGTCAAACGCCTGAACCGCCATCGGAGATCGGCACGATGGGCAAGCGGTGCGCGTTGCAGAGGCGCCGTCACTTTGCGCGCTATCCGCTGCAACGCCCAAGCGGCGCAGTTCGGTGACCGCTTGGGCGGTAAAGCGTTCGATGTCGGCAACGAACGCGGCAGGGTCGGCCTGACCGCGCCGGATGCGCTCCATCGTCGCCTCCCACTGCCCCGTCATCTCGGGCGACTTCAACGTATCCAGGGGCAGGCCGGCAATCAGCGCCACGCCCAGTGGGGTCGCGACCAGGTTCTTGCCCTTGCGCGTCGCATAGTCGCGCTTGATGAGTGTCTCGATGATGTTGGCGCGGGTCGCGGGCGTGCCCAAGCCGCTGTCTTTCATTGCGCCGCGCAACTCCTCGTCGTCGATGAGCTTGCCCGCGCCTTGCATTGCAGCCAGCAAGTCCGCCTCGCTCATCGGCTTGGGCGGCGAGGTCTTGCCGGCCTTGGTCATCAGTTCGACCACGTCCACTGGCTCACCGCGCCGCAGCGGTGGCAATTCGCCGTCGTCGTCGTCGAGCCTTGTGCTCTTGTCGCGGCGCGGCTGATCGACTGCGGTCCAGCCGGGATCGATGACAACCGCGCCCGTGGTCTTGAACAGTTCGACCTCGCCCTGGTCCGGCTGCACCGCTGTCACCGCCGTCGTCTTCTGCTCGATACGGTCGCCAAACCACGTCGACAACAGTCGGCGGGCCACCAGATCGTAGATGCGCTGCTGGTCGGCGCTCAGTTGGGGCTCGGCCTCGACCATGCGCACGGCCTTGTTGGTCACCGTGATGGCCGGGTGGTCCTCGACCTCCTTGTCGTCAACAAAGCGCTTGCCGACCGGCGGAAACTGGCCGCCCTGACCCATCGCTCGCACCTGGCCGACCCAAGCCGCCCACGGGCCGCGGTCCAGTGCGCTCAGCCAACTCGGTGCCTGCGCGGCGTCTTGCTGCGTCAGGTAGCGACTGTTGGTGCGCGGATACGAAATCAGTTGTGCTTCATACAGTTCCTGCGCGATCGCCAGCGTCTGCTCGGCGGTCAAACCAAAGCGCTTGTTGGCTTCGCGCTGCAAGGCCGTGAGATCGTACAGGAGCTCTGGCTTGCGCTTCTCCTGCTTCTTGTCGACCTTTTGCACGTGCGCCTGGCCAGCAAGCAAACGCTGGCGCATCTGCTGTGCGGCCTGCTCGGTGTCAAAGCGCTCGACTGCGGCGTCGCCCTCGCCGGGCTTGTACCAGCGGCCGGTGTAGGTCTGGCCGTCGGCAGTGCGAAATCGCGCGACCAACGTCCAGAAGTCCTTGGGCACGAAGTTGGCGATTTCGTTTTCACGGCGGACCAGAATCGCCAGTGTCGGCGTCTGCACCCGGCCGATCGAGCGCACACCCGATTGGCCCAACGCCCGCGCCACCAGCGTTTGCGCGCGCGTGCAGTTGATACCGACCAGCCAGTCGGCCTGTTGGCGACAGTGCGCCGCAGCCGTCAGCCCGGCGAACTCGGACTCGTCGCGCAACTGAGCCCACGCAGAGCGAATGGCGTCGTCCGTCAGCGCACTGGTCCACAGTCGCTTGACCGGCTTGTCGCACCCAGCGAGATCATAGACCAGGTGGAAAATCAGCTGGCCCTCGCGACCGGCGTCGGTCGCGTTGACAATCTCGGTCACGTCGGGGCGGAGCAGCAGCCCACGGACGGTGTCGTACTGGTCGCGCGTCGCCGCAATCGGCGCGTAGGCAAACGGCCTCGGCACGATGGGCAGCGTGTGGAACGACCACGCTTTGGCGCCGTAGTGGTCGGCGTCGGCCGGCTCGACGAGGTGCCCAACGCACCACGAGATGATGACGCGCGCATCGCCGACTTGACCTTGCAGCGAGCTGCGGCCCTTGCCGGTCACACCCAGCGCGGCGGCAATCGCCCGGGCCATCGACGGTTTTTCAGCTAGGACGAGGCGCATCTTGGACCTGGCGCACGGGGCGCGGCGGCAGTTTGCCCCGTTTTCGGACACCGACAAAATCGTATCGATCTTGTCGGCCTTCCGTTTGCTCGCTTGGTGGGTTGCCAAGCTCGCGAAAGCGTTCGACTCACGGCAGCTGAGTCAGGCCTCAATGTAACCAACATCAGTTTGCCCCGTTTTACCGTCACGAGTCACGGGGTGACCGGCCCCGCCATGGGGCCGCAGTCGTGCGATCTGTGGATAAGTTGTGCATGAGTGCTTTACATGCTTGAAAGTCTATGGCAGATCGGCGCGCCCCGACGCCCAGAGGCGTCTTGGAGCCCGGAATGCGGCCTGCGCCGCTGCGAACACAAAACGCCTTGATTCGCGCTCTGTTGGGTGTGATCGCGTGTGCCGGCACCGTCGGTCCTGGTCGCAGCCTCGCCGCGCCGCGCACCCACCTGGCCCAGGGGCAGCACGCCGCCGGCGCAGCCATCGACGATGACGCCGCGTTGCCGGCCGACCACGAAGAAGACCTGGTGCGCTACGACCCCAAGCGGCCACTGACCATCAGCACGCGGATGGCGGCGCGCTGCCGCGAGCACATGCCGACGCTCGAAAGCGCAGCAGACCGCTACCACCTCGACCCCTGGCTGCTGGCGGCCGTCGCCTGGGTCGAGAGCGGGTTTTCGCCCAGCATCCGCTCCGGCGCGGGCTCGCTGGGCCTGATGCAGCTGCAACCGGTGACTTCGCGGGTTTTCGGCTGTGGCCGGCCGCGCGATCCGACCTGTGGCGCAGATGCTGCCGCTCAGTTCATGCGGGCGCTGCTGCGCAAATACAAGGGCGACGTGGTCTTTGCGCTGTGCGCGTACCACGCCGGGCCGGCGCGGCCGACGCGATCGTGGAAGAAAAGTGAATTGCCTCGCAATCTGCACTATGCCACGCGGGTGTTGGAAGCCCGGGCGCGGCTGCAGCGTTACGGCTGCGACGGTCGCGCGCTCACAGCGTCATCGCCTGCAACCACGCCCAAGTCGACGGCGATGGCCGGCGCGGACTGAGACCGCGAAAGTACTGCAATTGGCATGGGATAAAATTAAGGCGGCGCCAAACTCGCGCCGTTGCCAATCTGCTTGCGCGCGATAACCGTCTGCTTGCGCGCGATAACCGTCTGCTTGCGCGCGATAACCGTCTGCTTGCGCGCGGCTACTGATCGCGCAAGTGGCGCTCGATGAGCGGCATCACCGCCCGGGTGAAGCGCACGCGGTTGTCCGCGGCCTCGCGCAACGCCGTCACACACTCCTTGTTCTTGGTCTCGATGGTCGGCGACTGGCCGTCGACCAGCTGACGGGCGCGCTTGGACGTCATGATCACCAACGCGAAGCGGTTGGGGACAGTGTCGAGGCAATCTTCGATGGTAATGCGGGCCATGTCGGCGACCTTGCGGCGCGAGGACGCGCCAAATCCGGCGCGCAGACGCCGAAGGGGGCAGCATCTTAACCAGTGCCATGCCTTTGTCAACCGGCGCGTTTGCGGCAAACTGTCGCCTCGGCGCGTGGTTGCGCGGCACCCTGAATTCCCTTACCCTCGCCGCCGCAGGAGGCGGTGTTTGAGCGGCCAGGAACCCCAAGAGAACGACCCACTCATCGGCACCACGTTTGCCGATCGCTACCAGCTGGTGTCGCGCCTGGGCAAGGGCGGCATGGCCGTAGTCTACAAGGCCACGGACAAGAACCTCGGCCGCGAGGTGGCCCTCAAGGTCCTGCGCAAAGACATCGCCGCGGATCCAGTGGCCGCCAAGCGCTTGATCCGCGAAGCGCGCGCTGCTGCCGCGCTGCACCATCCCCATATCATCACCATCCACGACGTCGGCGAGTACGCGGGAACCGTGTACGTGGTGATGGAAATTCTGGTCGGTCAGCCCCTGTCAGACGTGATGGAAGAGGTCGGTGCGCTCGGCGTCGAGCGGTCGCTCAACATCGCCGAACAACTGACCAATGCGCTCAGCGTCGCCCACGGCCACAACATCATCCACCGCGATATCAAACCCGAGAACCTGTACCTGTTGTCGGCTGGCGGCGGCGACTTCGTCAAGGTCCTGGACTTCTCGATCGCCAAGCTGCCGACCGAGATGGTGACGGCTGCGCTGACGCGTGCCGGGTCGGTATTTGGGACCCCGCACTACATGGCGCCCGAGCAGGTCGAGGGCAAGGAAGTCGGCCCGCAAACCGACCTGTATGCCGTCGGCGCCGTGCTGTACGAGATGATCGCTGGCGAGCCGCCCTACGACGGCGCTAGCGTCATTGATATCCTGCTCAAGCACGTCACGTCGCCGGCGCCGCAACTGTCGCGTCTGGGCATCAAGTTGCCCAATGGCTTGAGCGAGTTGTGCGTCAAACTGCTGGCCAAGAAAAAACAGGATCGTCCGCAGACCGCATCGGCTGTCCGCGAAGAACTCGCGCGCATGCTGGCCGAAGTGCGCCACGACAACGAGTCGATCGCGTCTGGTGCTACCCAAAGTGAGCTCGGCGCCGACGTGGTCGCAGGCCTGCAACAAGCCGGCGTGATGCCGAGCCGGCCGGACAACCCGACCGTACGCGAAGACCATCCGGCCGACGAGGGCGTGAGCGCCCCGGGCGCCAGACCTGCGAACAAGCAACCCGCGATCCCGGAGCCCGAGGCACGCACCCTGGCCGTCGATACCGCAGCGATCACCGCAGGTGTCGTGGCGGCGCGCGCACGCGCCATGTCGTCTGGCATGTCACCGGTCGCGGCGATGACCATCGACGTCGAAGAGCCGATTGGACTCGAGCAGCTGCCCGACGACCTGCCGAGCGGGCCGCCGCCCGACGACCTGCCCAGTATGGCACCCGAACTGCCGAACACGCCGACTGCGGAGCGCAGAAAGTTCGTTGCGGTCGGCGATGACAGCAGCGACCAGCGCACGATCGTCGGCGTGGGACTGGGCAAGATGGTCGCCGAGATCGCCCGGCAGCGCGCGACCGGTGCAACTGCCGCCCCGGCACTGGTACCTGCCGCAGCTGGCGCGCAGCCTGCTGGTCCGGCGGCACAGCCTGCCGCCTCGTCCAGCCGGCCAGCTGCGCCGGCGGCAAGCGCGCACGCGGTGCCCAACCCACCCGGCAGTGCGCCACCGTCTGCCCCGCCGCAGCGTCCGGCGTCGTCGCCCGTTGAAGCGCCTGGCGCGGTCGTGGCCGGTACCAACCGGCCCAACGCGCCCAAGCCACCGCCGCCGCCGAGCGGCCACGCGCACACGATGGCACGCCGGCCACCGCCCAGCCGTGGCATGCCGGTGCCAGTCGTCGACGACCGCGCCACCACTCAGCCGGGCCTGGGCCTGGAACCAGTCCCGCCGCCAGCCGCCGACGCTTCGGTGACGGCCGCCAGTACCCAGGTCGTGCGCGTAACCCGCGCTTCGGGCGTGCATGCGGCTGCACCAGCGGAAAAGCCCTTTTTGCCCAAGCCGGTCATCATCGTGGGCCTGCTGTTTGCGGCCGTGGCGGTCGGGGCTGCGCTGTGGCTCTTGCTGGGCGGCCAGGTCTGACCGGCGACGTTGCCGCTTGTTTTCGAGATCGCCTGACTCCTATCAAGCGCTGCGCGATCACCTCGCCGGCTCGCTGATTTGCGACGGGCTCGGAGA
Source organism: Pseudomonadota bacterium (assembly GCA_005792545.1). Lineage (GTDB taxonomy): Bacteria > Myxococcota_A > UBA9042 > UBA9042 > UBA9042 > SXRM01. Next base: position 10,377 of record SXRM01000025.1, on the reverse strand, counting down.
CCGGCGCGGTGACCTCGACTTGTTCGACGCCTGCGCTGCCTACGTGGCCGGTCGTCCCAACCTCGTCACGGCAGGCAAGGCTGCCTTTTCGGTCGAGGCGTCGCTGGCGCTGGGCCCCGGCAAGCTCTGCTCGCGTCGTTATATCGTCGGCGTGCCGGTCGCGGCGCTTGGCCGATCGCCGTGGGCCGATCTGACCGCGTGGCTGCTGTGTGCCAGTGCCCCGCTCGAAGTCCATGCTTGTCTGGACCGACTGCGCATCGAAAGGGAAGTCCCGACTGCCGTGCACCTGGGCATGGAGCGTGCAGTCGGTCAGGCTGAAAACCGCCGCTTCTACGTCGAACGGCGCCCGCTGCAGGCGCTCTTGGGGCCTGCCCAAGGTCCGCCGACGCTGGCCATGGTCGGGGGCCAGTGGCCTGCGGCGGGCAGCCCGGTCCGGTGGCGGCATTACCTTGAAGCCGCGGCCTCGCTGAGCCCGCCCCCGCCACCCGAACTCGCCCACGGACTGGCTGCCCATCCAGGCGCAAGTGCGGGGTATGTGTGGTGGCGCAGCGATCTGGGCGGCCCCGACAGCGCCAGTGACACCTACTGGCATTTTCGCGGCTGGCCACTGGCGGCTGCGGTGGAGGCGCTCGCGGCGCTGGCCGAACGGCATTGTGGTGGAGGGCAGGCCTGCGCTGCGGCGCTTGCCCGCGCGCCCGCGGGCGCCCTGCTCAAGGCGGTGGGCGTCGGCGTCGACGCGCGCGGTCCGCGCCTCAAGGTCTATCAGGCCCCGCCGGATCGGGCGGTTTAGCCGCGGCCAAGTGGCAACGGCGCACCAGCGCCAAGGAAGCGCCAGCGATCGCCTCGCCGCGGTCCGTGGTGGCGTCGCCGAGCAAGACCGCTTCGATGCAGCCAGCGGGTGCGTCCCGCAGGGCTTGCGCGGCATTTTGCCGCGATAGCACGATCGGCTGGGTAAACAGCGGCGCTGCTGGCTGCGCCTGCAAAACCGCACCCTGAGCGAGGCCCCGCGGCGCTGCCAGCACCGCGCGGCGCGCCGAGACGATGCGCAGCTTCGGCGGTTGCCACTCCAGCACCACGGCCACCGGGCCGAGCGGAATCAGGTCGGCGCTCCGCGCAGCGCTGGCGATGGCTTCGTCAGGATCGCCGCGGCCATCGTAGGGCACCTCAAGCACGGCGCCCGGTGTGTCGGGTGCAGCCTTGAGAAATCGCACCTCAAACAGCGCCTGTCCGTGCTGGCTGACCCGCCAGGTGCCGGACTGGGACGCGAGTTCTACACCTGCCCGTGGCCAGGCGACGGCCAGCAAGCGACCGTCCGCGTGCGCGCGCAGCTGCCAGCGCGCGCGCCAGGCCGGCAAGGCCAACGTCGCGGCGACAACGGCGTCCACCCCAGTGCCGTGCACATCCAGGGTCTCAATAATCAGGTTCGCGGCTACGTCCGCTCGCGCTAGCGCCAGCACAGCAAGCTGCACTGTTGCCGCCCCTTCATCGGTCGGCGCGCACTTGCCACCCTGACCGGCCGGCGCTGCCGTCGCCGCAAAAACCGCGCAGCCTTGCGCGCCGAAATGCCAGGCCAGCCCCGCTGCTGGCCATAGGACCGCAGCACTGTTGGCTTGGATCCGCCATTGGGCCGGTGCCGCCGCACTACCCACGACGGCGCCGCTTTGAGCCACTGCCATGTCCGGATCGGTTTTGCGCAACCACGTGCCGACAGCCCCGAGCCAGCGCGGGCCGTCGCGCAGGCCTAGCAGCGAACCTTCCGGCGGCAAGGCAGACGTCGGCGTTGACGCCTGTGCCGGCGCCGGGGCCGTCGATGCAGTGGCTTCGGCAGTCGGCGCGGCGACGTCCGCAGCAGCAGTCGTTGCCGCCAGGCTCGGCAAAGGCTGCCCTGGCTCGCGGAGTGCAGCGGGCTCACCATGCTGCACGGCAGGTAAGTCCGTGGCCCCCGCAGCCGGCATGCTCGACCCGCCGGCGCGACCACAGGCGGTCCAGACCGCAACAGCAACATACAAGACCGCGAATTTGCGCATCGACGCCACCGGGCCAGACCCAGCCCCGCTACTGCCCATGGTGCGGCGAAACGGATCGGAACGGAACCACTGCGAAGACGAGCACCCACAGCGAGGGGCACAATTAGACCCACGACCGCCGATCGCCTTGCGCCTGCGACCGCCAATCGTGTATGACTGTGCCGCTCTGGCGGCCACTGGCCCCACGGCAACGGCACGAGGGCGAGCAACGTCGCGAGGGTGGCGTTGCCCCAGCCTCGACCCGGCTCGCGCGCGGTGCTACGCCTGCGACGCGACCACGGTTTGGAGAACCACCATGAAATCCTGGCTCTGTACCAGCGCGGCTGCGCGCGCCCTGTTCAACCGTCGCAGCCTTGCCGTGATCGCGCTGTGCGCGTTGGCGACGGGTTGTGGTGAAGACGGCAACACGGACGGCACTCAAGGCGAGGATGCGGCTAGCGGCGGTGGTGTCGACGTCGCGGTGGGTGTCGATGGTGCTGGCGGGGGATCGACTGACGCGGCCGCTGGCGCTGACCAGGGCACGGGCGCGGACAGCACGACCCAGAACGACGCGATCACTGGCGACGGTGCAGCGGGCGACGGTGCAGCGGGCGACACGGGGTCGCCGGACGACACGGCGGCGGGCAGTGACGCGAAAACGCCGGACGACACCGCCACAGACAGCGACGCCAAGGCCCCGGACGACACCGGCGGCGGCACGGATGGCGCCGTGACCCCGCAAGACACAGGTACGCCCGCCGACGGCGGCGGCCAGGGTGACACGGCAACCCCAGTTGACGCCGGCGAAAGCGACACGACGCCACTGGATGGCGGCGTCGGCCCCAGCGGATCGACGCTGTGCAACCCCTGCGCCACCAGCGCAGAGTGCGGCGACAAGGCCGCTTGCGTGACGTACAGCCCGGCGTTGGGTTCGTTCTGCGCCAACGCCTGCACAGTCGACGCCGACTGCGGCAGCGGCTATCAGTGCAAAGAGATGGCCGACGAAGCTGGCGCCAAAGCGCTGCGCTGTATCAAGGCCCCCGACAAGGTCGGCGACACCGCCCCCGGCACCTGCGCATGCAGCGAAAAGGCCGTGGCAGCAGCGCTCGCCACCGCCTGCGAGAATGCCAACGAAGCTGGCGCCTGCAAGGGCACGCGGACCTGCACCGACAAGGGCTTGGGCGCTTGCTCGGCGCCCGCGCCTGCAGCCGAGTCCTGCAACGGCCTTGACGACGACTGCGACGGCCAGACCGATGAGGCGACCTGCGCCGACGGCAATCCGTGCACGACGGACAGCTGCGATCCCAAGTCCGGCTGCGTCAACACGCCCAACAGCGACGCCTGCGACGACGGCAACGCGTGCACCAGCGGCGACACCTGCAAGGACGGCACCTGTGGCGGCGCGGCCGTGACCAAGTGCGACGACAGCAACCCCTGCACCGATGACGCTTGCGACCCCGCCAAGGGCTGCACCGCCACCGACAAGGCCGACGCCAGCCCCTGCGACGCTGACGGCAACCCCTGCACCAAGGACGACAGCTGCCTGGCCGGCAAGTGCGCCGCCGGCGCGCCCGTGGACTGTAACGACAAAATCGCCTGCACCGCCGACAACTGCGACAAAGCGACGGGCGCTTGCACCCACGCAGACTTTGCCGACGGCACCGAGTGCAGCGACGGCAGCGTGTGCACCGGCGCCGACGCCTGCAAGGGCGGCAAGTGCACCGGCGAGGCCGTGGCTTGCGACGACAAGAATCCGTGCACCGCCGACGCGTGCGACACTGCCGCCGGCTGCACCGCCACTGCGCAAGACGGCAACCAGTGCGAAGACGGCGACCTGTGCACCACCAGCGATATCTGCGCGGGCGGCAAATGCACGGCCGGCGCGGCCAAGGTGTGCGACGTTGCCGACCCGTGCATGACCGGGGCTTGCAACCCGCTCGACGGCGCCTGTGCCAGCAGCGCCAAGCCCGCCAACAGCCCCTGCAGCGACGGCAGCGCCTGCACCGACGGCGACATTTGCGGCGACAAGGGCTGCGCCGGCAAGGCGGTCGACTGCGACGACAAGAACCCATGTACAAGCGACGCCTGCGACAGTACGGCCGGTTGCACCCACGCCGATGCCTCAGCACCATGCAGCGACGGCAACGAGTGCACTGAGTTCGACGGCTGCACGGCCGGCGTGTGTGTCGGCATTGCCAAAGAGGCCACCGTTTCCTGCGCCGACGGCAACGCCTGCACCACCGACGAATGCGACCCCAAGACCGGCTGCACCCACACCAACAGCACCGAGCCGTGCGAAGATGGCAGCGCCTGCACCGACGGCGACGCCTGCGCCAACGGCAAGTGCGTCTCGGGCAAGAACCTGTGCGTGTGCCAGACCACCGCCGATTGCTCTGGCCTGGAGGACGGCGACAAGTGCAATGGCACACTGTTCTGCGACACCAACACGGTGCCGCACACCTGCAAGGTGGACCCCAAGACGGCCGTCACTTGCGCGCCGGGCACAGTGGCGTGCACGACCAGCACCTGCAACCCCGACACCGGCCTGTGCGGCCCCGCGCCTGCTGGCGAAGGCAAGCCGTGCGATGCCGACGGCAACGTCTGCACCGCCGGTGACAAGTGCACCAACGGCAAGTGCGTTGCCGGCGCCGCGCTCGGTTGCAACGACAAGAACGCCTGCACCGACGACAAGTGCGACGCCAAGCTCGGCTGCGTCCACACCGCCAACACCGCGGTGTGCGAAGACGGCAGCAAGTGCACCAGCGGTGATGTCTGTGCCAACAAAGTGTGCACGCCCGGCAAGCCGGTGGTCTGCAACGACAACAACCCTTGCACCACCGACCAGTGCGACACCGCGACCGGGCAGTGTGCGACCTCGCCCGCCGCCGGCAGCTGCTCGGACAACAACCCGTGCACCGACAACGACGCTTGCGCGTCCGGCAAGTGCGCGCCCGGCCCGGTCAAGGCCTGCAACGACAACAACCCGTGCACCACCGATTCGTGCGACGCCAAGCTCGGCGCCTGCGTCAACCTGCCGAACGCCGCCACCTGCAGCGACGGCAATATTTGCACCACCAACGACACCTGCGCGCTCGGCAAGTGCCTGCCTGGCAAGCCGCTTGCCTGCGACGACAACAACGTCTGCACCGATGACTTCTGCGACCCGCAGACCGGCAAGTGCGCGACCAAGTTCAACAGCGGCCCGTGCAATGACGGCACGCTGTGCACCGTCGGCGACCTTTGCGCAAACGGTGCATGCGCCGGTGCGGCGGTGTTGTGCGACGATCAAAACCCGTGCACGGCCAACAAGTGCGACGGCACCACTGGCAAGTGCAGCTTTGCCAACCAGGACGGCGTAGCCTGCGAAGACGGCAACAAGTGCACCGTCGGCGACCTGTGCAAGGGCGGCGCCTGCACCGCGGGTACTAGCAGTTGTGCGTGTACGTTGCTCAACGCGGCGACCGTTTGCAACGACGGCAACCCGTGCACGACCGACAGCTGCCTTGTGGGCAAGTGCGTCAACAAGATCGCGGTCGCCGGCACGCTGTGCGATGACGGCAAGCCCTGCAACACCGCCGGAACTTGCTCGGCCACCGGGTCGTGCGTACCCAAGACCATCGGCTGCGACGACAGCAATGTCTGCACCACCGATTCGTGCAATACGGCGTTGGACAAGTGCGTCCATGCGCCGCTCAACGCCGGTGGCTGCGACGACGGTCAGCTGTGCACGACTGCGGACGGGTGCGCGGCCGGCAAGTGCGTCGGCAAGGTCAAGAACTGCGACGACGGCAACGCCTGCACCGCCGACAGCTGCGACAGCAAGACCGGCCTGTGCCTCAACGCCAACACCACGGCGCTATGCAACGACGGCAACCCGTGCACCTTGGAAGACACCTGCAGCGCTGGCAAGTGCATCCCCAAGGCCAACAAGAACTGCGACGACAACAACCCGTGCACGCAAGACAGCTGCAACGTCGCGACCGGCGCGTGCGCCAGCCAGGCCATCACCGCTCTGTGTGACGACGCCAACCTGTGCACCAGCGGCGACGCTTGCGTGCTCGGCAAGTGCGTGGGTAAGCCGAGCGTGAACTGCGACGACAACAACGTGTGCACCACCGACCTGTGCGACACCAAAACCGGCAAGTGCCTGAATAATGCCAACACCTTGCCGTGCGACGACAACAGCCTGTGCACGACGGGCGATGTTTGCGCGCTCGGCAAGTGCGCCGGCAAGCCGGCAGTGACATGCAACGACAGCAAGCCGTGCACCACCGACGTCTGCGACGCGGCGACCGGCAAGTGCCTGTTCGTGAACAACACGCTGCCTTGCAACGACGGCAACGCCTGCACCCAGACCGACACCTGCAGCGGCGGCTTGTGCGCCGGCAAGCCCACCAACTGCAACGACAACAACAGTTGCACCGACGACGCGTGCAGCTCGCTGACCGGCCTGTGCGTCAACACGCCCAACCTGCTGCCGTGCAACGACGGCAGCGCCTGCACCCAGGGCGAGGCATGCGCCAGCGGCAAGTGCGTGCCCAAGGCCACCACCGACTGCAACGACAACAACGTGTGCACGACCGACAAGTGCGACCCGACCAGCGGCAAGTGCCTGACGCTGCCTGCCACTGGCACGTGCAACGACGGCAACCCGTGCACCGGCAGCGATACTTGCGCCAGCGGCGTGTGCGTCGGCAAGCCCTTGGCCACCTGCCCGTGCTCGCTGCCTGCCCAATGCAACGACAACAACGCATGCACAACCGACAGCTGCCTGCTGTCGTCGACAGGCGGCAAGTGCACCTACGTGGCGCTCGATGGCACGACCTGCAACGACGGCAATGCCTGTACGACCGGCGACAAATGCGTCGTCGGCAAGTGCGGTGGCGTGGTGCAGACCTGTGACGACAAGACTCCATGCACCGATGATGTCTGTCAGCCGACTACCGGTTGCAAGTTCAACGCCAACACCGCGCCGTGCACCGACAATGACCTGTGCACCAGCGGCGACGTGTGCAGCGGTGGCAAGTGCGTCGCGCTCAGCAAGACCGTCTGCGACGACAAGAACTTGTGCACGACGGACAGCTGCGACAGCAAGACCGGCACCTGCGTGTTCGTCAACAACACCGCGCCGTGCAGCGACAACAACGCCTGCACCATCGGCGATGTGTGTGCTACGGGCAATTGTGTCGCTGGTAAAGTGGCCATCTGCAACGACGGCAACCCGTGCACCGCGGACAGCTGCAATACCCTGACCGGCGCCTGCGTGGCCGTGCCCAGCGCCGGCACATGCACCGACAACAACGCCTGCACGCTGACTGACGTCTGCTTGTCGGGCAAGTGCGTGGGCTCGGGCACCAAGGTCTGCGACGACGGCAACGTGTGCACGACCGACAGCTGCGTGGCGGCCACCGGCTGCGTCAACACCGCCAACAGCATCGGTTGCGAAGACGGCAGCAAGTGCACGATCGGCGACCTGTGCAAGGCTGGACTTTGCACGGCTGGCACGCCCAAGCCCTGCGCCGACACCAACGTGTGCACCGACGACAAGTGCGATGCAGCGACCGGCCTGTGCAGCAACCCGTTCAACGCGGCGCCTTGCGACGACCTGAGCAAGTGCACGGCCGGCGACAAGTGCGCAGCAGGCAAGTGTGTCGGCGGCACCGCCACCGATTGCGACGACAAGAACGCCTGTACCATCGACTCGTGCACAGCCGCGACGGGCGCCTGCCTCAACGTCAAACTGAGCATCGGTCAGTGCAATGACAACGACCTGTGCACCACCGGCGAAAAGTGCACCAACGGTCTGTGCGGCGGTGGCATCCCGGTCGCGTGCAACGACAACAACCCGTGCACGACCGACAAGTGCGACGGCAAGACCGGGTCGTGCGTGTTCACGCCGGCGACAGGCGGGGTGTGTAGCGATGGCAACAACTGCACCGTCGGCGACGCCTGCAAAGACGGCAAGTGCAACCCCGGCCCGGCGACGCCGTGCAACGACAACAACGTGTGCACCAGCGACGCCTGCGACGCGGCCGGCAAGTGCAACTTCACGCTGTTGGTGGGCACGACCTGTACCGACGGCAACGCGTGTACCGTGGGCGACTTCTGCAGCGCCGGCAAGTGCCAGGCGGGGTTGACCAAGAAGAACTGCGACGACGGTTGCAACTGCACCACCGACACCTGCAACGCCACCACCGGCTGCGCCCACGCCTTCAACACCACGGTTGGCCTCAAGTGTGCGACCGGGACGGGCGTCGTCATCTTGTGCAACCCGGCGACCTACCAGACCCAGTGCAAGGGTTGCGCCGGCGGGGCCTGCACCATCTGCGCACAGTAGGCCCCGTGACCGACATCGATGCACTGGCTCTGCGCCTGCACGCGGCGCGACTCGAGCGGCGCGAAATCGCACGCTTGACCGCCGACCATCCCGACCTGTCGCTGCAAGAGGCCTATGCGGTGCAGGCGGCAGGTATCGCGCTGCGCGAAGCGGCGGGCGAGCGCGTCGTCGCGGTCAAAATGGGCCTGACCAGCGAGGGCAAGCGCCGGCAGATGAACCTGCACGCGCCGGTGTATGGCGTGCTGACCGATGCCATGCAGGTCGCGGACGCCGGCACGCTGGCGCTGCGGGATGCCATCCACTGCAAAGTTGAGCCGGAGATTGCCTTTCGGCTGGCGCGGCCCCTGCGCTCGAGGATGACGCGGGCCGAGGCCTGGGCGTGCGTCGACGGCGTGGCGGCGGCGCTGGAGGTGCTGGATTCGCGCTACGTGGGCTTCAAGTACTTTTCATTGCCCGATGTGGTGGCGGACAACAGCAGCTCGTTCCGCTTTGTGGTCGGGTCGTGGCGCGACCCTGCCGACGTCGATGTGCGCGACGTCGAGGTGCGCATGGTCGTCCATGGCGTCGTCGCCGCGGTCGGTCGGTCTTCAGAGATCTCGGGCGATCCGGTGGTGTCGCTGCAGCAGTTGGGCGACCTCGCTGGCGAATACGGCCTGCATGTGCCGGCGGGTTGCGTGGTGTTGAGCGGCGCAGCGACTGCGGCGGTGGCGTTGGAAGCTGCGGCGGTCGTACGACTGGACGTCGCGGGGCTTGCTGCTGTGGAACTGGTCGTTTCGGCGTGATCGCGGCAAAGGCCTCAGCGACTCGGCGCGCTGCGCGAGCCGCCGCACCGCCGGACTGGCCCGCTGCCGCGCGAGCGCTTGCGGCGGGTGCAGAAACGATCTGTGGCCAGCTAGGCCCGTCGCAGCAACACGATTTTAATGCACTGTGGGACCGTTTGCGGCTGCCGAGGCCGGCCAAAGCCGCGGGCGTGCCACCGGCACTGGCGCTGCCGTTGCCGCTGCTGCCCTGGTTTTGTGGGCGCCGTTTGCGTCGCCAGGGTGTGCGGGTGCCGCGGCGGGCCGTGCAAGAAGCGGCGCTGGCCGCCGTACTGGGTTACATGGCCGTGCGGTTGCACGACGACCGGCTTGACGAGGCGGCTGGAAGTGAAGCCACGGCGCTATTGACCGGCAGCGTGTTGCTGACGCATCACCTGCGTTTGCTGGCTTCTGCAGCTGGCGCCCGCGGCTCAGTCGAGGTGCTGCAACAGGCGACGCAGGCTTGGGCACGGTATGCCGAGGGCATGGCCGTGGAAGTGCAGGCGACGGTCGACGGCGCCACTTGGACCGAATCGATATGGCAGGCGAGCCTACTTCGGTACGCGCCGATGGCGTTGCCGTCGATTGCGCTGTGCATCCGGGTTGGCAAGGCCGGCGAAGTCCAAAGATCAGTCGCGTTGTTCAGTGCGCTAGGCGAGGCCCACCAGCTGTTCGAGGACGTCGTCGATTTGGCCGAAGATGTCCGCGGCCAACGAGGAGGCTGGGTCGCAGAGCTGTGCGGCGTCCGCGAAAACGCGTTGCTCGGTGAGCGGTTTGGCTACATTGCCGGCATCGGCCCCGTTCTTGATCGTGCGCACCAGCGGCTTGACGAGGCCCGCGCGATCGCGCAGGAACTGGGCGAAACCGAGTTGGTCGGCCACCTCGACGCGCGGGAAACGGCGATGCGGAAGTGGCTGCTGGAGCGGCAGGAGGCGATGGTGCGGGCGTTGTTGGGGGCGCGCCGCGGGACCATGAGCGACTAAGATTGAACGGAGATCCGGGCTGGTTGCGCTAACCTCAAGAATGGGCGTACAGTCTGTTCCGAACTGGCCTTGTGCCGACTCAGGAGTGCGCAAATGGCAGACGAAAAGGTCTTCCTTAGAGGGTGTATTCATAACCACGAAGCGATGGGATGCCAGTCCGGTCGCCAGTGGAGTCGGGCTGCGCTGTAGTTACCGAGCTGGCGCTGGCCTCTGGCGCTGTGTGCACCTGTGCGCTCGCATTGTCCCTGAAGTTG
>SXRM01000232.1 GCA_005792545.1 Pseudomonadota bacterium | reverse complement strand
GCCTCGCCCCGTCTTCGTCCCCGCGTCCACCGCCGCCACATCGCCCGGCTTGCCAGTCCGCACCTCAAACCGCCAAGTCCGCTGCGCCCGATCCACCACCGGCTCAACCCACGCCTCCTTGCCCGGCTTCTTGCTCAACCAAAAGCTCGACACCAACGGCACGTGCGCACCGCCTTGCGCCGGATCCGGGCTCGCCACTGTGCGCGCCCACAACCACGCAATCACCGTCGCTTTGCCGCCGCCGTACTCCTTGGGCAGGTCGGCCTCGGGGTACAAGTGCCCAATCTTCTTGAACGCCTCGTCGCGCATCCACTTGCCGTAATACCGAACATCCTCCGCCAGCCCTTGCGCGCCCTTCCAGTCCTGCCGGCGCTGCATGCGGCTGTCGGGATTCACCGGCGCCCAACCTGCGAATTTCGGCGGGATTTCGATGAGCGCCTTGTTGATCAACACCGCTACTGGGTTCAAATCGGTCGCAATTGCCCGCAAGCCCAGCCGTTGCGCTTCCAGCGGAATCGAGCCACCTCCCGCGAACGGATCGTGCACCGGCGGCGCCACATCGCCGAGGTAGCTGTCGATGACCTTGGCGCGGGCCGCCTGCGGTTTGTCCCACTTGCCATCAGCGCGGCGCAACGGCGGCGGTTCGGCCAGCACGTCATCATCGCGGCTGTCGGCCACACCATCGGCCCGGCGTCCACGGGCAATGCTCTGGGCGATCTCCACCCGTGCGGCGTGAATCACGCCTTCATCGTTCGAATTCTCCCACACCACCAGCGATTCGATCAGCCGAAACAGCCGCTGCCGCTCGCGGTCCTGCGCCGCCTCGTCGCGAAACCGCTCGGGCCACGCCGAAGGGTCGTCGACCAACTGACCGAATAGCACAGCCCGGCACGCTGCCAGCGGCCGCCACGCCCACCACAAGTGCAACGTCGACGGATGCCCATGCCGAATCGACTTCTCTCTCGCCGACGCCACATTGATAGCCTCCAACGGCAGCGCCACCTCGATGAGCTTTTTGCGGAGCGTCGACATCAGAAATCTTCCTCTGGCAACGGCAGGTCGTCGCTGGGTTGCAGGCTCACCCATCCAAGGACGTTGAGGTTGCGGATTGCCGAAGCGACTTGAGTCCGATCCAGCGGCGGGCGACGCCGCTTTTTCCACTCAAGGACTTCATCCAGCACGTGCGCCTCAGTCACGCCACGTCGAGCGGTGACTTGCTCGCGCGCCACGTGGACAACTGTAGCTGCGACCTCAGCCTCGGCGGTCCTCATGCGCAAGAACAGGTCCGTCACGCGGCGCAGCGGTACGGACCACTGCTCAATCTCCTTGCGGTACTCTTTCAGCGCGTCGCTGAACGTTGGCCCCGGCGCGATGGCAAACATTTCGCCGTGGCGCCGCTCGACGACCAGCCCGTTATTGGCCAGTTTGGCAACCATTGGCTTGACGCCGTTCGAGAATGGGCCGTAGCTGCCACGCGCATACTCCAGCCCTGTCGGCACGCCCTCGACTGTTGCGAAGTAGGCAATTTTCTGAAAAGTCACGCGGCCGATCGGCCAATGGAAAGGTTCTTTTTCGATCTTTCGTACTACTGCAACTAGCGCGACCCAGGCAGCCGGGATTCGCGCCGGCGGCGACACCTCGTTGTCGGGCTGCGGGCTTGGAGGTGCACTATTGCCCTTGAGAAAGCCGACGTCCAACTCCGCGCTGGCAGTCCCAAAGGGCGCATACAACTCCACCGGGATGTCAAAGCGCGACAAGTGCCGAAAAAGGGTCGGGCCAACGACCCGCCATTCAAGCTGACCATGGCCACAGCCTAGCGGCGGCACGGCGAGCGACTGGATGCCCCATTCGCGGTAGTTGCGCTCCAAGAACTCAAGCCCACTCACAATGTCGTCCAAACGCGACACCGACCGCCAATGGTCCTTGGTTGGGAAATTCAGCACCCATGGCTGCAAGAGCCGCCGACACAAATAAGGTTCGCCAAGCCTGACTTGCTCGTGCTCGCAGCGGGTCTTGTAGTCCTCAAATACGTCAGGAAAGCGCTTCTTGAACTCCAGTGCGACGCCCTTGCCCATGACACCCACGCAATTGACGGTGTTGACCAGCGTTTGGGCGTTGGAGTGGAAGAGGTCGCCGATGCGCACTTGGACCACGGAGCCTCCTAGATGACGAAGAACAGGTTGGGGTCGAGGGTGATGCTAAGCGTGAAGCCCACCGCCAAGAGGGCCGCGTAGCCAACTGGCCCGGAAACATAAGCACCCGACACAAACGATGGCTGCACGCCGTCGGGGACAAGAACCTCGGCACACTTGGCCGACTTGCGCCGCCAGTATTCGATCGTGTCTTCGTGCGTCCATTCGGCCGCGTAAATGCGCGCACTGTCAAGAACGCTCAGTCCGCTAGGCGATGGATGGAACCGCACGTAGTTCGATGCGGCGTTTTGGTCGGTGATCATCACCCCGGCAAGGTCCAGGACTTCGTGGCGAACCCGCAGGACGCAGATGCCGGCGTGGTAAGCTCTGCGCTTGGACATCATCGGATTGCGGGCGTCGAAATACAGGTTGGCGTAGTCGTGGACCGTTCGCGTGCCCGGCGGTACTTGCTTCGCTTGGCGCAACTGCTGAACCTCTGCCATTGCGACCGACTGGTGCGGCAGCCGCTTGGCCTCGCGGAAGCAGAGAATACCGTGCTGCATGATCGACTGGACGTTGCCGATGGCGACGATGTAGTGCAGTTCGGCAACGTCTGCGCGGTTCACGAAGTAAGTCCCCAATGCCGAAGTGCCCTGCATGCAGCGTAATTCGCGCTGGCCCGTGGAACCACCGCTCGGCCAACGTGGCCGGACCGCGCGCGCTTGGGTGTGTCCGCCATGCCGGCTGCGCGACGGCAAGCCCCTGTTGGCGGGGCAGTTTCTATGGGCGCGCCCTTGGGCGTCCCCTTCCGAACCGCGCCCATAGAAGCGCTGTGAAAGCCCCGCCGTAGCGCGCAGCTATGAGCAGTCGTTGGGCACCTCGCTGCCGTTTGCACCCATAGCCCGCCCCAAGGCCCATCTCGACCAGCGCCCCAGCCCGCGACAACCTGCCGCGGCGCAATGTTGCCGACGGTTGTCATGACGGCCCCGCGCCCTTGGCCAACAAACTCGCCAGAGAAAACGTCGAACTGGTCTGTGCAAACCCCGGCTGGCCCCAGTCAAATCGGCGCACGTACACCGGCGCCTGCGCAGCGCCACCCTCGACGCGCACGATCGCCAACCGGAACTTGTCCGGCTCATTGAGCGCACACAGCACTTCGGTTCGCGAAAGCGTCACTTGATCCTGCCCCCCGCTGCGCCCTTTGACTTCGACGAACGCCAACTCGCCGGTCGCAGGATGCCGCGATTCGAGGTCGTAGCCAATGCCGCGCTGCGCCGAGACGTCCTGGGGCTCGCGGCCCAGCGCCCGCTCGGCGGCAATGACCGCTTGCATTGCCAACTGCTCGACTTCGCCGCGCGCGTCCGCGTCAGGCACTACGGTCGCGCCCGACTTCTCCCGCAGCAACCCAACAGGCAGCACCAGCGCACCGCCGCGCACCTGTGGCGCCAGCGGCGCAATCGCGCGCTCGCGTTCCAGTTCGGCCAATCGCCGCTGCAAGCGATCCGCCAACCGATCCGCGCGGTCGCGGGCGGTCTGGGCGGGCAATCTTGTTTGCTTACCCGACCGCTCTTGGGCCTTCAAGTCCTCGGCGCGGTGGTCCCAGTAGTTGATCTCCTTTTGGAGCCGCGCTTTGACCTCGCGCTCGACCTTGTCCACTAGCGGCTGGCGCGTGCGCTTGCAGCCGTCGACGTGCGCCGGCACTAGTTCGCGCATGGCAAAGCCCAGCACGTCGTGTTCCCAGTCCTTGCGCAGCCATTCGGCGTCCAAATGCGGTTGCAGGCGTTGTCGTTCCTCAGCGCTTGCCGGGCGGTAATCGAGGTACGGCGCCACGCCAGCGTTTGCATAGCTGCCGTCGGGCCGCGCTTCGACGAACTGCAACCTTGTCGAAATCACCTGCGCGGTGCGCCGCGCCGACATGCGACCGTCCACGATGGCGTGCTCCAAGTAGAACAGCAGGCGCGGCGTCGTTCCTGCGTCGTTGTCGTCGATGAGCACCGCGCCCTGCTTGAGCACCTCGCGAAAGCGCTCCAGCACTAGGTCAATCGTCGAATCGAGGAGCGGATTGCCTGGCGACAACACAAGTGCACGCGGTTGCTCTGCCGCTTTGCCCTTGTCAAAGCACACCCGTTCGTAGCATTTGAGCACTGGCGCGCCAACGCCTAACTGCCGGTCGCGCTCACGAATTGCCGCCGGCACGTGCGTCACCTCAAAGCGCCCCGGCTCCCGCCGGTGCATTTGCCCGCCCAGCTGGTCGAATGCCGCTTGAAAGAACGCCTGGATGTAATTGGGTTGCAGGCGCTTTGCGTGTGCCCGCTCCATGTCCACGCGGATTTCGGCAATCCGCGTCGTGTCCATGCGGTCCTGCACCAGTTGTCGCCTATCCAACAATTCGCGCAAGCGCGCCGTGTTGACCGCATTGTCCACTGTGGTCTGCAACCTGGCGCGAACCGCCGGGTCGTTGCCATAGCGGATCGCCTCCATCAACAGGTCGCGCAGCGCCCGTTGGTCGAACAAGGCCCCAAGCACGTCGTACACCTTGCCGCCAAGCGCCGCCCGCTCGGCATCGAGCTTGTGCAGCAGCCGAAAGTACACCTCGCCCTCGCGGGTATCCTTGGCGACGAGGTTCCACAAGTGGCACACGTCTTCCTGGCCGATGCGGTGCACGCGGCCAAAGCGTTGCTCCAGCCTATTCGGGTTCCACGGCAGGTCATAGTTGACCATCAGGTGCGCCCGTTGCAGGTTGACGCCTTCGCCCGCGGCGTCGTTGGCCACCAAGACCAGCACTTCTGGGTCGTTCATGAAGGCGTGCACGACCTTGCGCCGTTCTTCGCGGCTGACTCCGCCGTGGATTTCGACGACCGCTTCTGCGCGGCCCAGGCGGGTGCGGATTCGCTCGGCGATGTAAGCCAGCGAGTCGCGGAACTCGGTGAAAATGACCAGTTTGCGCCGCACACCTTTGTCATCAGTCATCAGCGGGTGGTCCAGGATCGTGGTCAGTTCGTTCCACTTGGCGTCGGCACCCGACAATCGAACCTTTCTCGCCGCAGCCTCCAATTGGTGCAGCCGCAGAATTTCCGTCTCCAGTTCGCCGATGGTCCGCGCTGCCGAGGCGTTGTCGACCAGCGCCTGCTCCATCGCTTCCCGCTCATCTTGCGGCGCTTCGTCTTGCAACTCGTCGAATTCCTCAGCCGTGACCGACACTGGCGGCGCCGAGATCTTGGCGTCCACCGAGCCGCGTGCCAGCAAGCGGGCTTCGCGCAAGCGTGCTTCCAACCGTTCGCGGCGGCGTTGCAGCGATTGCAGGATCGCTTCGGGTGACGACGCCAGCCGACGCTGCAGGGTCATCAAGGCAAAGCCGACGTTGACTTTGCGCTGGCCGTCGTCGCTCGCAAAGCGCTCGGCGCGGTTCATTTCGTCGCGCACGTAATCAGTTACGCCGCCGTACAACTGCGCTTCGCCGTCCGAAAGCGCGTACTGCACCGTGTACGAGCGCCGCTCGGGGAACAGCGGCCGCCCGTCGAAACGGTAGAGGTCCTCCTTGATCATCCGGCGCATCAGGTCACTAGTGTCGGCGACGTGAACGCCGTCGCGGAACTTGCCCTCGACACGGTCGCCGTCGAGCAGCGCCATGAAAAGCTG
>SXRM01000231.1 GCA_005792545.1 Pseudomonadota bacterium | reverse complement strand
TGGACGCCGAACTGACTGCTGCCAATGCCGCGCTAGACGCCGCGCGTGCCCAAGCCGCGGCAGCCGCCGAAGCGGGCGATGCTGGCGCAAGCGCAATGGCCGACCTGCAGGCCAGACTCGACGCCGCCACTGCCGAGGCAGAAGCCGCGCGAGCAGACGCCGAAGCTGCAAAGGAACACGCCGAAGCCGCGAAGGCAGAGGTAGAGGCCGCAAAGTCGGACGCCGAGGCTGCACGCGCCCAGGCTGCTGCCGCCGGCAACGCCGAAGCGGAGCAGGTGGCGGGACTGCAGCAGCAGCTTGCCGCCGCGCAGACACGGCTCGCGGAAGCTGAGTCTGCGGCCCAGTCAGCAGCCGAAGCTGCAAGGGAGACGCTCTCGAAATCCGAGCAGAACCGCGACGAGGCGCGCGACCAGGCTGCCGAAGCGCGCACGAATGCCGAGCAGTTGCGCGACAAGCTGGAGCGCGCGCATCAAGAGCTTGCGGCCGCTCAGTCCGCTGCACCGGCCATCGACCCGGCAGAACTGCAAAAAGCCCTGGCCGCCGCAGTTGACGCACAGCGCGAACTGGAAGCCGCCAACGCGGCCCTGGAAACCGCGGAAGGCGAAGCCAAGGCCGCCCGTAAGGCAAGTCGCGACCTTGAAGGCAAGCTTGAAGCCCTGCAAGCCAAGCTTGCCGAGGCTGAAAAGGCCGCCGCCCAAGCCAAAGCTGCGCCCACGACCGGCAGCGGACCTGACCTCGCCCCCGTCGGGCAGACCGTCGCCGACTTGTACGGCGTGGTCTCCTCGTTCCGGCCCGACTTGCGCTCGATTTCCGACGCGGCGCGCATGCTCAACAGCGACGACGAGGAAGAGCGCAGCGAAGGCAGCGAGCTGATGCGCGACACTTTGGAGAACGCCAACAGCCGCGCGGGCGAGCTCAAGAACCTGGTGGCGTCGCTGCGCGATTTTCTCGACAAGCACGGCGTGCACGTTTGAGGCGGCCTACCATGGTCAGTTGGTCGGCGCGCGGGGCGCAGGCGTTGGCGGCTTGCGCGGTTGTACTCACAGCTGCGTTGGCGGCCGCAGATTCGCCACCCGTTGGCGCCAGGTCCATCGAGCCCGAACACCTCGAAGAGGGCTGGAACTTGCCTGCGCCGCCGCTGCCGGCCGAAGTGCTTGAGGGCACGGCCTTTCAGCGCACGGTGCGCATTCGCCGCAGTGATGGCCAGCTGGCGAGCGAAGCTTGGCTCAAGGCACAGCTACAGGCGCTGGAAGTGGTCGCCGACGGCCGCGCGACGCCATGCGAGAAATCCGGCGCCGAATTCCGCTGTTCGTGGACCGCGCCCACGGCAGGCAAGGTGCAAGTGACATTGCGCGCTCGCACGGCGACCGGTGTGCGCGAAGGTCCGCCGTTGGCCGTCACGGTCCACGCCAACGTGCGGCTCAAGGTCAGCGCCGACATGGTGGACTACGGGGCGGTCACTGGCGGTTGCGGCTTGCAGCAGCACTGCAAGCCCATTGATTTCACGGGGAGCCAGCAGCTGCGCGGTGGCCAGAAGCTGGCGGTGTCGCGACCCACGGCCCAGCCCGACGGTAATCCTGGCTGGCCAGAGCTGCTGGTGCATGTGCGCGCAGGCCCCGGTTCGCCGCTGGTGCCGATCGCACACGGTGCGCCGGCGGTGCTGGTGGACTACGCCGCCGACAAGCCGCTAGAAGTGTGCTTCGCGGCGCCACGCTGCGCGCCAGTTCCCGCCAAGCCAGCGACCGCGTTGCTGCTGCAACCGATCGGCAAGGGCCTGGTCGAAGCCGATCGCGCCGCCAAGGTCGTGCTGCTGGCCGCTGTGACCGGCAATCCATTGTGGCAATGCTACTTGCCTTGGATTCTGGCGATTGCCGGCGTGGTGTTGGCCCTGTTCATTGCGGTCGGCGTCTTGAAGCCCCACAAGTTTCCCCCCTCTGCGATGCTGTTCGTTGGCGCGCAGGAGGCGCAGTTGGCCCGCGACGGAGGGCGGCCGCTGTACTCGGCGCCTGGCGGTCGACGTGGCTTCTACCGGTCCGCGACCTGCACCTTCGATGGCAGCGGAATGACCGTGCGCAAGGGCGCGGGCGGCGCGGTGGTGCTGCACGCCGAAGGCCGCGACATCCGCATCGAGCAGCGCACCCAGGTCGAAGTCAAGGAACGCCAGCGCTGGCGCGTGCTACCGCCCGAAGAGAAGATCCTGCAGCGCGGCGTGGTCCACCGGGTTGGCAAGGCTTTTCACTTCCGCGTCGATTGAGCGGTGCGCTACGGCCGGCTACTTGTTGGCCTGCAGGTTGTCCACCAGCTTCTGCATCAACCCATGCGCCGCGTCGAGCGCCCCGCTAGGGTCTAGTCCCGCTTTCTTGACCTCGGGGTCCATGCGACCCATGAACGCCATCGCCGCCTGAACGGTCGCCACGGCCGCCGCCTTGTTGCCGTTGAAAGCCTGAGCACAAGCGGCCTTCATCGCCTCGCCGGCGCGCACGATGGCCGCGGTGCGACGCGCCACCGGGTGGGTAAAGTACTCGTAGCCGCCGTCGGGGACGGCAAACAGGCCGTTGACCTCGACCAGCTTCTCATGCGACTGCTTGGTTCCAGACGCCGTGAGCGTGTAGCTCCACGTGGCCTTGGCCAGCAACAGCGCCAGCCCCGTGTCAATGACCGTGCCACTGGGCGGCTGCAAGCGAATGGCGATAAGACCGTTGCGCTGCGACGGGTACAGCTGGCCGAGCACCGGGTCCGGCGGCGGGGCTCCGTTGTCCGGCGCCAGGGTATCGCCGGCCAACGCGTCTGGCACCGCGACCACGTCGCTCGCCGCGACATCGCCAACCGCAGGCTTGCTGGCCTTGCCCAAGTACAGTGTGCCGCCAACGGTGTCGAACGGTAGGCCGAAGGCGTCGCGCACCGACCAGCCGTTGCCCAGCTGGATGGCCACGCTCAGGTTGGCAGCCACCGGGACCAGCAGCGAAATCAGGTCTTTGCTGAAAGCCTGCTGCAAGGCCGTCTGCGTGGGCGCTTCGTAGTACGTGCCACCCGTGACCTTGGCGAGGTTGGTCAGCAGCGCGCCATTGACTTGCAGCCCGACGCCGATCGATGACACCGAGACACCCGCTTTTTTGGCCAGATCCACGAAGTCGGCCGCGCCATGTTCGCCGAGCGTGCCCGCGCCGTCGGTGGCCAGCAAGATCCGCTGCTGCTTGGCGTTGGACTGCAGCTTGCCAAGCCGTTCGACCGCAAACTGCAAGCCCCCGTACAGGTCGGTACCGCCCTGGCTCTTGATGCCCGAGAGGCTGGCCACCAGTTGTCCCTTGAGAGCGGACGTGTAGGGTGAGGCCGCAAACACCTCTTCCGTGCCCGCGTCAAACATCACCACGGCCAGTGCGCTCTGTGCCGGCAGGCTGTCCGCGATGTCCAGGATTCCGGCCTTGACCGCTGCCAGCGACTGCGGCCCCAAGGACGCCGAGCGGTCGACCGCCACCACCAACTTGAGGTTCGGCTGCAGCGCGGCCAGCGACGCCGCGGTATTGAAACCAATTTGCAACAGGACTTCCGGTTCCTGATTCGGCTCGGCGATGATGGCTGCAATGGCGTGCAGGTCGACCGGCCGCTCCGGGCTGGCTTGCGGCAGTGGCGTGTCGTGCTCGTTGAACCAGCCTTCCATCGGCAGGTCCTGCGCCGATGGTACGACACCGGCCTGCACCAACTCTCGGAACTTGCTGGCGTTGAGCGCGCCCGGCAGCACCAGGCCCAGCCCCGGACCCGGCGTGCCAATCGGGCCCCCGACCGCGGCGTCCGGCCCCGTCGTGGTGCCCACATCCATACCAGCTTGGGCGGCGTCGGCGCTGCGACGAGCCATGCCCTGGGGTTGGCCGTCGACGGTGACCCAACCATCGTCGGACACCAGCGTGGAGGCCGAGTCCACGCTGGCACACGCGGCCAGTGCCGCGGCGAGCAGACCCCAGAGAAGTGGCTTAATCACGGGCACTTCCACGAAATCGCCAGGTCGTCGACCCACGCGCCCTGGCCGTTGTTGTTGCTGTTGTTGGCGATGAACACAATCTGGAAACCGATGGTCTGGCCCTTGTACAGGTCGAGCGGGATGGTGGTGGTGGCAAACCCATTGGTCGAGGTGCATACCATCGCCACCGGCGCGCCATTGATGCGGAACTCGACGCGGTCGTTGTTGCAGTTCGCCGGTTCGTTGGGCGCCTTGTTGAACAGCACCTTGGCCGTGAACACCGGCGAGGTCACGCCCGCCGGAATCGCCTGATTGAGCAGCGCCGCAGTGCCGGTAATCGCAATCGGCACCGGAATCGGCATGTTGTAGCTGTGCTGGCCGTTTTGCGGGTTGATCCAGCCAAAGTACAGCGACGTCTTGGGCGAACTGGACTGGGTGCTGTCGAGCGACCACTTCATCAGCGGGTGCGGGTTGTTGAGCTCCAGCGGCGACACCAGGCCGTCGTCAAAGTTCTTGGTAAACCCGGTCGGCGTGACGTGGGTGCAACTGCCGTCGGCCGGATTGCAGCTGTCGGTGGTGCACGCCACGCCGTCGTCGCAGTTCTTGGGCGTAACCTTGCAACTGCCGCCGCTGCACGCCTCGCTCGTGCAGTTGTTGCCGTCGCTGCACGCCGCGGAGTTGGGTGCAAACACGCAGTTGCCGGTGGCCTTGTCGCAACTGTCGGTGGTGCAGGTGTTGCCGTCGTCGCACGCTTTGCTGGTGCCGGCGCAGCCCTTGGCGCCGCAGGTGTCGTTGCTGGTGCACGGGTTGTTGTCGTTGCAAGGGCCAGTGCCAGCGGTGTTCAAGCAGCCTGTCTGCGGCGAGCACGAGTCGGCCGTGCACGGGTTGGCGTCGTCGCAGTTCAGCTTGCCGGCGCCGAGGCACTGGCCTTGCACGCAGGTGTCACCTGTGGTGCAGGCGTTGTTGTCGTTGCAGTTGTTGCCAGACTGCGTGAACACGCAGCCGGTTTGCGGGTTGCAGGTGTCCGTTGTGCACGGGTTGTTGTCGTTGCACGGCAGCTTGGTGCCGACGCAGGCGCCCGCGGTGCAGACGTCGTTGGTTGTGCACGCGGTGTTGTCGTTGCACGCGGCGCCGTTTTGCGGCGTGGACACGCAGCCAACCTTGGGGTCGCAGGTGTCGGTCGTGCAGGGGTTGTTGTCGTTGCAGGTCAAAGCCGCCCCGCCGACGCACGCCGGCTTGCCGCCGACCACGCCGCACACATCGCCGCTGGTGCACGCGCTGCCGTCGTCGCACTTGCCGCCGAGCGCAGGTGTCGTCAGGCACCCGGCCACGAGATCGCAGCTGTCGGTCGTGCACACGTTGTTGTCGTTGCACAGCGCGCCCTGGCCGACGTGGGTGCAGCCGATCTTGGCGTCGCAGGCGTCGAGCGTGCAGCCGACTGCGTCATCGCAGTTGGCGGGGACACCGATGCACGTACCGAACGAGCACACGTCGCCGCCGGTGCAGGTGTTGGCGTCGTTGCACGGGGTGCCCGCCTGCTTGGGCAACAGCAGGCACGCGCCGGTCGCCGTCTGGCAGGTGTTGGCGAGGCAGGCCGTGTTCTTGCTCGGGTCGCAGACGATGACGCTACCCGGCTTGACCTTGCAGGTGCCCTGCTGGCAGCTGAGCGTGCCATTGCATGCGTTGTTGTCTTGCTGGCACTGACTGTCGTTCTGGCATGCGCAGTTGTTGAACGGCCCTTGGCACACGCCATTGAGGCAAACGTCGATCGGCGTGCACGGATTGTTGTCGTTGCACTGGGCGATGGTGTTGGTGTGCTTGCAGCCGGTCTTGGGGTCGCAGCTGTCGATGGTGCACACATTGTTGTCGTTGCAGTTGACCTGACCGACCAGGCATGCGCCACCAAAGCACTGCCCAGACGTCGTGCACGAGTCGGTGTCGTCGCACGGTGTGCCGTTTTGCTTGTTGGCCTGTGCGCATTGGCCGGTCTTGGGGTCGCATTGGTTGGCCTGGCATGCGCCTGCGCTGGGCGGGCAGCTCACCACGCTATTAGGCTTGGGCACGCACTGGTTGTTGCTGCACATCAGCACACCGTCGCACAGGTTGCCGTTGTCCAAGGCCGCGCAGTCGGCGTCGGTCTTGCACTGGCACTGGTTGGCGCCCGACTTGCAGGCCCCGGCACTACAAGCGTCGCCGACCGTGCACACGTTGCCGTCGTCGCAGGTTCCGGTGTTGTTGGTCTGTGAGCACGTGCCGGTGCTGCCGCAGACGGCCGTGGTGCACGGGTTGCCGTCGTCGCCGCAGCCGTTGGGGCCGTTGCAGACGCCGGCCTGGCACTGGCCGACGCCGCCGCACAGCTCAGGACCGCCGCAGGGCGTGCCGTTGACGGTGTTGCTGGTCTCGCACTTGCCGTTGGCCGGGTTGCACTGGTTGGCGGTGCACTGCTTGCCGGTGGCTGCGCAGCTGACCACAGTCTTGGAGTCGAGCACGCATGCGTTGTTGGTGCACACCAGCGTGCCGTTGCAGGCGTTGCCGTCCTCGAACTTGCCGCAATCGGCGGTCGCCTGGCACTGGCAGACGTTGGCGCCGCTGGCGCACTGCCCGGCCTTGCATGCGTCGGCTCCGGTGCACTTGTTGCCGTCGTCACAGACAGTGCCGTCTTTGGTGGCCGGGTGCGTGCAACCCTGGTTGGCGTCGCACAGGTCTTGCGTGCACGGGTTGGTGTCGGCGCAGTTCAGGTTGGCGCCGGTGCAGGTGCCCGACTGGCAGGCGTCGCCACTGGTGCACAGGCTTTTGTCGTCGCAGGGCGTACCGTTGGGCTTGGGCGCTGCGTTGCACTTGCCGGTCTTGCCGTCGCAGACGTTGGTCGCGCAGGCGCCGCCGTCCGGGCACACCACCACCGAGCCAGTCTTGACCGCGCACTTGTTGGCCGCGCAGACCAGCGTGCCGTTGCACACGTCGCCGTCCTCGAACTTGGCGCAGTCGGCGTCGCCGGTGCACTGGCACTGGTTGGCGCCGGAGATGCACTGACCGCCCGGTGAGCACACGTCGCCCACCGTGCAGGCGTTGCCGTCGTCGCACGCGCCGGGGACCGGGCTGTGCTGGCAGCCGGCCTTGGCGTCGCAGCTGTCGAGCGTGCACACGTTTTTGTCGTCGCAGTTCAGTGGACTACTGCCCACGCACGCGCCGCCAAAGCACGCCGAGCTGCCGGTGCACGCGGTGCCGTCGTCACAGCCCTGGCCGTCGGGCTTGCTGGTCTTGACGCACTGGCCGCTAGCGGCTGCGCAGGCGATGCCGGTGCAGGCGTCGCCGGCCGGACAGGTGACGACGCTGCCGGGCTTGGAGATGCACTGACCGTTGCTGCACTGCAAGGTGCCGTTGCACAAGTCGCCGTCGTCTTTGCAGTCTACGTCGGTCTTGCATACGCCACACACGTTGGGGCCGGGCGCGCAGCCGCCCTTGTTGCAGACATCAGGGCTGCTGCACGCGTTGCCGTCGTCACACGGTCCGGCGTTTTGGGTGTTGGTGCAGCCGGCCTTGGGGTCGCAGGCGTCGCTGGTGCACACGTTCTTGTCGTCGCAGTCGGTGGCGGTGCCTTTGCAGGTGCCGCCCACGCACTGGTCTTTGCCGGTGCAGATGCTGTTGTCGTCGCACTGCGTGCCGTCGGGCACCGGAGTCAAGCCGCACACGCCGGTCTTGGGCTCACAAGCGTTGACCGCGCAAGCGCCACCGGTGCCGGGCGTGCAGGTCACGATCGATTTGGGGTCGGTCTGGCACACGAAGTTGCTGCACTTGACCACGCCGTTGCACAGGTCGGTGTCGTTCTTGCAGTCGGCGTCGGTCTTGCACTCGCAGGTGCCCGTGCCGGCGCACTTGCCGTCCTTGCAGGCATCGGTGGTGGTACAGGGGTTGCCGTCGTCACACGCAAGCGTGGTGTTGGTGTGGGTGCAGCCGCCAATCGGGCTGCAACCGTCGGCGGTGCAGGCGTTGCCGTCGTCGCAATTGATCGCCGAGCCGCCCTTGCAGGTGCCGAGCGCGCACGCCTCGGACTGGGTGCACGCGTCGCCGTCGCTGCACGCCGTTCCGTCGGCCTGGTTGAGCATGCCGCACTGGCCGGTCTTGGCGTCGCAGGTATTGGTCGAGCATGGTCCGTCCTTGGCCTTGTCGCAGACCACGACGCTGCCGGTCTTGGGTTGGCACTGGCCGCCCTGGCAGCTGAAAATGCCGTTGCACAGGTTGCCGTCGTCGAACGAGACGCAGTCGCTGTCGGCCTTGCAGGTACAAACGTTGCTGCCGCCGCCACAGGTGCCGCCGGCCGAGCAGGCCTCGCCCTTGGTGCAGGTGTTGCCGTCGTCGCAAGCGCTGCCGACCGCCACGTTGTGGACGCAGCCACTGGGTTCGCAGCTGTCTTTGGTGCACGGGTTGCCGTCGTCGCAGCCAGACACCGTGGCGCCCTGGCACGCGCCCTGCTTGCAAGTGCCGCCGGTAGTGCAAGTGCCCGAGGTGCCGCAGCCGGTACCGTCTGGCGAGGCGAAGCTCACACACAGGCCCGACTTGGGGTCGCATTGACTGGCGACGCAGGCGCTGGCTCCGGGTGGGCAAGAAACGGTCTTGCCGTCGTTGATGCACGCGCCGCCTTTGCAGATGAGCTTGCCGTCGCACGGGTTGCCGTCGTCCTTGGCACCGCAGTCCAGGTCGGTCAGGCATTCGCATGCGTTTTTACCGGCGCTGCAGCCACCAGCGGCGCAGACGTCGCCAAACGTGCACGGATTGCCGTCGTCACACTGCGCCGCCTGGGTCGCGTCGTAGGGCAGGTACGTGCAGCCTTTGGCGGGGTCGCAGACGTCGTTGGTGCACACGTTCTGGTCGTTGCACGCCGTTGCCGGGCCGGGCAGGCACACGCCACCCGCGCCGCACTTGTCGTTGAGCGTGCAGGCGTTGCCATCGGTGCACACCGTGGCTGTCGCATCGACGGGTACTGGCACTTGCACGCACAGCCCGATGGTCGGCTGGCATGCGATGGCCACGCACGGATTGGTCGACAGGCTGCAGGTGACGGTGGTTGCGGGATCGACCTGGCAGGCGTTGGCGACGCAGATCAGCGTGCCGTTGCAGAGGTTGCCGTCCTCTTTGGCCTGGCAGTCGGCGTTGGCCTCGCACTCGCATGCGCCCGAGCTGCCTTTGCAGACGCCAGCGTTGCACAAGTCGTTGGTCGTGCACGGGTTGGCGTCGTTGCAGGCGATGGCCGCCCCGCCGCCGGCGATGGGCGTGTGGCTGCAGCCGTTCGGCACGCACAAATCGGCGGTACAGGGGTTGGCGTCGTCGCAGTCCAGAATCTGGCTGGGGATGCACTTGCCGCCTGCGCAGGCGCCTGTCACGGTACAGTTGTCGTTGTCTTCGCACTTGGTGCCGTCGGCGGTCGGGATCTGGGTGCACTTGCCGCCGGTGATGGGGTCGCAGACGTCGGCGGTGCACACGTCGCCGTCGTCGCAGGTGGCCTTGCCGGCCGCACACAGGCCGGCCGCGCACGACTCGTCTTTGGTGCACGGGTTGCCGTCGTTGCAGGTTTGCCCGGTTGCGGTCGGCGCGTGCTGGCAGCCGCCGGCAGAGACGCAGTTGTCCAAAGTGCAAGGGTTGCCGTCATCGCACATGGCGGCCTGGCCGCCCTTACAAGCGCCGCCCTTGCAGACATCGATGAGCGTACAGGCGTCGCCGTCGCTGCAGGCCGCGCCATCTGGCAGCGACGCTTTTGCGCAGCCGCTGGCGGTGCAGATGGGTGTCTCGCAGGCGCCGGTGTCGGTCGCCTGGCAGGGCAGCGCTTTGCTTGCGTCGACCACGCACACGCCGGCCACACACGCGACCTGGCCGGTGCAGCTGGCGACCGTGGTGCTGCAATCGCTAGCCAGCTTGCAGCCACAGGTCGGCTTGCCGACGCACGCGCCGAGCACGCAGGTGTCGCCAGCCGTGCAGCTGTTGCCGTCGTCACAGGCGCCACCGCCGCTGACCACGCCGGTGCAGCCGAGTTTCTTGTCGCAGGTCGTCGGGCAACCGCCCGGCCCGGCAGGACAGGTGGCCACGCCGCCGGCCTTGCACGCCAGGCCCTGGCAGGTCTCGCCAAAGGTGCAGACGTCGCCGTCGTCGCACGCAACGCCATCGGGGCTGGCGCTATGGCTGCACGCGCCGGTCTTGGCGTCGCAGGTATCGACGGTGCACAGGTTGTTGTCGTCGCAGTTGACCTTGGCCGCCGGGTTGACGGCGCAGACCCCGCCCGAGCATTGCAGGGCGCCCGCGCACAGGTCGGTGGAGAATTGTGAGCAGTCGCCATCGCTTTGGCAGGTGCAGGCGTTTTTGTCCGCTACGCACGCGCCGGTCTGGCAGTGGTCGCCGATCGTGCAAGGGTTGCCGTCGTCGCAAGGTCCGGCGGGCTTTGGCGCGTGGACGCAACCGACCGCGGCCGCGCAGGTGTCGAGCGTGCACGGGTTGCCGTCGTCGCAGTCGATGCCTTTGGTGGCTTTGCAGGCGCCGCCCATGCACAGCGACTCGGCGCTGCAGGCCTGGCCGTCGTCGCACGCCGCGTTTTCGGGCTTGGGCACGGCGACGCAGCGCTTGCTCTGCGGTTCGCAAAGCGTCAGCGTGCAAGGGCCGCCGCCCAGGGCGGTGCAGTCGCTGTCGGCAAGGCAGGTAGGCTGCGGGCCGCCGGTGGTCGAGGTGACCTCGGAGGACGCGTCGATCGACGCTTTGGGAACGCCGCCGCCGACGACGGCGATGTCCGTGCCGTCGCATGCGGCTGTCGATGCGGCGAAAGCAGCTGCAATTACCAGCGACAAGGCGCGTGCTGAAGGGGTGGCCGACGAACGAGCGAGCATGAGGTCCTCCGAGCAGATTCCGGTCCCGGCATGCCGCCCAAAGCCGCACCGGAGGCGTGCAGGGTAGGCGATTCGGCGAAGGGTTGCCAGTAGATGAAGTGACCGGTGGTCCGCTGCGAGGACGTCGTCCGCCCCTTTCACCCTTCCCAATTTGCTCTGCCCTGCCAGGCTACGAGCGAGCCTCGATCCGTGCACTGCCCAAACGCGACAAGCCCGATCGCCTGTCCAGCAGGCGGCATCACGTCGTTTTGTGCAACTCCGCACGGCAGGATTCCGCCAGGTCGCGGACACCTAGCGCCTCGGCCTGTTCCAACGCGTAGCTCCAGTCAAAGCGGTCGCCTTGGGTGCGCAGCACGCCCCGAATGTCGTCGAGTTGCCGGCTGAGCACCCCGTTGCTTGCCTTGAAGCAAAGCAACTTTTGCACAACGACATCCTCGGCGCTGGCGACTGCTATTGGCGTCGCCCCCGGGTCCAACTGGACATCCATAGCGCGCAAGTACATCAGACCATCGTAGGGGCGGTGGCCGCCGACGAAGACGTCGATTTTGACACCCGAAGGGTAGTCAATGGCGTTGAACGACGAGCGAAACCTCAGCGCCTCTTCCATGGCCTCTTCGGCTGCGTACCAGTCCGTGCCCAGGGCAGTGCACAAACCGCCAATCTGGTCGCGCCGCAGCAACGCGACGACGTCCACGTCCTGCGTCATGCGCGGCATCCCATGCAGCGAACTGGCCAGGGAGCCGCCGACGAAGAAGTGCAGGCGGATCTGCCGGGCCGCCTCCGCAAAAGCGCTGAGCGCCGCCACGTCGCCGGGCTGCATCATGGCTGCGTCGCCGCCCCCGCGTCCCAGCAGAACGCGCGCCGCATAGTCTCGCGGTCCAGCCACAGCGCCAGCGTGCGCATCTGCACCTCGCGGTCCTCGGCACGCGGGTAGCGAATGCGAACACCGCGCTCCGCCAACTCCCTGGCCACGCGATTGAGCCGAGACGTCTGCGCGAGGCGCTCTTGCGGGGTCATCGCCCGGTAACGAGCCAGCAACACTGCCCATGCGGCCGGACTGGTATCTGCCGGTCGCAGCGGGTCGGTCGCAGCCCACGCTGCAGTAAACGGGGCGTCGGCGGTGGTATCGGGACCGGACATGGGCATCATTCTAGCGGTGCGGCCGTCATCGCCAGTGTAGCGCGAGGCACTGTTCGCGAAAACTTGCGGCCGGGTTGGGCGCGAAGGCTTGGCGCTTGATGCCGCGCAAAACCCGCGAGTGCCCCGGAGGCTCCATTGGCCTGCTCCTCACTTACGCGGCTGTTACTCGGGTTCTCAAGGATTACTGCAGCGCGTACCAGCGTGGCTGCCTGGTCGTACGAACAGTTATCAAATAGTTCTGACGTGTTGGGCGTCACGCTGGCACCCTGCCGGAGAAAGGCCTCAAGTTTGATCGCGTGTATTCTTGGACACCTACCGCCAAGGCCCACTTTGCGGCTACGCACTGTAACTACTTAACATCAAATGGTTGTAGTCCCATCTGCGCGCCATAGAGTCGAATTGCGTCCGTGGACATCGACCACGCTTATTAGCGAAGCACGTGGTCGAAGTAGGCATGATTACGGCATTGGCGGCGTTTACATTTGATTGTCGCCATGTGCAGAGAGACTCGGCTGCGGAAAAAACTTCACCGACGGCCTTGACAGCCCGTCCAGCGAGCCCCACGATTCGTAGCAATCTCCCAGCCGGCCCAACAGCCGGCCCAACAGCCGGCACTTCGAGGTACTCGATGGCCTGCGGTTGCGGAAAGTCTTTTCAACTCGCCAAGAATGCGCAGCTGCAGACGGATCGCGAGGGTCTCAGGCGCGTCTATTGGTCGCCCAGCATGCCCTTTGAAGCGCCGGCGATCTATGTGCGTGCGCTGATCCTGAACAACAGCAACGCTACCATTCGGTTCATCGGCCGGGTCTCGGTGGACGAGGTAACTTGGACCGCCGTGGACACGACTGGCGGCTACCTCGACACCCAGACTGCGGGCTACTCAGCACTCGGCGCGCTGGCGTTTCAGTACCTCGGCGACGCAACAACGCGTGGCCCGTTTTTTCAGATCGGCATTGAAGTCGACAGCAGCAATGGCACGTCTGAGGGCCTGATCACGCTGTCGGCCGATGCGGCATTCGGCCCGATTCGCGCTGAGCGCGTCGATATCGCTGCCACAGTCGGCACACTCGGCGTGGCTACGGTGCCCACGTTGATCACGGGTGCCGGCCGCATTTCGACTTTCGGTTGCCGCCAAGTACGTATTGAAGTCCAGTTTTCCGCAGCCGTTGGCCAGACGTTTGCGCTGTACCTCGCCACCTCCGGCACCTCCACGGACACGTTGGTGGTTGATCACATGACGAAAATCAGCACGACGAACACCAGCTTGACCACGTTCAGCTTCGTCGTCGATTCGCCGGACACATGGTCAACGGTTTACTACGAGGCAGGTGGCACAACCGGCGCGATTAGCCGGGTCTACATCGTGCGGGTGCCCTAGCGGAGGCAGCGATGGGCACCAAAGAATGGCGGTTGCCAGGCGCCGAACAAATCCAATCTAACGCTGGTGGCGAATTGCCGGTCGTGCGTCACGCGAGCGCAAGCGCAGGCCGCCTTGCAACGCCGGCTCGCAATCAAGAACTATCGGCCCGCCAAAGAGACCAGCAGACTGCCGGCGCTGTTTGCGCCGATCCGGATGCGGCAGCCCACGGGTTTCAGGCGATCGTACTGCCGCTGATTTCCCACGACCTGACCGTTGGCGGTAGCAGCGCAAGCCCACTAGCGGACCGCGTAGTGGGCCTCGCCGTTGACACATTGCTGGTCGAGCCGCGGCCGGACTCGGCGGACTGTCCTGATTGCGAGCCGCTGGAACCACGGCGCAGCGCTTCGTTGAGCGATGGCAGCTTGGCTGGAGACGACAGGCCGGCCTTGGTCCCTGTCGACAGGGCAACGGGCGACGCAGTTACCGTGTTTGCCGCAATTGCGGCCGGCGAACAGTTTGTCGGGGCGATTCTGGCCGAAGTCGCCGCCTTCAACGCACGCGCGGCGGGCGACCGCAGCCCGTAGGTCGTCCCACCGAAAGGGTCGCTTGCCGCTTGGCGGCCTGGGGCACCTGCCACCAAACCTATTGCCGGATTCGAGGAGTCTCCGATGTTCCAGCCGGTGCTCAAGTTCACATTCCCAATCGTCGGTCAGTACGACTTGCTGCTGATTCCGATTAATCCCTTGGGCATCAAGTTGTACTTGGTACGGCACTTGGTCATGAATCAGAAAGGCGGCCCGGTATATACCCAAGGCGCCATGCCCGGATTTCGGCCGTCCGCGGTGCCGTTCGGTTGGCCAAAGCTCTTTGCGCCGGACTGCTGGGACAAAGCAATGAAGCCGCCCTGGTCAGGCTACTTCCAGCCTACGCCGCAAAAACAAGGGAAATGCCTGCCCTATTACCATACGATTCCGGCCTTCGTCCAAGTGTACCAGGGCGGCACCAAGGGCATCATCTATGGCAACACAATTGCAACGTGGACCACGCCGCTGGGCTGGGGTCCATATCGGGTCTGGTACGAGCCCGACGTCAACAACAAAAGCTACGGCGCCGACAACTTCGACGGTGGCACAACATGGTGGATGTCGCCAACCAAGCCACTGGTCCTTTTGGAAACAGGATTCAAGGAAACGTCGTCGATCGTGCAGTATTTGGAACTTGGAAATTGGGGCGTTTCGATAAGCCTAAATGGATCGTTCGTTCCGACCAAATGGCTTCTTGGGCAAAAGGTCCCGAATAAACTGCAGTTGCAGGGCGGCCAAGGCTCATTCCAGGTTTTTGGGCCCAATGGCATCGAGTATGAAGTTCACAATGTAACAGCAGAGTACAAAGCGGCGCTCGGCACCAAGAATTTCCCGTTTCCCTTGTATAGGATGAAGTCGCCGTCGATCTATGGCACACAGCAGGCCTTTTCGAATCCTGGCGGGGGCCCCGGCGATCTCCCCATGTTGGCGCTGCGTTTCGGCTACAATATGAATGCGCCGTTCAAGCTGGAGGACACTCCGCCCAACTCCGAAAAGTCGACGATGTATCTAGCCCGGGCTGCGGTCGTTCAGTTCGTAGTGGAGGGCGAGTAGCTGCTACGCGATCGCCAGCGCCAGCAAGTTGCGATGTCAATACGTGCGACAGTGCCAAGGCGTATCTTGATCAGCAAGCGCCCCGGCAAACACGAACTACTGCACACAGCGCATGCCCTGATGGGGGTAGCCAGTGGCATCAGAGAAGCCACCGTGCTGGCGCCACGTTGCCCGAAGGTTCGTAATCCCAAGCAGGCTTTGATGGTAGTCACCGCCGCGACAAACGCGATCGCAATCCTTGGTACACGGTGGGCCAAGTGGATTCACCGGCGGAGAGGCAGCGTAATAGGCCATGCCATAGTGGTCTGCTACAAACTCAGCGACATTGCCAGCCATGTCCCACAGCCCGTCGGGCGACCGCCCAGCTGGCTTGCTGCCCACCTCGCGCGTGCGATGTGGTAGGCCACAGCCGAGGCTCCCATCATCGTCAAACGCAAAGGTATTCGCGACCACGCGCGAACAATCCGGCGGCTCGTTGCCCCAAGGAAAGTTCCTGGCCTCGGCGAGGCACTTCGCCGGGTCCAATTGGCCGCAGCCACCCCGCGCTGCACGTTCCCACTCCGCTTCGGTCGGGAGCCGCTTGCCCAGCCACTCGCAATACGCCTTGGCCTGCAACCACGAGACGCCGTTGATCGGATGGTTGCTGCGGTCGTCTTGCGAAGTCCAGTTGTAGAGGCGCCGATGCGCCGAATTGCCTGACCAAACCATCTGAGGCACGGTGCACCCACCGGCGTCGACGCACGCCGCGTACTGCGCCACCGTTACCTCAAACAGATCGATCGCGTAGCCGCTGAGCCAAACAAGGTGAACCGGGTGCTCATCGGCGACGTACTTACACAGGTCGCTGGCGCAGCCCATCCAAAAATAGCCTTCTCGAATCCAGACCATGCCGGGCGGCACCGGCGGCGCGCAGTCGGACTGGCCGACAACGCAGTCGCCTGTCGCCGCTGGCCCGCTGGCGCCGTCGGGGCCGTGTGGCCAAAGGTCGATCGTCCAGTTGCCACCAGCAGTTGCCACTGCATCGCTGTTCCCGTCGGCAGTGGTTGGTCCTGCATCCTTGAGTCCGCCGGCCGTGGCAGTGCCGCCGGCATGGCCGTCGTCGACTTGCCTGCATGCTGCGCCAAGACCCGAGAACCCGAACCAGAGTGCCAAAATCCAGTGGATCTGCGGCTTGATCGTTCGGCGGCACCCTTGCAGGCGATCGGCACAGCAACGACCCGAAACCAACCCTAGGGCAGAATCACCAGCCGAAATGCGCCAAAGCTGGCCCGACTTTGCCATTTCCACCACTTGCCGAAGCAACGTATTAGCGCCCAAAGTTCATTAGGTTACCGTGTTGCGTATTCGCTGCCTCGGCCCAGCAATTGCCATGCTGCACGCCCGGTTGGCCCGTGTCAAAAATGCCGTTGTTGTCTTGCCATTTCAGCTATGTCGCGCGGGGAATTTGCCACAGAGCGCGGCAGCGCCAGGCCCTGAGCTGAAGCCAGCCAAGCTAGATGCAGCCGGCAGCGAGCGGCCGGCGGTCTGTCTCCGCGGTCTGCTTCTGCCTCCGTCCACCTGCGGTCTGGCGCCATTCGCCAGCCGCACCCCGACCCCCGAATTTTTGGACACCACTTAACCCGTCGCTACCATGGCCCGCAGCGACAACAACGTCGCGTACCCCACAAGGCGGCACCCATGGCCCTGACCAAAACCTCAGAAAGCAGCGGCAAATGCATCCGCGACGGCCGATACACGCGCTCCAAAGTCAAGGCGAACAAGAAGACCAAGGCGCTTGAGCCCGTGATCGGCATCGCCCAAGTCAAGCTCAAGCAGACCATCGACGCGCGCATCGCGGCCGACGACGCCGCTATCGACGCTCGCGCTGAGCAGGACGCCCGCGAGGAAGACCTGCAAGACGAGCAAGGCGTGTTGTCGGCCAAGCTGTTCGGCGAAAGTGGCTCCTACGACAGTGAGCTCTACCGCGGCGTGTTCGAATTGGCGCCGTCCAAGATTGCGGTGCTAGGCGAAGAGGACCGCCGCAAAGCCTACGTCGCCGTCAACACTGCCATCGCCAAGGGCGTGCCCAAGGCGTGCGAGCCAGCGGCCAAGGGCGTGCTCGCGGCCCACGGCGACTACACCAAGGCATATGGCGCCCGCGAGGCGGCCGATGGCGTGCTGCGCGACGCTGAGAAGATCGAGGCCAAGGCCCGCGACGAGTGGCACACGGCCATCCGCCAGCTCAAGGCGCAGCTGACCAACCTGTTCCCCCGGCAACCCAAGAAGGTGCTGCGGTTCTTTCCGGCGCCGGCCAAAGGCAAGAAGAAGGGGCCGGAGGGTGAGCCGCCGAAATAGATCGTGGTTGTGGTGGCGCATGCTGGGCATGCGTGGTGCCTGCGATGTCGCAGGGCGCGAATTGGCCGGCATGCGACGGCGCTGCGATGTCGCAGGCGTGTCGGTAGCTGGGCATGCGGCGAGACTTCAGTATCGAAAGCTGGCGGTAGGGCGGCATGCGCCAGCGCTGCAGGGCTGCAGTGCCGGGATTGCGGGGCATGCGCAGGTGGCAGCGTGTTGCACCGCATCCGCTGGGGCTGGATCAAACCGGCCGACTGCGCTCATGCCGCAGGCCTCAGAAGCCACGGGCATGGCCTGGCTGCCTGTGGGCCTGGGGTCTATCTCCGCGCCCTGTCCCTGCTCCCGTCGCTCTGACCAACGTGCGAAAATCCCTCCAACCGCTGATTTTCGCACCCATCCCACCTGCACCATTGCCCGCACCGCGCCATTGCCCTACGCTTGCGCCCCCGCCGGCCCCCTTGCGCCTGCGGTCAGCCAGCCCAGCCAGCCCCCACGCGTTCGACCGCCCGCGAGCCTGCCGCCAATGGCCCTCAAGCCCCTGAAAAAACTGCGCCTGCAAGGGTTCAACAACCTGACCAAGACGCTCAG
>SXRM01000230.1 GCA_005792545.1 Pseudomonadota bacterium | reverse complement strand
CACGGCACCTATCCGTACGTGACTTCGTCGAACACCACGGTCGCAGGAGCGCTGGGCGGTCTCGGCGTACACATGACGTTTCAGCGGCGCATCGGCGTGGTCAAGGCCTACTCGACGCGGGTCGGTAATGGTCCATTTCCGACGGAGCTGCACGGCGAAGCCGGCGAACGCCTGCGGCACAAAGGCCAGGAGTTTGGCGCTACGACCGGCAGACCGCGTCGCTGCGGTTGGCTGGATCTGGTGCAGCTCAAGCGCGCGTTTGCGATGAACGAGTTCACGCATGTGGCCGTGACCAAGCTGGATGTGCTGGCCGGGATGGGACCGGTGCGCGTGGCGGTCGAAGAGCGCGGCGATGGGTCGATGCGGTACGTCGAGTTCGACGGCTTCGACTGCGACCTGAGCGCCGCCCGGACGCTCGATGATCTGCCAGTCAGCTGCCGCGGATTGCTCGACCTGCTCGAGCGCGAGTTGGGCGCGACGCTGGCCATGCTGTCGACGGGTCCAGGGCGCGACGACGTGCTGGGCGCCCCGGCTTCGGCGGTCGGCGATACACCGTCAGCAAAATTCGAGATCAAGCCTTGGACGGAGCCGCGAGTCGGTAGCGGAGCGGACGCGAGCTTGGCGACCCACCTAGCAAGCACATAATCCCCGGTCTGGCATTTGGTGCCGGACTTCGGCGATCATGTCTAGTTGAACTCGACGCCGCACGGCGCCGGGTCCGCAATACGCAAGCCGACGCCGATTTACAGGTGGCGCGCCGCGCACCGCCGCTTACCTTGGGCAGCGCCATGATTGACCCCGCTGACATCGCAACCGCCGCCCGATGGATCGCTGAGGCAGACGCGCTGGTGGTC
The DNA here is from genome assembly GCA_005792545.1 of Pseudomonadota bacterium. Taxonomy (GTDB): domain Bacteria; phylum Myxococcota_A; class UBA9042; order UBA9042; family UBA9042; genus SXRM01. The sequence continues at coordinate 9,044 of SXRM01000230.1, read as the reverse complement.
GGTGCTGGCGCGGGCATGGGCGTGGATTCGGGCTTGCCCGACTTTCGCGGCACCGAGGGGTTCTGGCGCGCCTACCCGGCGTTCGGTCGACGCGGTTTGCGCTTTGAAGAACTGGCCAACCCGCGCTGGTTCACCAAGGATCCGGCGACGGCGTGGGGCTTTTATGGCCATCGGATGAACTTGTACCGCGCGACTGCGCCGCACGCAGGCTTTGGAATCTTGTTGTCCTGGGCCCAGCGGATGCGGCACGGCGCGTTCGCGTACACCAGCAACGTCGATGGACACTTTGAGCGCGCGGGGTTCGCAACCGACCGGGCGGTCGAGTGCCACGGGTCGATTCACCACTTGCAGTGCGTGGCCGAGTGCGGCCAATCGCCCTGGTCGGGTCATGACGCCCAAGTAGTCGTCGATCCAGTCGAATTTGAGGCAGCGCCGCCATTTCCTGCCTGTCCGACCTGTGGCGGGCTGGCGCGGCCGTGCATCCTGATGTTCGGCGACTGGCAGTGGGACGGTCAGCGCACTGCGGCGCAAGAGGCCAAGCTGCACCACTGGCTCAAGGCCGTCGGCCAGGCACAGGGCAAGATCGTGGCGCTGGAGCTTGGTGCCGGGACGGCGATCCCGACCGTGCGGCTGTTTTGCGAGCAGTTGGTGGATCGGCGCGGCGCGGCGCTGGTGCGGATCAACCCGCGCGAGTATCAGGTGCCGCAAGGCCAGATCGGCATGGCAAGTGGGGCGCTCGCGGCGTTGCTGGCCATCGATGAAGCGATGCGGCAGCTACCTGGGGACCTGTAACCCGATCCTACTTGACCGCGCAGCTTTTGCCGTCGCCGGTCCACCCTGCCTTGCACGTACAGCTGTAGCTGCCCGCCGTGTTGGCGCAGATCGCGGCTGCGTGGCACTTGGCATCGCCGGTTGCGCACTCGTCGACGTCGTCGCAGATCTTGCCATCGCCGATGTAACCCTTGGCGCAGACGCAGCCGTAGCTGCCGTCGCCGTTCTGGCACGTGGCGTTGGCGTCGCACACCCAGGTACCGGCTTTGCACTCGTCGATGTCGGTGCAGGTCTTGCCGTCGCCGACGAAGCCCGCCTTGCAGATGCAGTCGTAGCCGCCGGGCAGGTTCTTGCAGGTAGCGCTGGCGCTGCACTTGGCGCTACCGTCTTTGCACTCGTCGGCGTCAACACATTCGGCGCCGTTGCCGACATAGCCAGCGTCACACTTGCAGCTGAAGTCGCCCTCACCGTTCTTGCAAGTGGCCCACACGCTGCACAGCGCCGGGCTGGCGGCGCACTCGTCGACGTCGGCACAAAACAGGCCAGATCCTTCGTATCCCGACTTGCAGGCGCAGGAGTATCCGCCGGCGGTGTTGCTGCAGTCTGCTGCGAGGTGGCAGGGCGCAGGCGAGGCTTTGCACTCGTCGATGTCGGCGCAGGTCTTGCCATTGCCGCTAAAGCCAGCCTTGCAGGTGCACGCGTAGCTGCCAAGCGAGTTGCTGCACTCGGCGGCAAGGTCGCAGGCCGCAGCGCTCGGGTCGCCGCCAAGGCCCACGCCGCACTCGTTGATGTCGTAGCAGAATGTGCCGTCGCCCACATAGCCGGGCTTGCAGGCGCAGGTGTAGCTGCCTGCGGTGTTGCTGCAATCGGCGGCAGGGTCACATGCTGCTGAATTGTTGGAGCATTCGTCCGCGTCGACGCACGATTTGCCGTCACCGTTGTAGCCCGGGCCGCAAGCACAGCTGTAGCTGCCGGTGGTGTTGGTGCAGACCGCGCCTTTGGGGCAGGTGGCCGTACCGGCCACGCATTCGTTCTGGTCCGTGCACAGCGTTCCGTCCGCGGCAAAGCCCACGGCGCACGGGCAGTTCGCCTCGGCGCCCTTGCCGGGCGTACAGGTGCTGTGAATCGGGCAACCGCCGACGCCGAGCGCACATGGATCGATACCGGCAAGCGTTGCCGTCACCGCAGCGGGCAAGGTCGCCGTGGCGCCGTCGCTCAGCACGACCACGCAGGTCAACGCTTGACCGGACTGCGCAGCAACCTTGGCCGTGAGCTTGCCATCGACCACCGCCGCAAGTTCGAGCTTGGACCCGGTGGCGGCGGCGCCTAGCGAGACACCGTCGACGCTCCACTGGTAGCTGGTGCTCAGCGCGGCGCCGTCGGCGTCGACGTTCGGCACGCCCAAGCAGTAGACTGTGTCGGCCACCGTTGGCTGGACGGGACTCAGCACCAATGTGGGCGCTTGCAGCGGCGTCTTGGCGATGGTCACCGCGGCCTCGGCTTTCTTGCCGGTGCCGCCAAGCTTGTCTTTGGCTTGGACGCGCACGACCCACATCTCGCCCACAGTCGTCCGCGCGGCGGGCACCACGGTGCCGGTGAGGTCTTCGGCGAGTTCTCCATCGACCAGCCACGTGTAGCTGTGGTCGCCCGCGGCGATGGCTTGGCCGGCTGCGTCCTTGGCGGGTACCGTCAGCGTCACCAGCAGGTCCACGCCGGTGGTAGGATCCGCTGGCAAAATAGCGACTTGCGGCGCACCAGGCAGCGCCTGAATGTGGACCACGCGCTGCACGGCAACCAATTCGCCCGGCCCGTCGCGCACGGTGACTTTCATGGTGTGCTGCCCGACCGGCAGGTACTGGGCCGCAAAGGTCAGCACGCCGCTTGCGTCCACCGCTTTGCCGGTGACCTGCACCTTGCCGGTAGCCAGCGTGACCGCCACCGACAGGTCGGCGAACGCTGTATGGTCGTCGCCCAGTTGCAGCTTGCAGGTGACCGACGCGCCGGCCGTCAGGGTCGCGCCTTCGGCCGGTTCCAGCCATTTTGCGGTCGGCGCTTGGTTGGTGGCGCCATCGGGCCAGGCGCCAAAGCCGAGGTCGGGCAGTTGGACGTCCTTGCTGGCTGGCTTGGCGTCGGCGGGCGCGTCGCTGTCGGTCGGCGCAAGGGATGCATCACTGGCCGAGTCGGCTGCGGTCGTTTCGGCCGCGGCTGCGGCTGCGGGCGCAGGGTCATCGACGCACGCAACCGAGAGGGCCAGCAGAGGCAGGAGCGCGGCGAACCGCGCGGGGAGGCGCGCAGGGGTACTCATTTGACGCACCTCGCGAGGTTCACCTCGGACTTGAGCGACGCGGCGTAGGGCCCTTTGCTCTTGCGGTAGGCCGAGCCCGTCGAGAAGTTGGTCAACAGCATCACAAAGGTATCGGCGCTACCGTTCTTGCCAGACAGCCCCCAGTATGTGCCCTTGGGCGTGTTGGGAAAGGCCTTGGCATCGATCTTGACCGGCGCCGGGCTTTGGATGACCAGCGACGCCATCTCGCGCAACTTGGGCATTCGCCATAGGCCGCCCAGCGCCTTGCATGCAGCGGACGCGTCGTCGTGGGTCACCGGCGTCGCCGCAACAGTGCGCTGCCAGGTCAGTCCAGTCAGCTTGTCGCTGACGGTGTCGGCCGCGGCGTCGACCACAAAGCGGTCCTTGGGCAAGGTAAACGATTTGGTGCTGCGCACGCACGGGTAGCCCGTGCCGTGTTCCAACGTCCATTCGCTCTGGGCCCCCTCCGACATCGTCGGCCCGAACTTGAAGTATTGCAGCGGCGATGTGCCAAAGATCGGTGTCGACGTGTACATCGCCACGACGCTCGGAGTGGTGCCAAACGAAATCCACAGCGTGTCAAACATGGCGGTGCTGCGCGTCCAATCGGTCGCCGAAAATAGCTCTTGCCGCGTCGCCGTCCGCCAGCCTGTCTTGCCGCCCAGAAACGCCACCTTGCTATAGTCCGAACAGGGCAGCGGCAATCCAGTAGGCTGATCAACGATCGTCAACCACTCCAGACCGGTCCGCGTGTCCAGCGCAGTCAGGTACGTCGACCACACCACGGTGCCTTTGGCGTCCTGGACTTTGACGCCGTTATCCCACGTGTTGTAGGGGCTCGGCTCCTCAATGCCCCACACCGGCAAGTCCCACGCGCACGACCAGCTTTCAGTGCCGTCTTTGTCTTTGGTGAGCACCTGGTCCATGCCATACGGGCAGCCGCAGTACGTCGGCTCGCCAGCGACGCCCGCCAGGCACTTGAATGCCGCGTCGCAGACGCTGTCGTCCTTGCATGGGGTGGCTTTCTTGCAGCCGCCACAGGTGCCGCCGCAGTCGACCTCGACTTCGCCGCTGTCCTTGACCTCGTTGGCACAGGCGTTGGCGACGCAAACGAGCGACGTCGCCGCGCAATGGCCGCTCGCGCAGTCGCCGTTGATTTTGCAGCTTTTGGCCAATGCGCATTTGGTGCACGAACCGCCGCAGTCGGTGTCGGTCTCGTCGCCGTCCTTCTTTTTGGTAAAGCAACTGCTCTTGGAGCACATTTGGCTGGTGCTGCTGCCACAATACAGGCCCGGCGCGCAAGGTGAGCCGCCCTGTGTCCAAAAGATCGGGTCGTCGATGCAGGCCTTGCCTTCGCACACGCCACCGCACATCGGCATGCACATGCCCTTGTCTCCCGCCGCTGTGAGCCAACATTTTCCCGACGGACAGTCGGCGTCGACCTTGCAGAATCCGGCGGGCACGGCGCCGCAGTCGACGCCCGCCTCGGTGCCATTCTTGATGCCGTCGCCACACGCATCGGCGGCGCACACGCCTTTGGCGACAGCGCACAAGCCGTTTTCGCAGTCGTCGGCGATCTTGCAACCCTGGCCGACGAGGCACTTGGTCTTGCAGACGCCGCCGCAGTCAGGGCCGGTCTCGCCGACGGACTGGTCGCCGTCGTCGCAATGGTTCAGGACACACACGCCGGCCTTGCTGCAAATGCTGCTAGTGCAATCGCCGCTCACCTTGCAGGCGGCGCCGGTCGAACACTTGGTGGCGCAGGCCCCGCCGCAGTCGACCGCAGTCTCGCTGCCATTCATTTGCTTGTCCTGACAGGTGCCAGCGACGCAAACCGCGCCGTTGCAGACCTTGCTTGCGCAGTCGCCGCCGGCCTTGCAGCCCTGCTTTTCCGCGCACTTGGTCGCGCAGGATCCGCCGCAATCGATATCGGTCTCGCCGCTGGACTTGGCACCGTCCTCGCAAGTGGTCGCCGCGCACGCGTGGGTCTTGGCGTTGCAGATACCGCTTTTGCAGTCGCCACCGGTCTTGCACGCTTTGGCATCGGCGCACTTGGTTGCACACGGCCCGCCGCAGTCCGTGTCGCTCTCGCCGGCGTCTTGTACTTTGTTGTCGCAGGCACTTTTGACGCAGTGAAAGCCGTCGCAAAACCCGGTCTGGCAATCGCTGCCCTTGCTGCACTTTTGGTCAAAGGCGCATTTGGTGCTGCACGTTCCGCCACAGTCGACGTCGGCTTCGCCGGGCGACTGGATTTTGTCGGTACACGGCTCGTAGATGCATACTCCGGCGACGCACTGGTTGCTTTTGCAGTGCTTGTTGTCGATGCACTTTTGGCCCTTTTGGCACGGGTAGCACAGCCACGGAGCCTTGCCGCCGCCGCAATCGACGTCGCTCTCGTAGGGTTGCTTCTTGCCGTCTTCGCACGGGTTGCCGATGCAGATGCCGCCTTCGCACGCGCCCTCTTTGCAGTCGTCGTCGGTTCCGCACTTCTGGCCCTTCTTGCACAACTGCCCGTCTTCTTTACATACTTTTCCGCAGTCGACGTCGCCTTCGCCTTGGTTGTGCCATTTGTCCTTGCAGGTCGGAATCCGACACTTGCCGTCGGGGGCGCAATAGCCGTTCTTGCAGTCGGCATGGACGTAGCAGGTCTGGTTGATATTACAGAGCATTGGCGCACAGGCGGTGCCGCAATCCGCCCCTGACTCCTTGCCATCTTTGCGGCCGTTGCCGCAGGGCTCCGTACAAGTCTTCTTGGTAAATGGATACTTGGCGCCCATCTTGGCGCCGTCCCAGTACCCGCACGATCCGGTAAAGCAGTCGGCGTCGACGTTGCAAGTCTTGTCTTTGTCGCACTTCTTGGGGCAAGCGATGCCGCAGTCCACGTCGGCCTCTGCGGTGTCCTTTTCGCCGTTGCCGCACACGACCTTGCAGAAGTCGCCGTAGAAGATCTCGTGGGTACAAGCGCTCTGTGCGTCGCAGTCGCCATGCACGCCGCAGTGCTTGCCGTTGGCGCACTTGTTGGGGCAAAGGATGCCGCAATCGACGTCCGGTTCGCCAAAGTCAGCCTTGCCGGTTTTGCAGTGATCGATGCAGGTCTTGGTGCCGTCTTCACCCGCGCACTTGAGCGTCGAGCTACAATCGTGGTGCTGCTTGCAGCCCTTTGCCGCCGCGCACTTCTGCAAGCAAGCGCCGCCGCAGTCCACATCGGTTTCCGCGTCGTTCTTCTTGCCGTCGGTACACCGTGAGCCACCGCAGGTGCCGTCGGCCTTGCAGTTGCCGGTCTGGCAGTCTAGCTCCTTGTTGCAGGCCTTGCCCTGCGGGCACCGCGGCAGGTCGTTGCCGCAGTACGAGCCGTTGCACGCCTGGGCCGGAATCGGGCCGGTGGCGCAGGGTCCGCCGCAGTCTTTCGAAGATTCCCCGAGAGTTTCGTCAGTCTTGCCGTTGAACAGCGCCTTCCATTGCAAAAGTGAACACTGTGGCGGGCCGCAGAAGCGGTTGTTGTCCCAGTCGAGCTTGGGGTTGAACGGCAAACACGCCCCTGAGTCGCAGTCATCGTCGCTTTTGCACGCCGCGCCACCTTGACACTTGGGGCACGCGCCGCCGCAGTCCAAGCCCGACTCGGCGTTGTCCTGGATGCCATTGGCGCAGCTGGGCTGCGTGCACTTGCCGCCGATACAGTTAGCGCTGGCGCAGTCGGCCGGTCCAAGGCACGGGTTGTCGAGCGGGCAGCCGATGCCGCATTTCTCGCCGCAGTCGATGCCCATCTCGGCTGAACCTTGCTTGCCGTCTTTGCAGTTGACTGCGGTGCATTTGCCGCCGATACACTGCAAGCCGTTGGCACAGTCGAGGTGGAGTTTGCAATTGTCGTCCGCCGTGCAGCCGGGGCACAGCGGCTTCTTCTTGCTGTGCGGCGCTCCGCCGCAGTCCTGATCGGTCTCGTCGTTGTCTTGCAAGCCGTTGGTGCACGCCGAAGCGCAATAACCGACGCCGGGCGCCTTGGTCTCGCTTTCGTACAGCGGCCACTCCTGCTCGGCCAGCGTGGTCTCCCAGCCGAGCTCGATGCCGCAAAACTCGACGCCGATCCCGGCCTTGGACTCGTAGCCGACGGCGACCTTCTTGGTCAGCTTGCCATTGGGCGGCGTCGCGGCGCCGATCTCCTCCGGCGGCGGACACTCGGTCTGGTACTCGATGGCGCCGACGACTGCCGCCTCAAAGGTGATGTGTGGGCCGCCGACTTCGGCAAACTTCCACATGACCTCCGGGCCAACCGCACACTTGGCTTCGACGCCACCGCCGAGGTTGAAGCTAACGCTGTAGCGTTTTTCAAAATTGAGGTCGAGGATGGTGCTCCAGTCGTCGCCGTCGTAGACGATGCCGGCCTCGCCATCGAACTTGAGGCCACCGCTGGCCGTGCCCTGGACCGTGCCGTAGGCGGCCAAACCACACTCGGCGACCAGCTCGACTTCGAACGTAGTCGGGATGCCGCTCACAGTCGGACCTTTGAAGCTCATGCTGCTGAACGAGAACTCCTCGCTGCCCGACTCCGCCGGGTTGTCCTTCGCTGCTTCGTTGCCCTCTTCGTCGAGCGCTTCGCCGCCGCCGACCTCCGCCTTGATGTCGAGCTCGAGGCCTGCTTCGAACTCGGCCTTGAGCTTGGCGCTGGCTTTGGCGTAGTCCACGTCGACACTGACCCACTTGTTGGGCGGCCACCAGTCGCCATTGACGCCAATCTCCAATGCGCCGTACAGCGACGGCTTGAGCGAATAGGAGCCGACCAGCGCAGCCGAACCGGTCACCTCGAGCTCGTATTGCTTCTTCTTGGTTTTGATCGGGATGACCGCTTTGACCTCGGCGACCGACTGATCAAAGGTGCCGCCGACGCCGAGCAACTCGTACTTCAGTTCAAAATCCGCGAGCTTTAGCGCACCATTCTTTTGTTCGTAACCCGAGCCTCGCCGCCGCGACTGGCTGCGTTCCCACCGCGCTTGCTGCTTTTTGGTACGAAAGGGCGCCATGTCGACCCCTTCGAGGTCAAGCGCGTTGGCTGGACCAGGCTTGAACTCAGCAACGGCAAGTGCGCCGAGGATAGCGTCTTGCACCTGTGCGGCCGTCGTCTGCACGACGATCTCGTCGCCCTGCTGCGCCACCGACGCGACTTTGCGCAGAACACCTTAGACGTTGTTGCCCTTTGCCGCGCGACGGGCGCTCGGATCTGCGCGGTCGCCGACAAGCACAGTGCCGGCCTTGAGCTGTAGCAACGCAGCGTTGCCGGCGGCGGGAAAGCGCAGGCTGTCTTTGGCGATGACTGCGGCATCGCACGCCGATTGGGCCAACTGCACCGCGTCGGGCCGCAGCCGCGTGGCATCGAAGGCCTTTTGCGCCTTAAAATCGGTCTTCCATTGCGCGCGTTCAGCCGCAGTGGGTGCGGTTGCAGCCGACAACACCACGATCGGCTTGCTGACCGGCTCGGAGCCACGGCCGCCGTCACCACCGTTGATGAGGCTACCATCGCTCAAAGACCCATCGGCGTTGGCCCCATCCAGCGTTGCGCTGTCGGCCTTTGCGTCGGTGGGTGCGGTCGGCGGGCCAGCTTCGGCACACGCAGCCAGGGCGGTACAGAGGACGACGGCTACAAAAGCGCGTGTCGGATTGTACGTGCGCGGCGAACCGAAAACGCGCCAAAGTGGTGCGCCCGCGCGAGACGATCTGGTTTTCATGGATGAAACCTGGCGTGGATTGCGAACGCCGGCTGCCCGACCGGCGGCGCGCAGGGTGCCGAACGGGGGCGGGCAAGTCAACGCGATACTCCGGTGCTCTTGGGCGTCCGTCAGGGCTATCGCTAGGTCGCCGCGCGGCAGCAGCGCAGCACCGATCAACTTGTGAGAGGTCTGGGCGCGTCCCGGCAGGGCCGGGACCGAGCCCTAGTCCGGCCGCGCTGCCGACGCGGCCGGACCGGAGCCCCGTTTCT
>SXRM01000229.1 GCA_005792545.1 Pseudomonadota bacterium | reverse complement strand
TTGGCCAGCATCTGGGTGCCGACCAGCACGTCGATCTGCCCAGTCCGAAACGCGGCAAGCGTCTCCATCAAGCGCTGACCACTCACAGAGTCGCGGTCGAATCGAGCGATGCTCACCTGCGGCAGGCGCGTGCGCAGCGCCTCTGCCAGCGTCATTTCGATGCGCTCGGAGCCAGCGCCGACACCGATCAGGTTGGGCGCTTTGCAGGTCGGACAGCTCGCCTCGTCAGGCAGCGACAGATCGCACCAGTGGCAGCGCAGACGGCCTTGCTTCTTGTGCCAGGTCAGGGCCACCGCGCACTCGGCGCACTCGACCGTCGCGCCACAGGCCCGACACAGCATGGCAGTGGCAAAGCCGCGGCGGTTGTGCAGCACCATCGCCTGCTCGCCGCGCGCCACCGTGTCGCCGATGGCCTGCACCAGCGCCTCTGAGAGCAACGACAGGCCAGCCGCGCCTTCGATGTCGCGCAGCCGCGGCGCGGTGCGCAGGTCGACCAGCGCAATGGCGGGCATCTGGGCCGCAACGGCGCGCCGCGGCAGCTCGTGCAACGTCAGCTTGCCGGTCTGCTGCAGCTGCCAGTCCTCACAGGCGGGCGTTGCCGAGCCGAGGACGCAGACGGCCCCAGCCGCACGGGCGCGCACCAACGCAAGGTCGCGGGCCTGATAGCGAACCCCGTGTGCTTGCTTGTACGAGCTGTCGTGGCACTCGTCGACCACCACGGCGCCGACGTCGGCCATCGGGGCAAACAGCGCCGACCGCGGGCCAACGACGATGCGCCGCTCGCCCCGCTGCACGCGGTCCAGCTGGTCCAGCCGTTCGCCTTCGGACATCGCGCTGTGCAGCGCGGCCACCTGATCGCCAAAGCGCGAACGAAATCGTTGCACCAACTGCGGCGTCAGTGCGATCTCGGGTACCAGCACGATCGCCCCGCGACCTTGCGCGAGCGCGTCGCCGATGAGGCGCAGATACACCTCGGTCTTGCCCGACCCGGTGACGCCAAACAGCAAGTGCCCGCTGTAAGCCCGCGCCTGCACGGCCGCAGTCAAATCCGCGACCACGATTGCCTGGTCGGCGGTCAGCGCCGGTGCCACGTCGGGCACGGGCGGCTCGCGCAGCCCCAGCGGATCGCGGAGCACGCGCTGCTGCCACAGGCGCACCAGCCCCTTTGCCGCAAGGGCCTGCAACACGGCGGTCGCCGCCGCCAGCTTGCTCGCGCCTTCGGGCGCATCCACAGGTGCCTTCTTGCGCAGCTCGGCCACCGGTAGCGCACTTTCGGCCTCGATGCGGTGCAGCAGGCGGATCTGCGACTTCGCCAGGTCCAGCGGCCATGGCCGCAGGTAGGTTGCCGCAACCCACTGCTGTTGGCGCTCGGCGCGCTGGTCGTCGCCGATACCGGTGCGCCGCAATGCAGCTGGCAAGGCCAGTCGCGCGCACTGGCCGATCGGCGCATGGTAGTAATACGCGGCAAACTGCAGCGTCGCCATCACATCAGCGGGCAGCCGTATCGAATCGTCGGGCACAGCCAGTATCGGCCGCAGCTTGTCGAGCCAGCCGCCGGCCTCGCCGATCGCGCGCACAGCCAGGACCACGCCCGTGACCGCGCGGCCCCGCAGCGGCACGGTCACACATTGGCCGGGCACGACGACGGCGCGCAGGCTGTCGGGCACACCGTAGGTCAGGGCGTCGACCTGCGCGGCGACGGCGATCTCGGCGCACGCCTCGAACCTTTGGCCGGGCGCTGCCGACTCCGGTGCCGCCGGTCGGGTGCGTGGCACGGGCGGCTTGGCGGCAGTTTGGCCCGGCTCACCGTGACGATCGCGCAACGAGGCGCGGTCGGCCTCACCCAGCTTGGGCGCCGCTGGTTCCAGGTCGAAGCCGGGCAGACTGGGCGGGGGCGATCGGCGCACGGCGGCGGGTCCTGGCGGTCAGGCGCCGAGCGTAGCACGGCTGTCAGGTCGGGGTGCATTGGCCGCGCGCCTGCCGCTGGGTATGCTCGCGCCCTCGGCCGCCCCTCGGCGACCGGTGCAGAGGAGGCGAGGCGCCGTGGACGTCGTGATTGTCGGAGCTGGCGTGATCGGCCTGGCCGTAGCCGAGGCCATGACAGGCCGCGGAGCCGAAGTCACCGTGCTGGAAGCCGCCGATCGCATCGGTACCGGCGTCTCTAGCCGCAACAGCGAAGTCGTGCACGCCGGCCTGTACTACCCGACGGGCAGCTTGAAGGCGACCTTGTGCGTCGAAGGGCGTGAGCGCCTGGCCGCTTTCTGCGAGCAGCATGGCGTCGATCATCGCTGGACAGGCAAAGTGCTGGTGGCGACCGCGGCCGACGAGGTGCCTGCGCTCGAGCGCATCGGGGCCCAAGCCGAAGCGAACGGCGCGCGGCCGCTGGTGTCGATGTCGCGGCACGACCTGCTGCAACGCTGTCCGACCGTGCGCGCCGTCGCCGCGCTGTGGTCCACCGGCACCGGTATCGTCGACAGTCACGGCTTGATGACGCGCTTGCGGTTGCTGACCGAGCGCCGCGGCGGCGTCGTGCTGTGCCGGCATGGTCTGGTCGGCGCAACGCTGCGCACCAATGGATGGCGGCTGGAGATTCGCCAACCAGACGGCAGTCTGGCGGCACTGGACGCCGATATCGTCGTCAATGCGGCTGGTTTGCAAGCCGACGAAGTCGCGCGGCTGGTGTGCCAAGACGCCGACTTGCCGCGCCACATTGCCGTTAAGGGCAGCTACTTCGATGTCGTCGGGCCGCCACCGGCCGATACGCTGGTCTATCCGGTGCCGTCGCCGACGCTGACGGGGCTGGGCACCCACCTGACCATCGACCTGGCAGGACGCGCGCGCCTCGGTCCCGACGTGCAGATGGGGCGGGCGTCGGACGATTTCGCCGTCGATGGCAGTCGGGCGGCGCTGTTCCACCAGGCGGCGTCGCGTTTCCTACCCGAACTGCGCTTGGACCAGCTACAGCCGGCCTACGCCGGAATCCGGCCCAAGCTCGCGACCGACCGCGTCGCCGACTTCTATGTGCGCCACGAGGTGGACCGCGGCTTGCCTGGTTGGGTCAACCTGCTCGGCATCGAGTCGCCCGGCCTCACCGCCAGCCTCGCCCTGGCCCAGCGCGTCGCCACGCTGGCGGGCGGTTGAGCGCAGCCGCGCGTCGGCCGATTGCGCCGACTGCACCCCCGCGGTACAAGCCGCACTTGGCTGACCACGCTCGGCGCTTGACTGCATGGCCTTAGACTCGCACATCCAGCGCCAGGTCCTGTGGAGCATCGCCAGCTACCTGTTCCCGGCCGTCGCCACGCTGGTGTTCACGCCGCTCATCGTCCAGGGCCTCGGCGCGGAGCGCTACGGCATCTTCTTGCTGGCCATGACCACCATCGGGGTCCTGGCTATCGTCGACCTGGGCCTTGCCGCTGCCGCGACGCGCGAGCTCTCGATGGCGCGTTTGCACACCGAATCTACGCACACGCGGCAAGCGTTTTGGACGGCCATGGGGCTGTACGGCGTCATCTCGGTGGTCGGCGGCGCTGGCACGTTCACTGCGGTGCCGTGGCTGGTCCGCGACGTTCTGGCGCTGGCTCCCGCGTTGCGCGCCGACGGCGAAGTCGCGCTGCGTTGGGCGGCGCTGGGGCTGTTCGTCAATCTGCTGTCCGCGCCGTGGATGTCGTATCTGCGCGCGGCGGAAATGAACGACAGCCAGGCCCGCATCGGCATCGCGGCAACGGTCGTCGGGTCACTCGGTACCTTGTGGCGCGGCTTGCAGGGCGACCTGTCTGGCGCGCTGGCGGCGCAGGTCACTGCCTCAGCATTGTCCCTGGGTTGCTCGATTGTGGTCGTACGCCAGCGCGAGCCTGACCGCGTCGCTTGGGCCGCCCCCAGTTGGGCGGTGTTTCGCGAGATGGCGCGGTTCGCGGCGTGGCAGTTCGCGGCGATGGCGTCGGCGACGGTGGGTCAACACCTGGCTCGCCTCATTATCGCGCGGCAGCTCGGCCCGGCAGACTTGACCTGGTATTCCGTCCCACAGTCGGTTGCGCAGCGTGTGCAAAAGCTCATCGAATCCGCCGCGCGTATGCTGTTTCCCCGCATCGCGCGGCTGTCGGCGACCGGTGACACCGCCGATCTCGCCGCTACCTACCGGCGCGCCCAAAAGACCATCGTCCTGATGTCGATCGTCGCATGCGTGCCGCTTGCGGCGTGCGCGGAGCCGTTTCTCGCGGCCTGGATGGGGCCGCAGTTTGCCGACCGTGCGCACGTTTGCCTGACCGTGCTGGCAGTCGGCTATGCCATCGGCTGTCTGGGCATCGGCTATGTGGCGGCGCTGTCAGGCCTGGGGCAGATGCGCGCCGTGTTCGCCACCGAAACGGCCATCACCGCCGTCGGCGTGATTGGACTGTGGCCCCTGCTCGCGTGGCGCGGGATCGACGGCGTGGCGCTTGCCGCGCTGTTGGGCTGGGCAGGCCTGGTCGTGCCGCACATTGTGCTCAGCCGCCGCCTCGGGTCGGTGGCCCACGATGGCCTGTTTCGCCTGATCGCCGGGGCCCTGGCGTGCACGGTGCCGCTGGCCCTGGCTGCGCGCGCAGCCTTGCTGGCGATGCCGCACGGCAGTGTCGCGTTGCCGATCTTGGCCATGGGCATGGCAAGTGGTCTGGGCCTGCTCGCCGCGCTGTGGATCCCAGGGCTTTTTGGCGTGGACGGCGACTTGGCCAGCCAGTTGCGCGCAGCCCTCACCGGTCGCCTGCAGAAACTGGCGGCGCGCATTCGGCGAGCGTAGGGCGCAACGGTCAGAGCGGTGCAGCAGGGGGTAACGACCCTGTCCAGTATTACTCGATCGCTGTGGATACACGGGAGCGGCGAGTCGGCTTGCAAAGACGCGAGCTTGCGACCCACCCAGCCAGCAAACGGGCACCGAAAAGAACGACTAGTTCTCGGCGGGGCCCTAAGAGGGTGTATGCAAAATATGCCGCACACGAGGGTCGCGAGGCGCCCAGAAGGCGCGACGCGACGCGGCGACCGACGGAGGCGTGCTTGCGGCACGCCGCAGGGAGGATGCAAGGAGCAACAAGGCATGCTGGGATGCAT
>SXRM01000228.1 GCA_005792545.1 Pseudomonadota bacterium | reverse complement strand
GTCAGCAACGGCCGGCGTCGGTGCGCCGCGGAGAATGCAATGTAATCAACGATCTGAACAAAGCCCCCCTATGGTCTGCCGTTCTGCCCGCGTCTTCCTTTGCGGCCAACCGAGCGTCGATGCTAGATTTGCATCGCGGCGCATCGAATTGACGTGCCGCCGAACGGAACGGGTCTGCAGACCCCAAGAACTGGCTAGAGGTGTTCATGCGCTGCTTTCTGACCGCGATTGTGCTGGCGCTATGCTTGTCTGCGACGGCCTTGGCTGCGCCACCAGCGCACATGAACGTCGCCGGAGCGATTAGCAACAGCAGTGGCGGCCCTGCGCCCGACGGGTCGTATGCGGCGGTGTTCGCTCTCTATGCCTGCGGAAACGACAAAGTCGCCGTCTGGAAAGAGGGACCCGTGGAACTGGTCGTCAAGGGCGGCCAGTTTGGCTTTGCGCTCGGCCTGTCGGAGCCGAAAAACCCATTGACGTCAGACCTTTTTGCCAAGGATGAGCTGTGCCTGGGGGTCAAGGTTGGCATCGAACCCGAGTTGCCCAAGGTGCCAATTGGCGCCGTCGCACATGCCTTCGTAGCAGGCTGGGCGTTTGATGCGGCACACGCCAAGCTGGCGTCGGGCTTGGACAAGCCACTCGACGGCAGCCAGATTGTCGACAACTCGGTCGGGCCGAAAGCCGTGAGTTTTGCCTTTGCGGCATCGTCGGCAAAGGGCGGCGCGGCGGCTGACCTGCAATGTTCAGGTTGCGTCGACGAAAACGAGATCGCCGGCGGGTCGATCTCCAAGGACCACGTCAACTTCAACTACGCCGCCGCGGACAAGAAGAACGGCAACGCGCTCAACGCCTTGGAAGCCAACAACCTCGCGTGTACGGGCTGTGTCAAGACTGAGACCATCGCCAACGGCGCCATCACGCTGGCCAAACTCGCCAAGGACGTCGCAGACGGTTTCCTGTCGGTCCAAGGCGGCGCGTTGCAGGCGGATCTCGACCTCGGTGGCAATCAGCTGCTCAACGCCCGGATGCACAATGCGACCGCCGACAAGTTCAAGTGCGACGCCGCCAACGCCGGCCGGCTGTTCTTTGACACCGCGGCCAAGCGCCTGACGTTCTGCGATGGCCAGGCCGCCTGGAAGCTGGCGGTCTGCAATCCTGGCGTCGGGTGCGCGAACCCCGAGCTCGTTGACTGTGGCAAGCCGCTGGTCGATGTTTGCGGTGACTCGACCTGCGGGGGCGCCAAAGGCATCAAGTGCGGCGCCAATCAGGCCTGCGTCAGCGACGGCTGCGTAGACGCGCCTTTGTCCTGCAAAGAGTGGCTGGCCAAGAACAACGGCGCACAAAGCGGCCCCTATCTCATCGACCCGGACGGACCGGGAGGTGTCGCGCCGTTCAAGACGTGGTGCGACATGGGCGCAGGCGGCTTCACGCTGGTCATGAACGTCTTCGACTCGGCCGAGGACGACATGCCCAACAGTCTAGACCTGCCCTACGCCGGCTGGCAGCAGCAGAAGTCTGGCGTTTGGAACAAGGGCTGGACCGAAGTCAAGCGGCAGGTCGGCACCAATGTGTCCGCCGCCGTGTCGCCAGCGTTCGTTCGGGCGATGTGGAACAAAGGCGCCAGCGTCATGAAAGCCTGCCTCGTCTCCGAAGACGGCAGCCAGGAGTCGTGCCGCCAGACGGACCAGGTCGGCAAGCTCTTGACGCTCGCCAGCGCACCGGAGAACACGGCCAACGCTGAGCTGTCGAAGTACCGCAAGAGCGTCTGCAGCGACGGAACGGCCTGCGATGCGGCCTACACCTACGGGCGCCTCGCCGGCATCCCCGGTTCGACCAGCGACTACGCGCCCAGCGCGCTCGGTCACGTCGTCCACTGCATCCTTCGCACGCCCGGCGGCACCCAAGAGTGGGGCAACGACGGCACGGGCCACTGTGAGCACAACACCCAAAATGGCCACTGGGGCGTCTGGCACGGCTGGGGCTGCGGCGTCAGCTACCGGCCGCAACAGACCAACGACGAGGAGATCGGCTTTACGCCTGGCGCAGGCTGCGGCGGTGCTAATCCGTCGACCTGGTGGGGTTGGCGCATCTACGTCAAGTAGGTCTGCCGCGCGGGGTCGCGACGCCACCGGCTTCGGTAGCAGTGGCGAAACAGTGGATCGCGTGGCGTTGATACGTGTGCAGGCTGACCCGTTCCGCGTGGTTTCGCTAGGGGATTTCCCAGGGCATTGCCGCCTGCTGATGGCCCCAACGCGCCAAGTCGACCAAGGTGGCTGGCGCGGCGACGAATTTCCGCCACACCCTCACGTTGTCCAATTCCGGATGTTTCAGCAGCGCTAGGACGTCGCCGACGACCGCGCGGTCGTCAACAGTTAGCCCCACCGACGCCGGCCGCTGGCCGCCGGGCTGGTACGCCAGCGTCACTGTCGCGCGTTCGCCCAGACCAAGCCGCACGGCGCGGATCGCCAGTTGGCGGGCGAGCAACCCGCCCAAGCGGTCGACTTTGCGGAAGTCCTTGCCTGACCAAGCGCCGCCGCCAATCGGCACCTGTGGGCCATAGGCATCCACGACCAGCTTTTTGCCGGCGAGGCCATTGTCGCCGTGTGGGCCGCCGCAAGCGAAGCTCCCGCCGCCATTGACCAGCAGCCTTGGCATCTCGCCTGCGCACGCGCCAGCCACCGCCCGCTCAGCAAACTCCCGCAGCCACAGCGGATCCGTGTCCGGCGCGTGGTGCAATGAAACCGAGACATCTTGGGCACGCCACCCGTCCGCGTCGCGCGCCACGGTCACCAGCACCTTGCCATCCGGTCCCACCCGGTCGGCGCCCAGTTGTAAGCGGAGGTCGTGCATCCGTCGCGCAATCGCGCGCGCCAGAGCCACCGCCGGCGGCAACAAGCCGGGACCCGAGGCGTCCGCGTGCCCGACACAGATGGCCTGATCATCGGATAGGTGCCGCAAGTCCCGCTCTTCGGGCAAGAACGGGCCGATGTCGAGTTCACAGACCACACCCAGGCCTGCGGGTAGTGGTCGCCACAACCGGCCGGCGGCGTCCTCGCCATAGCCTGCGCTTTCATAGACTTTGCGAACAAGCAGCGGCACGTTGAGCTCAGCCAGCGCAGTCGGCTCGGCGGCGATGCGCCCTGTGATGAACAGAGCATTGCGGACGCAGGCCGCCTCCAGCCCGCACTGGCCAAACGGGTCGCGCGCGCGCACGAAATCGACGACCGCGTCCACGGCGGCGTCACACAGCTTGTCCGGGTGGCCGGGCAGCACATGCTCGGCAGTTTCGTAGCAGGTCGTCATCGGTGCCTCCGGGGTTCACAAAGCGTTGCGCGGCCGGCCAGTTGATCCACAAACGCCGCGTGGCCAGGTCGAGTCAGCACCGCGTGCATCCGCAGCTTGCGGCGCAGCAGCCGTTCAGCGTCTGGTTCAGGCACATCGCCTACGGCACCATCGGTGACCACGACCGCCCGTTGTACGCCGTGAGCGACCATGTGCTCGGTGACGCACGCAATCGACGTGCCGCCCGTCGACTCGACGTGGCCCTGCCGCAGTTGTTCCGCGTCGACATCTGCGATTTCTGTCGAAAACGCGTGGATTTGCGGTGCCAGCAGGTGGCGGACCGACAGCACCGCCCCGGCTACCATCGGCAGCTGTCGGGCCATACTGCCGCTGACGTCGAGGTACAGGTGGACTTTTTCGCGGAACGATTGCCTGACCCGCTGCGCGGCCGAGGGAAAGAACAGCGGCGTCTCGCCAAGAAGCTCAAGCCCTGTCTCGCGGGGCGCAGGCCGGTCGCGGTAGGGCGCTATCGCCGGGCCTTGTCCCTCAGCTGCGGTACCGCCGCTCTGCGACCGCAACACGCCTGCGACACGCAGCACTGCCGCACGCACGGCCTGAGTCAGCGGCGGTGGCGGCGCGCTCACGTCGATTCCCAGGTCTTGGGCGGCGCTGCCCGCATCACGGCCGCCCAGTTCCTGAGCAGCCGGCCACCGCGCAACAATGTCGGCGATGACCTTGCGCAACTCGGGATCGTCGCACGCGGCATCCGACGGCGCGCCGTCCTCTTCAAGCCCGTGGCTGCCAAGCAGATCCTCCAGGCTGATACGAATTTGCGGCAGTGTTGCCCTCAGGGCGTCGTAGACTTCGAGCCAGGTGCCCCCTTCGGGCGTGTAGAGCCGCCGGTGCAGTGAGCCGAGCACGCCGGGCAGAATCCAATTCGGCGCATGAGGCCAGCCCTCGGGCGGGCGCATGAGCGCGCCGGGCAGTACATCCGGCGCATAGGTATTGGTAAACAGCGCCAACCTTGGCGGCGCGGGAAACCGCTGCGCCAGGTGAGCGTTAATCACCGCATCGAACGCCACGTTGTCGAGCGGCCGAGCACGCGCAAACAGCCGCGTGTGGCCTAGCAATACGTGATAGAGCTCGTGCATGACTAGCGTCGCCAGCGCTTCGTCCGTCGGGCACATCCGCGCCACGAAGTCCGGGTTGACCATCAGCCGCGAGCGCGCGCCGAGCGTGACGCAGGCCGTGCGAATGTCGTCACTCACACCGATCCGCAGCAGGCCGAGCAACGTGACGAATGCCTGTTCGCTCGCCGGTATCGACGCCACGATGCGCGCGGCCAGTGCCGGGTCATCGCGCAGGGTCAGCTGTCCGCCGTGGGCCATCACTGCACCTCCACAAGCGGTTCGCCATAGGCCGAGTACTCGTACCTGAGGTCGAGGCAGTGCTCCGTTGGCAGTGCTGGTGCGCGGGACACGCTGAACACCGGTCCGCCTGTTCGCACCAATAGCGCTAGCGCCACCGCTGGGTCGAGCTCAGCCGGGTCGGTGTAGACGAGCTCGGCTGGGAGCACGCGCACGACCGCGAATTGGGGCAGAGCGGCCGTCGACAGGCGTGCTGCCGCAGCCAAGAAGCGTTGGTCGACCTCGGCCAGGTGCAGCGCAGTATCAAGTGGCTCGGCGAGCGCAGATCGGCAGTCGCGACCTTCGGCCAAGGCTTGGGCGATGACCATCAGCCACCGCCGCCACAGGTGGTCCGCGGTCAGCACGTCGCGTAGTTCACGGCTGCGGCCGGTCGGTACGGTCAGCTCGATGCTCCGAAAACGCCGCCATGCAGACGGTGCGTGCTCTCCAAGGCACGCAAACAGCAGCCCTGGCACCGACACCCGCGCAAACACCCGCAGGGCGCGCGCCTGGGTCGGGTCCAGCGTCAACGGCGGCGCTACTGCGGTAACCGGCTTGCAGTCGAAAACGATGCGCGGCGGTGCGCTCATGTTGCGGGCTGGCATCACGTCACCTCCAGTGCCTGCTCGAACAGCGCCTGCCACTTGGCGTCGATGGCGAGCAGCTCTTCGGGATCGAAGACCGCGCGCTCAACGGCGACCAGCGTGTACAGGATGTTGGCCAATTCGACTTCGCGCGGCTGGCCCCGGCGCGCCAGTCGCGTACAGCAGGCATGGACCGCATCGAGCTGGCGGGACTGGTGCCGGGGCAAGTCGAGGTGATGGTCCGCCTGCGCGACAAAGCCCTGCAGCTTGCCGAGGGGTTCGAACAGCACCTCATAGGCGGCTGCCGTCAGGTGGTCGTCCCTAAGGCTTGCGACGATGTTGCGGGCCAGGATGTAGCGGTTTGGAACTGTTTGCGCGGCGAGCGCATCGGTGACGAGCTCGCTGGTCGCAACCTTGTCCAGCGCCTGCGGGCCGGCGCGCAAGGCCAACGCAACCCGTTGCACCGGGTCAGCGGTGTCGCGAATTTGGCGTGCCAGCGGTGACGGCGGCAATTCGACGTCGCGCCACGCCGCACGGTGGACGGCGTGCAAGCGCGCGTGGTCCACGGCCTTTCCAGCTGCAGGGTAGGGCACGCAGAACCGCAACGTCGCCCACAGGCACTCTTGCAAGTTGGCATCCAGGCCAAGGGCCCGATGCGACGCCACCATCCAACCGGCGCACCGCACCAACATGACGGCGCGGCGACCAGACAGCGACCAGCCGGCGGCGTGCATCGGCGCCGTCAGCGCATTGACCCAAGACTGAGCCTTGGCGATGACGGTCGCGGCGAGCGCGGCATGGTGCAGCCGCGTGTCTTCCAGCAGGCGCTGCAGCCCGCGGCCGTCGATGGGCGCGCCCTGCGGTGCTGCCAGGATGCGCAGGCGGGTGCCGTGGTCGAGGTCATCGAACGATGGCAGGCTCAGCACCCACGCGAAGCGATCGGCGAGCGCATAGTCCAGCGGCAGCGAGCCGCCGCACACCGCATCGCCAGGGTCGTCGTCCGGCCCCGGCGGCGGGTTCATCGCCGACCAGCGGTACACCAGATCGCCGAGCGGCCGGCCGTTGACCTTGCGCTCGTGGATGACGCTAAAGAACTTGTTTTGCAGCTCCGGACGACACCGCGAAATCTCGTCGAAAAACACCGCCTGTGCGTCCCAGATATCGTCGGGCATGCGCAGTTGCACCAAGCCACTACGGTCGGCCGCTGGCACCGGATAGCCAAACAGGTCGTCAAAGCTGACCATGCTGGCATTGTAGTGGCGGTGCCGCAGGCCCAGCGCGGCGGCGATGCGATTGAGCAGCTCGCTCTTGGCGCAGCCGGGCTGACCAATGAGCAGCATCGGCTGCGTGTCGGCCAGTGCCGCGACAACCGCGGGCTCCAGGTGATCCAGGCCAAAGAAGCCCAAGTCTTGCAAAGGGTGGGGCGGACCTGGTGGCGGTGAGTCTGCAGGACCAGATGCAGCGCGAACACCAGCGCTTGCGGCAACCGGCCGCGCGGGAATGAACTGTGGCATGGCTCCCTTTTAGCAGGCGTTTCCAACCGCGCCACCCTGCAATTTGGGCGTAAATCGTGGCGCGGGGGCCGGTCGCTGACTCAGCGCCGACAGGGAGAAGTGTATCAGTTCACATTGTCACTGTCAAGTGTCGCAATCAAAATAGTCCACTTTGCTTTCGGCCTTGACGAGAATACGGGCGCCGCTGACGATTCGGGGTCCGGAGGTCACCCCATGAATCCCATCGACGCGCATATCGCGACTCAGCCACCGGCAGTGCAGACCCGGCTGCAGGCCGTTCGTCAAACCGTGGCCGCGCTGGCCCCACTGGCTGTCGAAACGCTGAGCTACGGCATCCCGACGTTCGACCTGCATGGGCGCCACCTCATCCACTTTGCAGGGTTTGCGCACCACATCGGCTTGTACCCGGGCGCCGACGGCATCGCTGCCCATCTGGACCTGTTGCGGCCGTACAAGTACGCCAAAGGCTCTGTGCAGTTTCCGCACGATCAGCCGCTGCCTCTGGACCTCATCGCTGCGATGGCCCGTTACCGCATCGGCGTGGTCGAGCGGCAGGCCTCGGCAAAGCCCAAGCGGCAGAAACCGAGCAAGCCGCCTGGCTGACGTCGTCATCTCAGCCGGTTCCTGGCCGTCTGGTCGGCTGTCGCAACCTGGACTACCCTGACTGCGCTCGCCAGCACGGCGACTACCCGCGTCGCCATGCCCGATTCCACGCTGTTGCCGTTACCTGTGACCGCCGCCGACGGTGTGCGCCACGATGCCTTGGTGTGCGCCGCGAATGGGCCGGGGCCGGTCGCTCTGCTGGTGCCGGCGATGGGCGTGCCGGCGAGCTACTACGCGCCGTTCCTGCGCGCGTTGGCGGGCTTAGGCGTGTCTTGTGCGGCCATGGAGCTACGCGGGACTGGATCCAGTCAGGTCCGTGCGTCACGCCACAACAACTTTGGCTACGACGAGTTGGTGCGCTGCGACATTCCGGCGGCGCGGATGGCGGTCGCCGCGCACTTTGGCGTGCAGCGCGTACACGCGATTGGCCACTCTCTTGGCGGTCAGCTACTGGCGCTGGCACTGGCCCGCGATCCTGCTGCGTTTGCGTCCCTGGTGCTGGTGGCGAGTGGCTCCGTGGACCACCGCGGGTTCGAGTTCCCGAAGCGGTACAGCGTGCTCGTGCAGTCGCAACTGGCGCACGTAGTCGCCCAGTCGCTGGGCTGGTTCCCGGGCCACCGGCTCGGCTTTGGAGGTCGGCAGCCGCGGCGCCTGGTGCGCGACTGGTCGCGGCAGATTGCCACGGGCGTCTACGCGCCTTTGGGCCCGCCGTTTGACTATGAGGCAGGATTGGGCCACGTGGCCGTACCGGTGTTGGGGCTTGGCTTGCGCGGAGACACGTTGACGACTGGCAAGGCAACGGACCTTTTGTGCAAGAAGTTATCAGCTTGTGCTGTCGATCGTGAACAATTCGATGCTGGTCTGGACACGCCACGCGGAGATGCTGTGCATTTTCGGTGGGCCAGGCAGCCAGATCGGGTCGCAGCCAGGGTGGCCGCATGGCTGAACGGCCGCACGGTGCCATAGCCGGGCGCCCGTCGCTTGCGCCCGCTGACCGCGACTCCGATAATCCCCGCAACGGCCACCGCCGCCACGGAAATCGCGCCATGCAACGCCTCGCTCCTTCCTTGCTGATGGCCGCTTTGGCCATCCTGGCAGCGCAACCGGTCGCCGCTGCCGTGCCTTCGCAGTTGACCATCGCTGGCGCCGTGTTTGCCTCGGGCGGCGGCGCCGCTGTCGATGGCGACTATGCGCTGACTTTCGGGCTGTATGGCCAAGCTCAGGGTGGCGCAAGTGCCTGGAAAGAGGGGCCCATCGTCGTCACCGTCAAGGGCGGCCAGTTTTCAGCTGCGCTCGGCGCGGTCAACCCACTGTCGCAAAGCGCGTTGGCAGCACTGCCAGAGGCCTGGCTCGGCATCGCTGTCGGCAATGACCCAGAATTACCTCGAAAAACCCTGGGATCGGTCGCGTACGCCTTGCGCGCAGCCAAGGCGGAGGGCGTGGACTGCAGCGGCTGCATCGGCGCCGGTCAGCTCGACCCCAAAGTGCTCTCCGACTACGCCAAGGCTGCCGACCTCGGCAACTACGTCCAGGCCTCGGCCCTCGCCAAAGTAGCCGCGTCCGGCAGCTACAAAGACCTTCAAAACCTGCCGCAATTGGCTGACGTAGCCAGCACCGGGCAGTACAAAGACCTGCTCGGCCTTCCGGTTATTCCCAAAGTCGGCGCAGCTTGCGGCAGCGGCCTCGTGGTCAAGGGCTTCAAGGCCGACGGCAGCCTCGAGTGCGCCGACGGCGGTGTCAGCGTCGCCAACCTGCCCAAAGACGGCCTGGACGAGATCAGCAACGGGCTGTTGACCAACCAGTTCAAGGAAACCGCGGCGAGCATCAAGGCGCCGATCGACATTGCGGACGCCTTTCCGGCTGGCGTCACCGATGCCATCGACGTCCCCGATTTCGGCCTCGCCGAGTCGCTCACCATCCACATCGACGTCGTCAACAGCGACATCAGCAAGCTGCGCATCACGTTGTTCGACCCGGGCGGCGCCTCGTACAAGCTCTATGACCAGGGCGGTCCTGGCACCGCGGTCAAGGCGACCTTCAAGGCGGGCGACAAGCTGGTGGCGGGCGACCTCTCGCCGTGGCTTGGCAAAAACCCCAAGGGCATCTGGTCGCTGCAGGTCGCTGACCTGGCGGGAACTTTTGGCGGCAAGGACGGCAAGCTCAACGCCTGGTCGATCGACGTCGGTACGCTGTCCAGCAAGAAAGTGGCGGCGACCGGCGTGTTGCAGGCGCAGGGCGGCTTTCAGTATCCCGTTGCGGCCGCCCACCCGTTCAAGTGCGAAGCCGCCGGATTTGGCTACACCTATGCCAACAGCAAGGACAAGGCGCTGTACATTTGCAACGGCAAGGGCTGGTTCGCACTGGCAATTCAAGGCGTGGGCACCGCGGATAACCCCGGCCTTTCGTGCAAAGACGTCCTCGAGAAGGTGCCAGGCAGCAAAGACGGGGTGTACTGGATCGCACCGCCCGGTCAGCCGGCGGTCCAGACCTACTGCGACATGACCAGCAACGGCGGCGGCTGGTCGCTTGTGGCGCGCATGGTCGGCGGCTCGTGGTGCCACATCGACGCCAACGCCGTCGCGGGCTTGACGTCGCCGTCGCAGGCCGGCTGCGCCAAGCTGTCCGACGCCGCCATCAAGGCACTCTACACCGACCAGTTCTGGCTCAGTTGCGGCAGCACCAACCCGCACCGGTTCGGCAAGATCGACAACATCGCCAATTTCGATACCACAGCCAAGGTTGGCAACAAGAAGATGACGTGGTCCGAGACGTATGGGGGTCAAACCTACAGCGGGACCGACGAAGGTTGCTGCAACCTCGGCGACCACAACTACCACAACCCGCACATCATCTATTCGATCGCCACCGGGTACAACGACGGCAACTATAAGGCCAGCTGGAGCGGCTGCTACAACAGCCCCGAAGGTTGGAACCGCAGCGGCTATCTGTACGTGCGCTAGCCGTTGTCCGCGTCAAGACGAGATCACACGCCAGTTGTCTGAAACGCCTGAGCCAGGCGCCGCAACCCCTCGTCGGTCTTGACTTTGCCCTGATAGCCCAGGTCGCGCCGCACCGCATCGAGCCGGTACCAGTGCGCGGTCGCCAGCTGTCGTGCCACGAAACGGGTCATCAGCGGCTCATCCTCTCGGCCCAGAAGGTGCCAGATCCATTCTAGAATCGCGCCAGCCACATAGGCTGCCCAGGGCGCGATGCCCTTGCCGCACGGCGGCAGACCCGCGGCGGCTAGAATGCCGTTGACCAGCACGCGCTGCGGTACCGGTTCGCCGTTGGCGACGAAGTAGGCACGACCCGCGCATGGCGCGCCCACGGTCAGCCGGTCGAGCGCCAGCAAATGCGCCTCGACGGCGTTGTCGATGTAGGTGCCGTCAATGAGCTTGTCGCCGCCGCCAACAAGCCGCAGCCGACCCGCCTGGGCGCGCGCGACAATGCGAGCAGTCAGTTGGGTGTCGCCAGGGCCCCAGATGAGGTGCGGGCGCAGGGCCACGGTGGCCAGTCTTTGGTCGTTGGCAGCGCGCACCAGCGTCTCTGCCGCGGCCTTGGAGACCGCGTACGCTGAGCGGGGATCAGGATGCAGCGGTGCCGACTCGTCCGCCCCTTCGACATCGCCACCGCTGTGCACCACGGACGGCGTACTGGTGTAGACCAACCTCGCGACACCGTTGTGGCGGCAGGCGGCGATGACCTGGGCGGTCGCTGTGATGTTGGCGGCGTCGAATTGCTCCTGTGAGCCCCAGACACCGGCCTTGGCCGCGACGTGCAGCACGGCGTCGGCGCCCGCCAGTGCCGCCTGCACCGCCGCTGCGCCGCCAGACAAGTCACAGCGGACGAAGTCTGCGCCAAGGGCGCGCAAATCCGCGACATCGGACCGCTGGACGCAGCGAACACGGTCGCCGCGCGCCAACAGCGCCCGCGCGATGGCACCGCCCAGAAAGCCGCTGGCGCCGGTGACGACGACTAGCGCCATCCGAGCTTTTCCTGGGCCCACACGGCCAGTTTTTCGCGGCCGATTTTGGCGTTGTGGCGAATGTCTACCGGAAACCCGGGGTGCTCAAGGAACGTGACGATACCGCGCGTTTGTCCATGCTCTGCCGCATGTTCCGTCAGCTCGGCTACCAGTGCCTTGCCTCGCACTTTGGCGTCGCGGTGCAGCTCAAGGCACACGACTGGCACGGTTTGGCCTGCCTTGCGAACGCCGACCAACGCGGACCGTCGCAGCGACGGGTGGGTGTTGAAGATCTCCTCGACCGGCGCCGTGTGCAGCGTGCGGTCCGGCAGTTCGACCCGGTGGCCCTTGCGCCCGCAGTACCACAGCCGTCCTTGGGCGTCGAAGTAGCCGACGTCGCCCATGCGGTGCCACAGTTGCTCGCCTCTGGCGACCTTGGCCAGTCGCGTGGCTTTGGGTCGCCCGAAATAGGCCTGCGTCGTACTGGGGCCAAACACGCACAGCTCGCCGACTTCGCCGGGCGGTAACTCGCGCACGCCATCCCAGGTCGGCAGCGGTCGATCGTCCACAGCGATGACGCGCACTTGCACGCCCGTCGGCGGTCTGCCAACGCACACGCCGTGGCCCGTCTCGGTCAGCGCGCGCGTCTCGGCCAGCACCTCGCGGCTGCCGATGCTCGCCACAGGCAGGCTCTCGGTCGCGCCATACGGCGTGAACACCTGGGCGTCGGGCGGCAGCAGCTGGTGCATGGCCTCGAGCACCTGCCACGGCACCGGCGCGCCCGCCGACAGCACGCGCCGCACCGTCGGCCAGTACACGCCGTTGGGAACCCCGTGAGCGGCGACGGTCGCCAGCAGCGCCGGCGAGCCAAAAACATTGGTGACGCCCCAGTCGGAAATGAGCTCGGCCAGCATGGTCGGGTCGACGCGCGCCGGCCGCGTAAAGTCCATCTCCGGGATGACGGTCGTCATGCCAAGCGCTGGATCAAACAGCGCAAACAGCGGAAATGTCGGCAGGTCGATCTCGCCCGGCGTGATGCCGTACAGGTCGCGGATGAACTCGACTTGGGCGACGAAGTGACGGTGCAGGTACTCGGCGCCCTTGGCTGGCCCGGTGCTGCCACTCGTAAACAGCACAGCGGCGAGGTCGTCAGGCGCCGTAGCCGCCAGCATCGGACCGGCGTTCGCCCCGAGCGCTTCGATTTCGGCCAAAGTCGCGCCGCCCCAGCCCAGCATGGCGTCGACCGACACCAGATGCTGCACCGAGTGCCGGCCCCAGCCCAGCACGGCGCGCGCCAGGTGAGCCTTGGTCACGCCGATGAAGGCGTCGGGCTCTGCTTCGGCGATGCACTGGTCTAGCTGGGCGATGCCCAGGCCCGGATCCACAAGCACCGGCGCGATGCCGGCCTTGAACAGTCCGAAAGTCAACGCAAAGAACGACTCGCCCGGCGTCACCATCAGCACTGCGCGGCTGCCACGCCGCAGGCCGTACGCCAGCAGGCCGTGGGCAATGCGGTCGCTGCGCGCATCCAGCTGCGCGTAGGTGCAGGTCGTGTAGGTGCGCTTGCCGCTTTGGTCCCGGCCGCTGGGCACGACGAGCGCCACGGCATCTGGACGCTCTAGCGCCATGGCGGGCAGGAAAGCCGCGATGTTGCAGGTCATCACTTCAGTCGCCGCGAATGAACGACACGACGGCCGGCACCACCTCCGGCGCGGCGTCCTCAAGGACGTAGTGACCCGCATCGGCGAGGTAGCGCACGGTCGCGTGGGGCAGTCGCCGCTTCCACTCAGCCAGAAAGTGGTCGTCAAAAACCCAGTCCTTGCCGCCCCAAACCACCAGCGTCGGCGTCTGCGCGAAAACACCCAGCTTGTCTGCCGTAGCTTGGACGATCTCGAAGCCAGGGTCGCCCGTCCGCAGCGGAATATCCTGCACGAACCGCAGCGTAGCCACGCGGTCGCCCCACGAACCGTAGGGCCACGTGTAGGCAGCTGCAATGCTGGCCGGCATCCTGGTCCGGGCCATCGCCGCCCACGTCGCGGTCCAAGAAAAGCCGTTGAAGCCCCGGACCAGCAGCGTCCCAAGCGGCGTGCGCGTCAGCGCCAAAGGCCACGGAAACCGCTTGGTGGCCGGCAGGCCGAATGCTGCGGTGTTCAGGATAACCAGGCGCGCCACTCGCTCGGGATGCGCTGCAGCCCACGCCATGCCGATCATGCCGCCCCAGTCGTGGACCACCAGCGTCACCGGCGCGCTCAAGGCCAGCGAGTCCAGCCAGGCCGTCAGGTCAGCGACGCGGTTGGCCAACGTGTAGGCGTAGCGCTCGTCAGCGGGCTTGTCGCTCCTGCCCATGCCGACGTGGTCTGGAACCAGGCACCGGTGCGCGTCGCGCAGCGCCAACACCAGCTTGCGGTAGTAGAACGACCACGTCGGATTGCCGTGCAGCATCACCACTGGCGGGCCAGCGCCCTCGTCCAGATAGTGCATTCGAACGCCATCGCCACGGTCGAACCACTGGGCAGCGAATGGGAATTCCGCGGCCCACTGGGCGGGCAGGGCAGCGTCGCTCACCACATGACCTCGGCCATGCTGCAATTCAGGCCGCTGCCGATGCCCATCAAGGCCACGCGACCGCCGGGCCGGATGCGACCGGCCTCGGCGGCCTTGCTGAGCACGATCGGCACCGACGCCGGACCAATGTTGCCAAAGTCGGGGAAGATGGCGAGCACCTTGGCCATGTCCAGGCCCAGCTTACGACACAGGCTGGCGGTGTGGGTGCCGCTCACCTGGTGGAGCACGCATTCGTCGAGTTCTGCGGCCTTCCACCCCATCACGGACTGCGCTGCCGACCACGTTTGTCCGGCAAGCTCGAGGCCGGCGAACAGCAGCGTCTTGGCGTCGGTCTCCATCTTGTCGACTTGACCCTTGCACAGGCCGCTGTGCTGGGTTGCCGCGCGGCTGACGCTGCCGAGCAGGCGATGCCCGCCTTCGACGAGGTCGCTGCGGCCGAGCACCATCGCTGCGCCGCCCGATCCCAGCGTCAAGGTCGCGAATTGTGCCTGGAACTCAGCCAGGGTGGCTTCGTCTTTGGCCAGCCGAGCCACCGTCTGCTCTTGGACGTAGCGGCTGCCCTCGCCATCGACAATCAACGCAAAGTCGACCGCGCCCCGCTCGATCAGGTGGCCTGCGAGGTCCATGCCGTTCATGAAGGCCAGGCAGGCATTGCCGAGGTCGAAGTTCAGGCACGTCGTCGGCAGGCCCAGGTTGCCGTGGACAAGGCACGCGGTAGACGGCTCGATGTAGTCGCGGCAGACGCTGGTATTGATGACCACGCCGATGCGCCCGCGGTCGATGCCCGACGCGGCCAGCGCTTTTTCGGCCGCCCAGGTCGCCGCTTGGCTCGGCTGCACGCCCGGCTCCCACCAGCGCCGGGACTGCACGCCGCTTGCCGACGCCAACAGGTCGGGGCGCAGCCCCAGGCGCTGCATAGTCCGCTCGAGTGGCGCGCACAGCTCAACGGACGACACCGCGATCGGCGCGTCGACGTGCGCGACGGCGGCTAGGGACACACTGGAGAAGGCCATGAAGGAATTCCGTGCGGCCGCGCCTGCCCGCGCGACGGGGGCGCGAGTAGACGCCGTTAGGGCGCTCTTTTCAAGGGGCAGGGCAAGAACGCCAAGGCCGCTAGCCAATGGCTTGAAATTACAAACCTAAAAAAGAATGGGCGCTCGGGTTTGGATTTGCGCCCGGCAAGAACGGAGGGGGGCTTTATTCAGATTCATGACAATACTGGCGATTCTTGGGCGCCCGCGATCGCGGCAGACAGCGGCATCCAGGTTGGTGGTTGCGCCAGAATAAAGGGGGGCTTTGTTCAGACTCATGATATTACTTGCAAACTGCTGCGTGATGCGATCGTGTGCGGTCAGGGCTTCCAGACAGAGGCCTCGCAGGCGGTTGCGCCGGCCGCGCGGGCCTGGTTGCCGCAGACTGCCGTGCCGG
This sequence comes from Pseudomonadota bacterium, assembly GCA_005792545.1. Taxonomy (GTDB): domain Bacteria; phylum Myxococcota_A; class UBA9042; order UBA9042; family UBA9042; genus SXRM01. The sequence goes on along the minus strand of SXRM01000228.1, from coordinate 7,729 downwards.
CTACGCTTGCGCCGGAGGAAGCCTTGTCCGAGACCTCGCCCATTGATGCCGTGCCTGCACCGCGCAAGAAGCCAAGGCTGCGCGGCGTGTCGCATGAAATCGCCTTCTACGTCAGCATCTTGGCCGGTTGCGTACTCACAGCCTGGGCAAGGCCGGGTAAGCCGTCGCTGGCGGCAATGATCTACACCGGCTGCGTCACAGTGCTGTTTGGCGCGAGCGCGCTGTACCATCGCCCCAACTGGCTGCCTGCGACCCGCGCGATGCTGAGGCGAGTGGACCATGCGGCGATCTATCTGTTGATTGCGGGGACCTACACCCCGGTCGCCCTGCTGGCTGTTCCTGGCGACGCCGGGATGCGCCTGCTTGCACTGGCGTGGGGTGGCGCGGTGCTCGGGGTCGGCAAGTCGCTGCTGTGGCCGAATGCGCCCAAACCGGTCTCTGCGGCGCTCTATGTGCTGATGGGCTGGCTGGTCGTCGCGGAGTGGTCGGCCGTGGCCCGCGGTCTGGGCACGGTCGGCCTGGGGCTGCTGCTGGTCGGTGGTGTGCTGTATACGGCAGGCGCAATCATCTATGCAAAGCGTCGGCCCGATCCGAGTCCTGGGGTCTTTGGGTACCACGAGATATTTCACGCCCTCGTGGTCGCCGCCGCTGGTCTGCACTTCGCAGCGGTCGCGCGAGTCGTCGCTGCAGCCGACATCGGCTGACCACCGTCACGTCTGCTTGATGCGCTGCATGCGCACAATCCACTGCAAGTAGCGGGTCGCGGTTGGCTCTGCCAGCCCGGCGTCCTTGACCGCTGCGGGCTGCACCTGGCCCGCGCGGTCGCCGTGCTGCCGTGTAAGCGAGCCCAAACGCTGGACCTCTCGCCGCCATACGTCGCCGAATGTCGATTGCCAGCCGGCCTGCCGCTCTGGCGCATAGCGCGTGCCGTTGACCAGGGCATCGCCGGGGCGCAACTGCAAGCCGTCGGCCACGCGCCGCAGCGCTCGCGCCGCCTGAGCCGTATCACGGTCTGCGGCCTCATCAAGCACGACCGACCAACGGTCCAGCCCTAGCCGCCTTGTCCACTGATCCCGGAAGTCGCGGTCGTCGCGAGCCATGCCGTGTTCCGTCAGCCATGGCCACAGACCGCCGTCCTTTGCCAGCGCCAGCGCGATGGCGCCGACGTCGAGCACCGGCCCGGCCTCGCGCACCGGCAGCACCACCACGCGCGCGTTGCCGTGCGCTCTGGCCAGCCGCAGTGCATCGCGCACGGTCTCGGCGCCAACCTTGTCGAAAGGGTCCCAGGCCACCACACACACGAACGGCGCCTCCACATCGCCCTGCGCCAGCAATGCCGGCCCTCGCAGCGACCGCCCAACGTCCATCGCCATGACCTTGGCCGCGATTTCGTCACGCAACTCGCGCGGGTCCCAGTGGTACCAGACCCAGACAGCGCCGCCGCCGCCGAGTGCGGCCAGGGCGAGCAGTGATTTGCCAATCCAGGGTCTGTGCATGGAGGGGGGCTTTATTCAGGCCTATGTTTTCTTTGGAAGTTTCCAGGCACCCGCGATCTCAGTCGCCGCACGTGCCCCGCTGGCCACTGCGCCCTCGAGGTAGCCCTGCATCACGAGGTCGGTGTGCTCGCCGCAAAAATGCAGGCTGCCCACCGCCGCTGCCTCCGCACCGCGAATGGTGGTGAACTGCCCGGGCTTGTAGCAGCAGTAAGACCCCTCGATCCACGGCACGCTCGGCCAGTGTTGCCGCACGGTGTCAGCGGTCGCGGCTTTCTTGGCGCCGCTGATGATGGCGTCGAGCTGGTTCAGAAACGCGTCGCGCTGGTTGCCTGCGGTGCCAACACCGTGGTCGACGCCCTTCTTGCCGCCGGTGAAGTTGGTCAAGATGCCGAAGTCGGTGGTGGACTGCAGGCGGCTGGTCTCCCACGACATGCCAAAGCCCATGTCGGTCACGATGGTGCCGTCGCTGTCGGCCTTGCGCCACACCCGCGACTTGAAGCCAACCATGAGCTTGCTGTTGGTCCCATACGCCAATTCGGCGATGGACTTGGCCTTGCTGGCCGGCAGGCCGAGGCCCGCGAGGTCCACTTTGCGCAACGCACTGAACGGCAAGGCGAACACGGCTCGGTCGGCCTTGACCTCTACCGCGCCGCCGGGTCCCGCAAACGTGAGCACAGCGCGACCGTCTGGGCCCACCGCCGCCTTTTGCAGCGTGTGCTCGAGCTGCAGCGCACCGGGGGGCAGCGCCTGTACCAGCTTAGCGACCAGGCTGTCGTTGCCGGCCTTGAGGTGCCACCGATCGTCGCTGTCGCCGAGCAACGAAATCTCGCTTTGGCTCGGGTCGGTCATGTCCAGCAGGTTGAGCGCGCTCTGCTCGTCGGGGTCGAGGCCAAACTCGCCGATGAAGGTCTGGTCGATGAGCGTCCGCAGCGCCCCAGTCACCTTTTGCGCGTCGAGCCAGGCCGCCAGCGACTGCTTATCGATGGCCTCTGCTCCCTGCGTGCGGTCGAAGGTCGGCATACGCCCGCCCGGTAGGCGCTTCTGCGCGCTGGCAATGGCGGCTGCAAGTGGCTTCCACGCGCCCAGCAGTTCCTTTTGGCTCCAGACCTTGCCTTGCACAAACAGCAACTCATCGTCCAGATCTGCGTTGTCCTTGTCGTAATCGAGCAGCTCCAGGCCGAACTCTTTGCACAGGCCGAGCAAAGTCTTGTGGTTGCTGTCAATGAACTCGCCGCCCAGCTCGCAGTGCATCGAATCGAGCCCCTTGAACGTGTCGCGGTCGGTCCAGCAACGGCCGCCGGCGCGCTTTTGGCCGTCGTAGACGGTGGCGGTCACCCCGTAGTCCCGCCACAAGCGCACTGCACAGTGCAGACCCGCGAGTCCGCCGCCGATGATGGCCACGGTGCCGGTCGGCTTGGCAGTGGCATCCGCTTTGTTTTCACTGTCGGCGCCCGTCGCGGCGTCAGCCAAACCTCCAGTGTCAGTTCCAGAAACGCCGCCAGTCCCTTGCGTTGAAGCAGCGCCACAGCCCAGCAGGGGCAGTGCGCCTGCGCTCGCCAGCATCGCCAGCAGGTCACGGCGCGAACGGCCGCGCGCCAGCCACTCTTCGGCCGGGACGGACGTTCGACTCGCCAGACGCTCGGCGATCGCGACGCGCTGAGCCATCCGCTGGAGGCTCGCGTGCAAAGGTGTGTGGGACATGGTCGGCTCTCGCGTGCAGCATCGTGCCGCGCACCGATAATCGCGGCCGCAACCGATGCGGTCAAGGGCGAAATGTAGATAAACATCAACTATACAAAACGCTGCCCAGCCGACTTGCGCCGGCAACCGCTTCGCGGCACGCTCCGACCCCGACTGGAGGACCCTCAGATGCCCGCCACCGACCTGCACGCTACCTGTCAGCCCGCTCTGGACCGCGCCGCGGCCCGTTTTGACGACACCGTCGCCCTGCTGGGCCAGTTTCTGCGCATCCCGGCCATCAGCTGCGACGCGGCGCACGCGGGGGACGTCGCGCGCCTGGCCGACGCCATTGCCGCCCACCTGACCACGCTCGGCCCGAGCGAGTGCCGGGTGTTGCACCTCGACGGTGCCCATCCGTTCGTGACCGCGCTGTGGAATCAGGCGGGCCCGGCCGCGCCGACGGTGCTGGTCTACGGCCACCTCGATTTGCAGCCGGTCAAGGGCGAGACCTGGCGCACACCGCCGCACGAGGCCACGATCGTCGGTGACCGCTTGTACGCGCGCGGCGCCGCGGACGACATGGGCGGTTGGGTGTCGCACCTCGCCGCGATCGAAGCGTGGCTGGCCACCGTCGGCACGCTGCCCTGCAACTTGCGACTGGTGATCGAAGGCGAAGAGGAGTGCGGATCCAGCAACCTCGAAGCGTACATGGATGAGTTTCCTGATGTTTTCGCCGCAGACGCCATGGTCTTGACGGACTGCGAGAACCCAAGCACTGACGTGCCGGGCTTGACGGTCAGCCTGCGCGGCCTCGTCGAGATGATCCTGACCGTCGAGGCGTTGGAGTCGGACGGTCACAGCGGGCTTTGGGGCAACGCGGTCCCAGACGTCACCACCAGCCTGTGCAAGATCATTGGTGGCCTGGTCGACGCCGATGGACGGCCGACCGTCGGCTTGCGGTCGTGGTCCAAAGAGCAGGTTGCCGCTGCGGCCGCGGTGCCGATCCCCGACGACGTGGTGCGCAAAGGCGCCCACCTGCTGCCCGGAATTCATGCGCTGCCCGATCGCGACCGCCCGCGCGCCGAGTGGATGTGGCTGCAGCCCGCGCTGACGGTGGTGGCCACCACTTTGCCTACGCTCGAGACCAAGAAAAACGCGCTAAGGGCCAAAGCGACTGCGACGCTGTCCGTGCGTCTGGCGCCTGGCCAGCGCGCGACTGAGTTGCACGCGCTGCTGGCTGCCAAGGTGGCCGAGTTGTGCCCGCCGCAGGTCCAAGCCCGTCTCGAAGTGCAGCCGGGCGAGGGCGAGGGCTGGTTGTACACGCCGACCGGTCCCGCGTTTGACGCCGCGGGGCGCGCCTATCGCGCGGTGTGGGGCGCCGACCTCGTCCGCGTGGGCGTCGGTGGCTCGATCCCGTTCGTGGCGCTTTTCGGCAAGCGTTTCGCAGGTCTGCCGCTGATCTTGAACGGCGTGATGGACCCAGAAACGACCGCGCACGGCCCCAACGAGAGCATGCACCTGGGCGTATTTCGCAAGGCGATTCTGACCAACGTGTTGCTATACGCCGAACTCGCCCAGCCGGGCATCCTGCGCCAGCCATAGCCAAGGCGCGCCACCATGGCCAAACCTGGAACTCCCGAGTACCTGCGCGGTCATGCCGTTCACGAGGCCAATGGCGGCCGCTTTGCCATGGCATGCCAGGTTGCCGGTCAGGCGGTTGCCGGCTTTGTGCGGGCACGCGCCTTCGACGAGGCCCACAAGACGCGAATGCTGCAAAGTCGGCTGGCGCAGCAGGCGGGCGACCTCGGGCTAGCGCAAGACATCTTGCAGGCTGCGTTGGCTGACGCACGTCGCCGGGTCCACGAGCGGCAAGTTGTCGAGTCGATGACGGAGCTTGGCGCGGTTCTTGAACTCGCTGGCGACTTGCGCGAGGCGGTGACGCTGCACCGCGAAGTCATGGCCAACCGCCAGTCGACCAACGATGCGGTGGGCCTGGCTATCGCCAAGGCGAATGTGGCGCGTCTGGTCACTCGCCTGGCGCCTGACGACCGCCGTTCGGCTGCGCAGGACGAAGCGCGAACATTATTGATGCACGCCGGCGAGTTGTTCGTGACCCACGGTCAGCCGGGCTATGCTGGACAGGTGCTCGTCACGCTCGGCGACCTGGAGCGCACTGCTGGCAACTTGGGAGCAGCACGGCAGGCCTTTGCCGACGCCCTCGCTGTTGCCGAACGGGCAAGTAACTTGCCGGTTCAGGGCGTGGCGCTGCTCAACCTGGGGTTGGTGTGTCGCGACCTTGGCCAACTTGCCGACGCCCGCAACCGCTTTGCCGCGGCTGAGGTCATCGCGCAAAACGCCAGCGACCGTCTACAGCTCGCCCGCGTTCACTTGGCGCAAGCGATGTTGGACGCCGACCAGTTGGTTCCCGCCGACGTCGCTGCCCGGTTTGCTGCCGTCGAGGCCGAGTTCAACGCCATTGGCCAGCCATCGGGCGGCGTTCCGGCGCGCGCCAACCGTGCGGCCGCGCTGGCCAGGGCTGGGCGCTATTCGCAAGCGTTGACCGTCATTCGCAAGCTGCGCGGCCAGTTGCTGCAAGCGGGCGATCGCCTGGGCGCGCAGGAAGTCGACATCAGCATCTGCGAACTGCTGTTGGCTGTCGGCGATCGTGCCCCGTTTGAGACAGCTCTGGCCGCCTTGCAGTCCGCTGACCTTCCCCAGCGCTTCAACCAGCGCCTTGCGCTCTTGGATGCCCGCTACGCTTTGCGTCTGCTGAACTTGCGGCGCGCCGACGTGGCCTTGCGCGCCGCCATTGCCGACGAGCCGACGCGCGGCACCCGGTTTTCTGCGGCGCTGGCCCAAGCCCAGCTCGACATGCTGGCGGGCCGGACCAAGGCCATCGACGACCTGGCCGGCCTGCTGCAGCAGAGCACCGACAGCCCGCGCGACGCCGCGGCAGTGCACACGGCGTTGTGCGACACGCTGGCCTGGTTCGGTCACCGCGATCGGGCCATGCAGCACGGTCGCGAGGCGGTTGGACGCCTGCGCTCGTTTGGCGAGCCGCTATCCGTCGTGTCCGCCGCCTGTTCGCTGGCGGCTGCAGGCGAGGGCCTGGCCGCTTTGTGCGACATCGATACGACGGGCATTGGCGAGAGCCCGGACGTAACGGAATGCCTTGACGCGACTCGGGCCATGGTCGCCGGCAACAGCGCCCAGGCTCAAACAGCAACGCGCGCCCTCATCGCCCGTGGCAACCTGGCCTGTGCATTGTGGCTGGCGCGGATGTCATGCACGGACCCTACCTTTGTTCAGATGGTTGAAATTGAAGGGGAATTGATGGCGACTGCGATCGAGGACCCCGTTGCCGGGCCCATGGCAGGGGAAATGGACAATTGCCCCTGACGCGGCTGTCAGGGCGGCCAAACTTGACTTGCCGCACCCGCGTGCTTGGCTATCGTTGAAACAGGCGGCAGTTGCGCCGCCTTGCCTTGAAAAGCTGAGGTTGTCATGTCCACCGTCGCCGCTGTCCATAGCTTGCCCATCCTCGCATTGCGCAACGCCGTCTTGTTTCCGGGCGCTGTGATGCCGGTCGTCATCGGCCGCGGCAAGTCGATCAAGTTGCTGGAGAGCCTGGGCGACCGCCGCAGCGCCGTCGTGGGCGTGGTGGCGCAAAAAGACAAGGGCGTCGACAACCCCAAGCCAGGCGACTTGCACTGGGCTGGTTGCACCGGGCAGTTGCTTAAGGTGCTGCGCAACGGCGCGGAAACTTACCACGTCGTGATTCGCGGCATGGAGCGCTTCAAGATCCTGCGCTTTGAGCAGGAAGAGCCCTATTTGCAAGCGGAAGTCGAGGTCTTCGCCGAGCGCGCCGACAACGATCCGCAAATCACCGCCCTGGTGCACAACGTGCGCGACACCGCCGTCGAGCTGGTCGGCATGGTGCCTGAGCTGCCGATCAACGCCGCAGACCTGCAAGAGAATTTCGAGCACCCGTCGCGCCTGGTCTACCTGCTGCTGACCCACCTTGGCGTGCCGGTCGAAGACAAGATTGACGTGCTGCAAGCGCCGACGCTGCACGAAATGCTGACCAAGACGCTGCAGCTGGTCATCCAGCAGGTCGAGATCCTGCGCATCAGCCAGCGCATCAACAGCGAGGTCAAGGGCGACCTGAACAAGAGTCAGCGCGAGTACGTGCTGCGCAAACAGCTCAAGGCCATCCAAAAGGAGCTTGGCGAGCTCGAAGGCAATGACGGCGACGAACTAGCCGAACTGGAAGAACGGCTGCTCAAGGCCACGCTGCCGGAGGATGCACAAAAGATCGCCACCAAAGAGCTCAAGCGCTTGCGCAACATCCAGGCCGGCTCGCCCGAGTACACCGTTGCGCGCACCTACCTGGAATGGTTCGCCGACATGCCGTGGGGCGTGCTGACCGAGGACAACTGGGACCTGGAGAACGCGCAGAAGGTGCTGGATAGCAAGCACTATGGCCTGGACAAGGTCAAGAAGCGCATCATAGAGTACCTGGCCGTCAGCAAGCTCAAGAACAACATGCGCGG
>SXRM01000227.1 GCA_005792545.1 Pseudomonadota bacterium | reverse complement strand
GGCTGCGTTGTGCATGGGCGTCGGATACCTGGGATGAAAGTTTCCGCCAGGCGGTCGATGCGCCGCCAAGGCCGCTAGCCAATGGCTTGAAATTACAAACCTAAAAAAGAATGGGCGCTCGGGTTTGGATTTGCGCCCACACTGGCACTCCGCATCCGCCTTACAGCCGTAGCCGTAGGTCCGAGGCGCTGCGTCCAAACATCCGGTTGCGGCGAGCAACACAAAGCCGTACCGGCACCACCCCGGCCCGACCAGTGCACGCCGCTTCAATCGACCCCCTTCATTTCATGCTCTGCCGGTTCTTCGCCATCGACGAGGTGTCCGCTTTCCACCCGCGTCGCCCGACCCAAATCGGTCAAGCGGTATTTTTGCCGCCCGCTGTTTGGGGTAGCTGGCAGCGTCAGTTCGACCTTGCCCAACCGTCGCAGGCGGCGGACCTGCTTTTGCAGTTCGCCCGACACGGTCGCGTGACCCAGCGCGGCGGCCAACTCTGTCATGGCCAGCGGACCCAGTGACAAGAGGTCAACGACTCGCTCAGCGAGCGTCGACTCCGGCCGCATCTCCGGCCGCATCTCCGGCCGTAGTGCGAGCGCCTCTGGCGCATAAGCGGCCGCAGTGGGCCCTTTGGTGGCCACAACCGAGTCCGCTAGCGCAAACTGCAACGCCAGCCAAATGCCGCCGGCCTCGACCCAACAGTGCGGCGGCGGGTTGTTTGCGGCTCGACAGGCTTGCTTCATCCGGTCATAGCCGCTGCCCCACGCTTCAATCAGGCCGGCGAGAAACAATGCGTGCGCGATGTCGGGGTTGAACGGCTGAGACGCATGTTTGACCGCGAGCATCTCGACCGTCCAGCCGGGGTGTAATTCTCCGTTGTTCCAGAGCAGCACGCGGTCGTCGTAGACGCTGATTTGGATGGGCGCGGCGTTGGCGTAGTCCTTGTGCGCCAGAGCATTGAGCAAAGCCTCTCGCGGCGCTGCTTCGGGCACCGGGTGGCGCTCAATGCGCTGTACGCCCTCGATCGACACCCGGCTGGCAGGTACTTGGTCAACAGCAGATCCAGGGCGCGATCGACCTGCGCGATCAGCGGCCCGCGGACCTCGTCGTGGTATTGCAGCAGGCTGTCAGATTGAAAGCGGCCGATTTTGACAAAAGCGCCGCCAATGAAGCGCTCCGGCTCAGAGTGGAATAGCAAGACGGCAGCGCGCTTGAGGCGCAGGGCTTCTGTCAGGTGCAGCTTTTCGATGAGCGCGCCGTCGTCATCATCCAGGAGATCGGGCGCGATCCGCCGACTGCGGGCGATGAGTTGCCGAAAGCGCCGCAACGCCGTGGCGTCCAGATCGGCGACCATGACCCCTGGCAGGGGAACCGCGTCCCACCGTCGGCCGTGTTTGCGCAAGAGGAACTGGTCCAGCGCAGCACCTTTGAGTTCCTGCTTGGTGCTGCCAGAGCGGTAGTGGTACTCGCCTTTGTAGCTGACAGGATGCGGATACGCCGCAACGACGATTTCAAGAAAGTGCAGCCCGGCCGACTGGTGCAAGTTGACGTCGACAACGATGCCGAGAATGTCTCTGACTTTGTTTGGAATCTCTTCCAGCAGTCTGGCGGCGTTGGCGACCCCAACGACGATGCCGCGGTCGTCTTTGCCAATGACCAAGCGCCCACCATTGGCATTTGCAAACCCGCAGACCCAACGCAAATACTCGTCGCGCCAGGACTGCTTGTATTGCGTGTGCTGGTTCTCCGTCATCGTTTCCGTACGGGTGTGGCAGATTGCGAACGGCGAGCAGGAGCGCGAAGAGTCTGCGCCGATTCTCGCAGTGCAAGCAGGGTACTTGGCGTGATCCGGGCGTGCAACCTGGCTGGCAGCGACCCACTGCGTGACCCCAAGCCCCTGTCCATGCCATCCTGCACGCCCTTTCGCCCTGCGAGCCTGCCATGCCCGCCGACCTGCACAGCCCCACACTCCACACCGCCCGCCGCGTGCGCACGCCGGTCCCCGAATCGGTAGACGTCGCCATTATCGGCTGCGGCCCGGGCGGTCTGGAGGCCGGCGCGCTGCTCGCCCGCGCCGGTCAAAAAGTCGCCTGCTTTGACCAGCACTACGTCGCCGGCGGTTGCGCCACCATGTTCGAGCGCGGCCGCTCCGACGCCCGCTGGCGCTTTGACGTCGGGCTGCACTACATCGGCGACTGCGGACCCGACGGGCAGATTCCCAAGCTCCTGGCCGCGGCCGGGATTACCGACGTCGCCTACGCGCCGATGGACCCGGACGGCTTTGACACGCTGGTGTTTCCCGACCTGGAATTCCGCATCCCGGTGGGCCTGGAGCGCTACCGCCAGCGGCTCCACCAGACGTTTCCGAGCGAAAAGAAGGGCATCGACAAGTACTGCCGCTTTTTGGACGAGGTGTGGACCGTCATCAACCGCACCAATTCGCGCGGCGGCAAGTTCAACTGGCGCACGGGCTTGGATGTGCTGTTGCACGGCCGCACCGTCGCGCGCTACCAGAACGCCACGGTCGCGCAGTTGCTCGACGACTGCACCCGCGACCCGGCCTTGCGCGCGGTGCTGCTTGGCCAGTCGGGCGACTATGGCGTGGCGCCGTCGCAGGCCAGTGCGCTCTTGCACGCCGGCCTCGCCATGCACTATTTCGCGGGCGCCTTTTACCCGGTGGGCGGTGGCCAGATTCTGGCCGACAAACTGGCCGACATCATCGAAGCGCACGGCGGCCAAGTGATACTGCGGCGTGGCATTGCGCAGATCCTGGTCGAGGATGACAAGGCCGTGGGCGTGCGGACGGAGGCCGACGCCAAGAACCCCGCTCGCGACGTGCGCGCCAAAGTGGTGATCTCGAACGCCGACATCCAGCGCACCATGCTGGAGTTGGTGCCGCGCGCCCACCTGCCGGCGCAGTGGCAGACCCGCGCCGAGGGCTGGAAGATGGGCGGCGCGCTTTGGCTGACCTGCGTGGGTCTGGATGGTTCGCCCGAAGCACTTGGCGTGCGGCGCAGCAACTACTGGCAATTCGACAGCTTTGACGTGGAGCAGTTCTACGCCGAAGCCGCTACCGCGGGTCGGCCGACGCCGCGCGGCTGCTACATCACCAGCGCCACCGCCAAAGACCCGGGCACCGCCGGCCACGCGCCGGACGGCAAAACCAGCATCGAAGTTATGGCGTTGGTCCCCGCCGACTGGTCGATTTGGGGCGTCTCAGCCGCCGAGGTCGCAAGCGGCGACTACCGTCGCAGTCCTATTTACCTGGAGCGCAAAGCGTCCGTGGAGGCCGACCTGCTCGGTCGCCTCGCCAAGGTGCTGCCCAAGACCGCCGGCAAGGTCGAGTTTTGCGAGAGCGCGTCGCCGATGACCCACATGCGCTTTACACGGGCGACGGGCGGTACGGGCTATGGGTTGGCCGCTACGCCCGACCAATTCCAGCAGAACCGCCCTGGCTACCGCGGGCCACTGCCGGGTTTGTACCTGTGCGGCGCGAGCACGCGGGCCGGCCATGGCGTAGTCGGCGCCTTGATGAGCGGGTTGCGGGTGGCGCAGAAAGTCGGTGCGGACCTGGGGCTGGGGGAGCGGGTCGGGCGGGCTTAGTGCCCTGAAGCTCAAGCTGGCCAAGCAGGATCGACTTTCAGAGCACGCGTTTGCGCGGCTGCGCCCGCATCGCCCGGCAGACACGACCCGAGTGCATGGCAACAATCGTGGTGCCGCACTCGCGCTCGATGTGCACCACCGCCACGCCCTCCGCCACGACCCGCGCCGCGACGTCACCTTGCAACAGCACGCGGCCATCGCCATCGCGCAGTTCAACGCCACACAGCGCCTTGTGCCCGTGCCGCGCTTCCGGCACCCGCAGCGATACGGCGCAGACCGTACGACCGCGCGGGTTTCGCCGGTCGACGACGACCAATGGCGTCGCCGAAATCAGGGCCGAGGCTGTTGGCGGGCTTTCCGCGGGCTCAATCGTCGCCCACGCCCGTGCCGCCCGCGCGACCGGCGTCCCTACCGGCGATCCCAAGCAGTGACCGGCCAACCCCAGCCAAAACAGCAACGCGGCCAGGGCATCTGGATCCATGGTGGTCTACGGCGCGATGACCAGGTTCCAGTCGTCCACGTACACCGTCGCCGTACCCGCCCAGGCCGTGTGGTCGTACAGGCGCACAAACATGCGCACGAACGCGGTCTCCGGCGGCGCGGCGTAGCTGAACGCCAACTGCACCCAGGTCGGGCTGTCGACGCTATACGCGGTGCTGAACTGCGAACTGACGATGCTGGTCTTGTCTGCCTTATAGAACGACAGCGATACCCGACCGCGGCCTGCCGGGTCGTTGTCGAGCATCCACAGCGCCGCCGACACCTTCTGGCCGGGCAACACAGGCAGCAAGTAGCCGGCCATCAGGTCCTGGTTCTCGGTGCTCGTCCAGGTCAGCGCGGCGGCGGCCTTGCCGGTCTTGAACTGGGCCGTGGTGCGGACGGCCTTGAGCGCACCGCCAACCTTCAAAAAGTCCGGCGGCGGGTCGCTCTCGTCGACCTCTTCGAAGCCCCAGTTGCTCTGGTCGTAGGTCTGCGGCGCCGAACACTTGCTGGTGTCGACAGTGCCGAGGTCAGCGGCGCCGTTCATCAAGTGCACGCGGTGTTCGGTGCCGTACTGGGTCAAAAGCGCCGCCTTGAGGTCGATGACAGCGCCCGGGCACAGGGTGTTGGTGCCGTCGACGCGCAGGACGGTATCGCCCGCGCTCGGCAGCGTCAGCACGCCGTCGTTGCCGAGCATCTGCTTGACGACCAGGCCCTTGCCCGCCAGCAACCGGCTCTCGCTGGTCTCGCCCAACTGCGCCTTGGCTGCGCTGCCGAGATCGATCGCCGTGGCGATGGGGTCGCCGACGCCGACGGTCGCCAGGCTGTCCGCCGCCAGCACCTCTTGCTGACCCTGGAACTGCCCGTACTGGCTGCAGTGCACCTGCACCAGGTCGCCCACCTTGGGCTTGGGAAACGGCCACTGCAGGTCAAAGTAGAACAGCATCCCGCGGGTGACGCTGCCGTCGTAGACAGCAAACTGCTTAGGCCCGACGTAGGTGACCGTCACGCCCTGCAGCGTGTAGTCGATCGGACCCTCCGTGCATGCCAGTAAGCCCTTGATGTCGTTGCCAGGTCCGCAGGTGTTGACCACGTCGACGGCGGTGTCTTTGACCTCCGCGGTGTCCTTGACCTCGGCGCTGTCGGTGGCGTCCTTGACGTCGGCAACCTCAGAAGTGCTGGTGTCGGTGTCCTTGACCTCGGCGGCGGCATCGGTGCCAGCCGGCAGATCCGGGGCGACGACGGTGTCAGCAATCTGTGGCGGAACATCTGGTGTGGCATCCACGACCGCGACGTCTTGCGGCGGATCCGCATCTACTGCAACGCCTGCGTCCGCGCCAATGACCGCATCGCCGTGCTGAGCAACCTCGGAGGTCGCTACGTCAGCTGGTCCATCGCTGCCCGCGTCGGGCACTGGTTGGGCGGTCTCGGCGCCACTGTCGCCCCCAGAGGCCGCATTGCCACTGTCACCTGCGGCGGTGGTTTCGGCGCCGGCTCGGCCAGCAGTGTCGGCCCCCGCATCCACGGGAGCGCCGCCGCCACCGCCACCACCGCCGCCGCCGCCGCTAGCCAGACAAGCGGGCAGGGCGAGGATGGCCGCAGCGACGGCCCAAGGAAGGTGGGTTGCCTTCATGACGTCACTTCTTGAACAGCGCTTCCAGGCGCGCCCGGGCGTCGCTGTCGGTCTGCGGCGACAGCGGGGTGGGCGCCGCGGGCTTGGCCACGCCACCGCCGCCGCCGAATAGCGCGTCGAGCTTGGACTTGGCCGCGTTGATGGTGCCGGAGTTGTCCTCGCCCATCACCCGAAACGCAAACCAGTTGCAGAAGTTGGCGGCCTCGCGGTCGCGGATGAACTCGCCCTGGTTCTCGGTGCACTGGTTGTGGGCGTTGATGCTCCAAAACCGGCAGTTGCGGCAGCTGTGCAGGTAGGCGCTGCAATTGGGGCAGGTGTCCAGGCGCCCAATCTTGACGTCAAAGATGAGCTCTTCCTGGCACTTGTAGCACTGATGGCGCAGTTCCGTGGCCATGGTTGGGATTCGTCCTTTATGACTGTATCGACTTTAGCTGCCAGGAGCGGCGAGTCAGCTTGGAAAGACACGAGCTTGCGACCCACTGAGCCAGCGAAGGCGGCCCATCCCAGAATGACTCATTCTGGGACAGTCGCCTACCCCTTTAGACCGCGGCGGCGCACCGCCAACGCGGCAAAAGCCAGCATCATGAGCGTTCCCAGCCAGCCGCGGGCGGTGCCGCCGGCCGAGCAGCCGTCATCTTTGGGGGCAGGAGCCGGGGTCGCGACTTTACCGGCGTCGGCCACGGCCGCGTCGCCAGTCGTGCTACCCGCATCCGTCGCTGGGGCGGTGTCGGTGCTGCCAGCGTCAACGGGCGTTGTGGTCGTGGTGCCCTTGGCGTACGGGTTGACGGGCGCGTGGTAGTTGCCGGTGTTGTGGAAGTCATGGCCGTGCATCGGCCACTCTTGCAAGGAGCCAGCGCGCTTGCCCTTGGTCTTCCAAGCAAAGATCCAGCCGTCGCGGGTGCCTGCACCCATGTCCCAGTTGCCGTCGCCGTCCATGTCGCCCAGCGCCGGCGACCCCAGCATCCAGCCCATCGTGAACTTGGGAAAGCCGGTCGGCGACTCGCCCAGGTGATTCCAGGCGTGGAGCAAATAGCCGGCGCTGCCCGCGACGACTTCGGGCAGGTTGTCGTTGTTCATGTCCACGATCGCCGGATTGCTGAAAAACTGCCAGTCGTCGATGACCCGCGGCCAGCCCTGCAGCATCTTGCCGGTCTGCGAGTCCCAGGCGCTCAGGTGGTGGTCAAAGTCGGCGCGCTTGCCGCCGGACGCAAAGGTCAGCGCGATCTTGAAGCCAGCCGACGCCTTGACGAAGTCGATGCCGCCCGCCGGATCGATCTTGCCAAGCGATCCAGACGCGATGAGCACGTAAGTCGGCGAGTCGGAGGAATTGCTCTTGGCGCCGAACTCGATGTTGTTGAAGGTGCTCTTGCACTTGCCTGGCTTCTGGCCGGGGCAGTAGGTTTTGCCCTGCCAGTTAAAGAACGTGCCCGAGGCGCCGATGGTGTCGAAGTTGATCTCCAGCTTGCCGTCCAGGTCCAGGTCGGCCATCGCCGGATTGCCGGGCACGCCCGAACCGACGGTTGGCAGCACGTAGGCCAGGATGCCGTAGGTCGCAACCGGAAAGCCCGGCCAGATTGCGCCGCCTGCGTGCTTGCTGCCGTCAGCGTAGAGCAGATAACCGCGGCCTTCGTTCTTGGCTTTCTCGGCGCCTAGCACTTCGTTGGTGCCGACCGCGATGTCGAGCTTGCCGTCGCCATCGACGTCGCCGACTGCCGGCGTGGCGATGATGCGATCGCCCATCTTGCCTGCCACATCCGGGTCGCCGACGATGACCGGCCAGCCGGGCTGCATGGTGCCGTCGTGGCGCCATACGTACACCTGCTGGTCCATCGCCGCGATGATGATCTCCAGCTTCTTGTCGCCGTCCAGGTCAGCGAGTACCGGCGCCGCAAAAATGCCGTCGTCCCACAGGTGCTCGGGATCGGCTTTCTTGCTGCGCTCGCGGTCGACTTCGACCGGAAAGCCCTTGACTTCCTTGCCATCTGCCCCCCAGGCCAGCACCTTGCCGTCATAGGTCGCGATGACAACCTCGACCTTGCCGTCGCCGTCCAGGTCGCCAATCGCCGGCGTCGTAATGGCGAATTCGCGGTAAGTGGGCTTAAGCGTGCCGATTTTCTTGATGCAGCCGGTCTTGTCGGTGCGGTAGGCGCACGAGTTGGCGACGCTGTGCGGGCCGGCCGAAAATTCTTTGCGGATCGGGGTGTAGACCGGCCAGCCGGCGATGTCCTTGCCGTCCGGGCCAAAGGCATGGAACGTCCCGGCGGTGTCAGCCTGCAGGTACTCGTCCTTGCCGTCACCGTTCAGGTCGAACATCTTGCCGGTCATCTCGACCGAGGCTTTGGACTTGATGGGGAAGCCGGGCAGCAGGTCCGGTTCCTTGTACAGACCGACGGCCTTGCGGAACTCGTTCTTGACGTCCTTGCCGTCCTTGGTCTTGGCCTCGACCCGCAGGCGCAGCGTAAAGGTGTACTGGTCGTGATCCTTGAGCGGCGCCGCGTAGTCGATGGCCTTGCTCGCCTCGGCGACGTCCCACTGCGCGATCTCGCCTTCTAGACCCGGGGTGTCGCCTTCCTTGATGGTCGTCCAGCCCGACGTCGGGGCCACGCCCTTGGCGACTTCCAACACGTACTTGAAGCTGGCGTAGCGGGCCGGCAGGCCGTCGCGGCGCTTGCCGACCCGGCCGACGACGGCGAACTTGGGCGTGCGCGTGACCTCGATCGGCTCGTACCAGCTGGGCAGCAAGATGTCGGCCTCGGGCGGAATCAGCCCGGCCTGCACCATGTCGACCGAGGCGCGCACGTTGTTGCGGCCGTAGCCAAAGTGGTGGTCCCAGCCCGGACCCGACGGGAATTTGGTCATGTCGGTCTTGGACTCGGGCACGTCGATGTCGTCCACGCTCATGATCAGCACGCCGCGCGCCTCTTCGGCCGTCAGCGGCGGGTCGAGCTTGGACTGCAGCGCCATCGAGTAGATCATGCCGGCGTGGCCGCTGGTGACGCCGGTTGCTTCGGATGAGCAACCGGTGCCGGGCGAGCTCAGCACCAGGTTGGCGCCCCAGTTGGTGCAGTTGTTGAAGTTCAGGAACGTGGTCGAGTGGTTGGCGTTGGCGCCGTCGAACACAATGGCGTGCACGTAGACCGTGTGGTCGGTAGTGCCGGGCATGTTGTGGTGAAAGCTCAGCTCGTCGGCTGCCGAAGCGATGATGACCACGTTGTTGTCGTAGGCGTAGTTGATGGCGTCGTCGGCGTACTGGCCGCGGTTGAGCGTGCCCAACGCCTCTTGGATGACTGAGGCGCCACTGTCCGTGGCGAATACCACCGCGGCCGAGAAATCGTTGCCGTCTGCAACGAACGAGTCGGCGACGCGGCAGGGCAAGTGCGTGCACTCCGGGCAGATGCCGAGGCCGCCGCGGCCGTTGTTGCCTTCAGCGGTTGAATCGTTGGCTTCGCCGGTGCCGTGGCCGTAGCGGGTGTCGTCGTAGGCATCGTTGTCGTTGCGAAAGAAGTCCCAGCCGCTGATGTCGTCCATGTAGCCGTTGCCGTCGTCGTCCTTGCCATCGCTGAAGACCTTGATGAGGTCCTGCGGGTCCAAGAAGCCGTTCTTGTTCAGGTCGCTGACCTTGGGATCGCAGCTGGTCTTGGGCACCACGTTGCCGTCTTCCTTGGCGTAGTCGAGCATGTTGAAGATGCCGTCGCCGTCGCTGTCCCACGGGTCGGCCGCCTTGAAGTTGGGGCCGCGGCAGGCTTCGGCCGGGGCCGGCAGTTCTTTGCGGTTCAAGAAGTGCTTGTTGACCAGGTCTTCGGCGTCCCATTTGATGCCCGAGTCGAGTACGGCAATCAGCACCCGGCGGTCACCGACCGTCTTTTGCCAGCCGCGATCGGCGTGCATGCCAGCGCCGATCTTCTTTTCGACCTGGCGGAAGCCGGGAAACTGGTCCCACTCTCCCGAGCCGGGCTTGCCCTCGGGCACAAAGCTCCACTGGTTCCAGTCACCACCGCTAATCCAAGTCTTGCCCTTGTCGTCGACCGAGCCCTGGGCAAAGCCGTTGTCGTTGGGCCAGTTCTCTTTCTTGCTCATGTCGGCGTCGAGCGGCGGCGGCCACACGCCAAGGGCCACGGCGGGCGCAAAGCAGAGGGCGGCACCCACGACGGCGGGCAACCACGAAGGGCGGCGGACGGGGACAAACAGCGACATGCGGAGCTCCGGCAAGCGGGCGCCAAGGGCGCGAAAAGGGGCCGAAGGGTAGCCTCTGGACTGACGGGGCGCAAGGCGGAAAACGCGGGCGAAAAACGGCGGCGAAGCGGACCGGGCGAGGGCCGTATTCGGCTCTGGCGACGGTTCAGGTTCCAAGTGAGCGTCTGGCGCTGATACAGACAGGGACTCCGACTCAGGGTCAGACTCAGGGTCAGACTCAGGGTCAGACTCAGGGTCAGACTCAGGGTCAGACTCAGGGTCAGACTCAGGGTCAGACTCAGGGTCAGATTCAGGGTCAGGTCCAGGTACAGGATCAGGCACAGAGCGGGCTTGGCGGGAACGGCCGTCGCTACAAGCAGCCACCCAGGCTGTCCGGCGCGGTCTTGGGTGGCGTACCCATGCTCAAAGCCTGGCACGCCGTGCCCGCGCCGCACTTGGGCGACTGCGTGGCGGTATTGCACTTCTGCGCGCAGGTCTTCTTGCCGGTTTGGTCGTTGACGCACACGGTCGCCGTCGAGCAGTCCTCGCTCGACTGGCAGACGGCGCCTGGCCCGCCGACTCCGGACTTGATGCAGGCCTTGCCGGTGCCAAAGGTGATGCAGGCGAGTCCGGTTGCGCAGCCGACGTTGGTGACCAGGTTGCAGGTGGCGCCGCCCTGGCACACGCCGATGTTGCCGCCGAGCGGCGTGCCGTTGTAGTTCAGTTCGCCGCAAATCGCCGGACTGGTGCAGGTATAGCCGGCGGTCGCGCCGCTGGTGTCGCACACCTTGCCGCACACACTGCCGATGCACAGTAGCCCGATCGTGCAGTCGGCCAGGGCATTGCAGGACTTGCCGAGGCCGATCGTCCCCGGCGCCGCACAGATCGGCGGCTTGCCCGGCTGCGGGTAGCAATGCTGGCCCGAGGGACACCCGAGGTTGGTGATGACGTTGCACTGACCGGGGCAGACGCCGCAGTCGGTGGGGCAGCTCTGGCAGTTCTCGGTGGCCTTGTCGCACAGCTTGTCGCCGCACTTGGGCGTGCACGGGCAGTCCTTGGGGCAGCTGGCGCAGGTCTCGCCGGCTTCGCAGACGGTGTTGCCGCACTGCGCCGGGCAGTTGCCGCAGTCGTCGGGGCAGGTCTGGCAGTTCTCCGTGGCCTTGTCGCACGTCTTGTCGCCGCATTTGGGCGCGCAGGTGCAGTCGGCGGGGCAGGTCTCGCAGGTCTCCGGGTCTTCGCACTTGGCGTCACCGCAGCTGGGGGCGCACGGGCCGCAGTCTTGCGGGCAGTCCGTGCAAGCTTCGGGATCCTGGCACGAACCGTCGCCGCACACTGGTTCACTGACCTCGGGCTTGGCGTCCTCCTTGGCATCGGTCGCGTCGGTCTTGGCGTCGCTGGCGTCGGTCTTGGCGTCCACGACTTCGGCCTTGGCATCGGCGTCAGACTTGCTGTCCACCGGGGCCGCGCTATCGCTGCCGGAAGGTGCGTCGAGGTCAACATCGTCGCCCGTGTCTTCGACGGTGCCATCGCTGCCCGAATCGGCCTTGGTGGTGAACGGTCCGCCGCTGTCGCTGACGCTGTCCGCGCCGCTGCCCGTTGCCGCATCGCTGGTGAACACCGGCGCCGGTCCGCCCACCCGACTGCCGCCTGTCGTCGCGCCCGCGCCGCCCCCAGAGCCGGCCGTGCTGACACAGGCCGCACACAGCAGCACGGCCGCGAGGCAGGCAGTCAAACGGGCAGAGGCTGGCCAAGGCCACAACATGCGCGTACCGTAGCGATCTTCGGCGTAAGCAGCAACCCCAAGGGCTGCGGAGGCGGGCATGGCAACGGCGCGGGTCGTCACCGACATTGGCTACGGCGACGCAGGCAAAGGGTCGCTGGTGGACCACCTTGCGGCCCACCACGGCTGTCAGTTGGTCGTGCGTGTGCACGGCGGTGCGCAAGCGGGCCACAACGTCGTCACGCCCGATGGCCGCGAACACACCTTTTCGCAGTTTGGCGCCGCCAGCTTCCAGCCGGGCCGCCAGACACTGCACGCCGCCGGCATGATCGTGGCCCCGCTGGCGCTGCACGGTGAAGCCGAGCACTTGCGCAGTTTGGGCGTCGCCGATCCGCTGGCGACGCTGCGCATCGACGGTCGCTGTCGGGTCACCACGCCTTTGCATCAGGCCGCCAATCGCTTGCGCGAGACCGCCCGCGGCGCCGGTCGCCACGGCTCGTGCGGCATCGGCTTCGGCGAGACGGTGCGCGACGGCCTGCTGTGTGGGCCAGACGCGCTGCTGGCCGCCGACCTGCGCGACGCGGTCACCGTGCGGCGAAAGCTCAGCGGTCTGCGCGATCGGTTGGCTGTCGATGTGCAGGCAGAAACGGGTCCAGTCGATCCGGACGCCGACCGCGACGCCTGGGTATTGCTGCGCGCTTCGCTGGACGACATCGCCGACCGCCTGTGCGGCGCCGTGGCCACCGTGCCAATCCTCAGCTGGGCTGAGGTGCGCGAGCTGGTGCTGGCCTGCACCGAGTTGGTCATCGAAGGCGCACAAGGCGTGCTGCTCGACGAGTGGGCGGGCTTTCATCCGCACACTACGTGGAGCACATGTACCACGGCGAGCGCGAACGACTTCTTATGGGATGTCGGCTGGCGCGACCCCGTGGTCCGGTTGGCTGTGGTGCGAACCTACATGATGCGCCACGGCGCCGGTCCCATGCCCGGCGAAGATCGCGGTCTGAACCTGCGGCTGCCCGAACGGCACAACTCGGCGCACCCGTGGCAGGGCGGCGTCCGCAAAGCGCCGCTCGATCTCGTCGCGCTGCACTACGCCATCGACGCATGCGGCGATCTGGACGCCCTGTGCGTGACCCACCTGGACCACGCTGCGAATCTGCCGCAACAACCGTGGACGGTGGCCTGGCGCAGCGAGATCGACGACGACTGGATCAAGCGCGGCGATTGCGACTATGCGTATCGGTTGGCCAGGCCGACCCCGTCCGATCTCGACCGCCAGGCACGACTGACCCGGCTTGCGTTTGGCGCCACGGCTGTTGCCGGAGGACCGTCGCCGCCCACAGCGGAGCGCAGTGCACAACAGGCGTTTGCCGCAAAAATGGCACATGCGCTCGGTCTGCCGTTGGCTTGGTGCGCCGCGGGGCCAACTCGGGCCGACTGGTGGGCCCCAACCCCTTGATCGCGCATTTCAACGGCTTGTGCGGCGCCAATCAGCAAACTGCGCAGCCGCGGATCCAAGATTTTGCGCAGCCTGTCGCATGCGCTTACGATGCCCGGCGGGGTCGCGACCCAAGGTGCTCATCCCCACGCAGCGCCATACGCCGCGGCACCCGAACGAGCAGGAATTGGTGACCACCGTCGGCCGCGCCCAATGCCACGCCCAACAATGCACGAGCGGCCGGCGCCAGGGACTGGCTGCGCTGGGCCTCGTGTTGTGCGCCCTGTCGATCGGTCGCCCTTTGGCAGCCCAACAGAAAGTCGAGGTCGAAGTCGAGGCCACCAAGCCGCCGCCCGCGAGCAGTGAGCCGGGCACGACCACAGTCGAGGTGACCCCAGCTGGCCCGAGCGTGCGCGAGCTGGTGCGTCAGGGCCGCCTGGACGACGCGCTGCGGCTGGTCGAACAGCAGCTGGCTGTCAACCCGAGCGACGACGAGCTGCGGGTGCAGCGCGCGCGGCTACTGTACTGGAAGGGGCTGTGGAACACCGCGCTGCAAGAAGCTGAGACCGTGCTCCAGCGCCACCCGGCAGACATCGAAGTGCTGGAGCTGGTGGGGCAAATCCGGCTGGCCCTTGGCGATGTGGCCAAGGCGCTGGAATGCTACATGGGCATGGAGGCCGTCGGCGACAACCGGCCCGAGATCCACCAGCGCGTCATCGATCTGCTGCTGGTACTCGAAGACCTGCCGGGCCTGGAGGCGGCACTTTTGCGCGGCGGACGCTTGAGCGACGAGCAGGAGCAGACACTTGCCCGCATCGCCTATCCGTGGACGGTGGACGGCGGGCTCGGCGCCACACTGTACAACGGCAACCTGTGGCCGCGCCTTGACGTTGGCGCCGGTCGCCGAGTCACCAAACAGGCGACGCTCGTCGGCGGCATGCTGGTCGAGCAGCGCACCCAGGGTGGCACGTCCAAGGTGGCTTGGGCGCCGCGGGCCGAGGTGTATGCCACGACCGGCCGGTTTTCGGCGATGGTGCACGCCTCTGGGTCGCCGTCGCGGGCGTTCTTGCCGCTGGTCGATGCGCGGGTAGACTTGAGTTTGGCGATCAACGAAACGGTGGGGCTGGGCTTGTGGCTGCGGTACGCGGTCTACGCCCCGCTCGACGCCACCGCCGTGTCGAGCCTGACCATCGGGCCGAACCTGCCCATCAACCTGGGTCGCTTGAACCTGACGCCCGGCTACATCGCCGTACTGCTGTGGCCGGGCGACGTCGCCCAGAGCCTGATGGTCAAGCTGCGCTTCCAGGCGACCGCGCGCACGGCGTGGTTCACGTGGTTCTACGCCGGCGACGACCCCAACTTCATCGACCGCCAGAGCGCCAAGCCTGCGCGCGGGCTGACCGCGCTCGCTGGTGTTGAGCATTGGTTCAACGGTCGCGTCGGGCTGCGACTGTCCGCGACGCGCATCCAGCCGTTTGGCAATTTCAACCCGTTTACCGAGGTCAGCCTGGGCGTGCGGGGCCGGCTGTGAGCTTTAACTGGCGGTTGCTGACCTTTTCCGAGTTGATGATCCTGGTGTTCGTGGTCATCGAACTGGTGGTGGTGCTGCTCGCGCTGGTCGCCATGTCCTACGTGCGCAGCTCGACCATGCGCCGCCAGATGGCCTACAACGCCGTGCGCACACGCCTTATCGAGACCATCGGCCAGATCGGACCCGAAGGCGACGCCCTGTTGACGCAACAATGCCTGGCCGCACTGGCCACGTTGAGCCGCGACCAGCAACGGCGGCTGCTGACGGAAATGGCTGAGTACGCGGGCTCCGGGGGCACGACCACGGATCCAATTTTTGCCCAGCTCTTTGCGACTTCGGGCCTGGTCCACGACGCCCGCGCCAACGCTGGCGCACGACCGTGGGAGCGCCTGCGCGCGATTCGTGAGGCGCGCGCCATGGCCGACCCCGCCCATCTGCTGGCGCGGCTGGTGCGCGACGACGTGCCGGACGTGCGGCTGGGCGCCTTTGAAGCGCTGTGCAGCTTAGGTCGCGCCGACGAGTCACTGGTGGCGCTGCCGGCGCTGTGCCAGGACGGTCGGCTCAACCGGATGCGCGTCATCGACTCGCTGGCCGCGGCGCGCCCGTTTCCGGGTCAAGAGCTCATCGGCCTGTGCGATAGCGAGCGCGCCGACGTGCGTCAGGTCAGCGTCGCAGCGTTGGGCCAGGCCCGCCAGCGCGGCGCGCTTGAAGCCATCATCACGGCCGCGACCGACAGCGATACCGAAGTGCGCATCAACGCGCTGCGGGCCCTGTCCGAGCTGCGCGAGCAGAGCACCCACGACGTCTGCCTGCACGCGCTCGCCGACGACCGCTGGGAGGTGCGCTCAGAGGCCGCCAAGGCACTTGGCGTGCTGGCGCAGCCGGCAGCCGCCGAGTCGCTAGGCCAGGCGCTGAACGACGACTCTGAGTGGGTTCGCCACAACGCCGCGCTGGCTCTGGTCAAGTGCGGTCCGACCGGTATTGCGGTCCTGCGCGCCGCGGCCGCCGACGGCAACAGCGCCGCCCAATCCGCGCTAGCCGAAGCCCGGCTGGCGCCCCCCGAAGTCCAGCCGGCGACTGCCGCCGCCTAGCCAGGTTTGTTCGAGCCAAACGCGTGGTCGACGTCCTCAACATTTTGGTGCTGCTGTACTTCGTGACGCTCACGGCGGGCTACATTGCGCTATTCGTGGCGGCGGTGGTCGGCGTCATCCATGTCCGCCGCGACCTCGAAGGCTCGGCCCCAGAGAGCATCAGCGCCCGCGGTCGCGCGACGCTGCCGATCTCGATTTTGTGTCCGGCGTTCAACGAAGAAAAGACCGTGGTGGAATCGGTGCGCGCGCTTTTGCAGCTGCGCTACCCGCAGCACGAGGTGGTGGTCGTCAACGACGGCAGCAAAGACAAGACCATGCACGTGCTGCGCCAGGCGTTCGCGCTGGAGCCGGTGCCGTTCGACATCCGTTTCGACCTGCCGTGCAAGCCGATCCGCAGCGTGTACCGCTCAGGCCTGTACAAGAAGCTGGTGGTCATCGACAAAGAGAATGGCGGCAAGTCCGACGGCCTGAACTGTGGCGTCAATGCCGCCCGCTATCCGCTGGTGTGCGCGATCGACGCCGACACGCTGATCCTGCCCGATGCGCTGCTGCGGCTAGTCCGGCCGTTCCTATCCGACGTGGATGTGGTCGGCGTCGGTGGCACCATCTGCCTGGCCAACGGTTGCAAGATCGAGAAGGGCGAGCTGGTCGAGATGGGGCTGCCGAAAAGCTGGCTGGCCCGCTACCAGGTCGTCGAGTACCTGCGCGCCTTTCTGGTCGGGCGCCTCGGCTGGGATCGGCTCGGCGGCAACCTCATCATCTCTGGCGCGTTTGGGCTGTTCCGTCGGTCGGCGGTAGTGGCGGCCGGCGGCTACGCGCACGACAGCATCGGCGAAGACATGGAGCTGGTGACGCGGCTGCGCCACCAGGTGCCGTCGTGGCTGCAGGGCCGGGCGATTCAGCACTTGCCGGACCCGGTGTCGTTCACCGAAGCCCCCGAGACCGTCAAAATCTTGGGCAACCAGCGCGACCGTTGGCAGCGCGGCTTGGCCGACACGCTGTGGCGCCATCGGCGCATGGCCTTCAACCCGCGCTACGGTTCCGTCGGCGTGGTGGTCATGCCGTTCTATGTCCTGTTCGAACTCATCGGCCCACTTGTCGAACTGTTCGGCTATTTCTGGTTCTTCATTACCGCCATCGCCGGCGTCATCGACCCGTGGTTCGCCGGGCTGTTCCTGCTGCTCGCCGTGCTAATCGGCTTTTTGCTGTCGCTCGGCTCGATTTTCTTGGAAGAGCTGACGTTGTCGTTCTACCGCAACCGCGGCGACCTGTTTCGGCTGATCGTGGTGGCGCTCGTCGAAAACGTCGGCTACCGCCAGATGGTGCTGTGGTTCCGGCTGCGCGGCTTGTACAAATACCTGCGCGGCGAGAAGAAATGGGGCCGCATGACCCGCATGGGCTTTGGCGGCCCGACCGCGCAGGCCCGCCAGTCGCGGTTGCTGCCGATCCTGGTCACGGCGCTCATCGCGGGGCTGGTGGCGATGCCGGTGGTGTGGCTGGTCAAGCCGCGCCCCGCCGCGCTCGCCGTGGTGCTGAGCAAAACCGTGCCGTTCGAGAACAGCCGCGAGCACGCGCGCATGATGTGGTTGCTTTCACAGTCCAAGGCCAAGCCCATGACGTCCAAGGTGTTGTGGGACAACGCCGTCGACTACATCGGCTACGATCCGGCGACGCGCAAGTACCGGCAACTGACGACGCCTGACCTGGGTGGCAAGAACCTGCTGCTGATTGCCGACAGCTACGGCGTCTACCGCGACGATTTTGACGCTTTTCCGCGGCCGGTCGCCCACTTGGAGCTGTCGCAGCGCATCTACGGCGGCATGTACCCGCAAGAGGTCGATGCCATCGAGCAGTTCGTGCAGCGCGGCGGTCGCATCTATGGAGAATTCAACACCTATGCCACGCCGACGCCCTACAACCTGCGGCTGCGATTGGAGAAGCTATTCAATCTCAAGTGGAGCGGCTGGGCCGGTCGACGCGTCGACAACTTTGCCGACGACCGCGAGATTGCTCAGTGGGTCCAGAGACGCTGGGCCGAAGAGACCGGTCGGCCCTACGACCTCGTGGGGCCGGGCATCCTGCTCATCCACGAAGACGGCCGCGTCTGCTGTTTACAGCAAGACCTCGATATCACATCAGATCCGCTGACCATGCACGCCGCCGGTCGCAAGATTCCGTTCGCCTATTGGTTCGACATCAACCTGCCGACCGAGCCGACCGAGGTGCGCGCCGAGTTCACCATCAATAGCCTGCATCCAGGCGATGAACTGATGCGCAAGTTTGGAATAGCCAAACGCTTTCCAGCGATCGTCCACGACGATGCCTTTCAGCACATGTACATCGCCGGCGACGTCGCCGACGGCCAGGAGACGCTGGGGCCGCCGTGGCTGTGGGGCCTGCCGACGCTGCGCCGCGGCATGGCCAGCCTGGGGATCATGCCCGAAGAGACTCGGCTGCTGTGGCAGATCTACGCGCCGCTTTTGCTCAAGATGATCGAAGCCGACAAGAGGCAGTAGCTGATCCGCAGGTTTGGCCTCGCCGCGCTGTTCGCGTGGTTGTCGGCGTGTAGCGCAGTGCTGCAGCGGCCGACCGAAGGCCCGTGCCTGCATCCCGACGCACGCCACTGGCTGGACAAGGCTGCACAGAGCCTGGTCTTTCGGCCCTACGTCCGCACTGGGCCGATGTACGATCAGCACCGCCAGGCCGCGGTGCCGGTTGTCGCCGGGCGCCTGCCGCCGGGCGCGCAGGCTGTGCTCTCGTATCCCTATCCCGAGCGCTTTGCCGGGGCCGACGCCGGATTTGGCGAGCTTGGCAACCGCAGCTTTGTCTACGACGACGCCCTAGCGCTGCTGTGGGCCAGTGAGCGCGGCGACGTGCTGCTGGCGCGGGCGCTGGCCGAGACGCTCAGTGCTTTGCAGCTGCCGGACGGCGCGTGGGGTTTTTCGTTCGCGGTTTTCGGCGACGGCTTCTACAACGCCGGCTACGTGCGCGCCGGCACGGTTGCCTGGGCCGTGTATGCGCTGGCCCGCTACCAGCACCTGAGCGGCGACCGGCAGTTTGCGAACACCCTGGAGCGGGGCCTGCTGTGGCTCATCGGCCAGACCAACGCCCAAGGCCTGGTGCGCGCCGGCCGCGGGCGCTGGATCGACGGCAAGCTGTTCGATCCCGATTACGACGCACGCTTTGCCGCCACCGAGCACCAGATCGACGCCTGGTTCGCCTACGTCGCCGCCACCGCTGCCGACCCAGAGCTGTCGACGCGGCTCGAGTTGCCAAAAGCCCGCGCGCGGTTGGCCGCCGCAATGGACACCCACCTGTGGCGCCCCGACGAAGAGCGCTATGCCCAAGGCAAAGACGGCGACAAGCAAGATGACCACAGCGCGCTGGACGCGGCCGGCAGCTGGGCGGCGCTCTACGACGCAGCGCGCGATCGGCCGGGTCGTGCACAGTCGGCGCTGACGTGGGTGCAGCGCGAGCACGCCACCGTGTCCCAGGGCTGGCCAGGCTTGCGGCCGTACGTGCCGGATCCACCCGACACCTGGTTCGTCGAAGGGTCGCTGGCGGTGGCGCTGGCGTGGTGGCGGCTGGGCGATCGCGAGGCGGCGCTCGAGGCCTTTGCGCCGACGGTGCAGTTGGCCTGTGCCGGGGGCGTGCCGCTGGTGTACGCGCCGGACTGGCACACCGACTTTCCGTTGTCGCCAGCTGCGGCGCCGACGCTGTGGTTTCTGCTGGTAGGTCGCGAATTGTACGATCACAAGCCGGCCGTCTGGAGTCAGACGGCGCCTTGATGTGCCCATGACGGTGCGCGCAGTGTCCAGTCTGCTGTTGGCGTGCATCCTGGCGATCATGGCGCCCGGTTGTCTGGCGCTAGTCGGCGGGCGGGCCGAGATCCACGAGTTGCGGTCTGTGGAGCAGGCGACCAACCGTCTGGTCCGCCTGAATGAAGGTCCTCTGCGCCGGCAGTTGTCGGTGGAGCAGCGCGGTCCGCTGGTGCAGGTTCAGTTGGCCGACCAGCACACTTGCCTGCGCGAAATCACATTGCGGCGGACCCGGACGGCGGTGACGACGGTCCGCTACCCGCCGCTCGTGCGTGCGGCGATGGCGGCGGAGGCTGTTGCCGGTTTGCTCGGGCTACTGACCGTGACGACCAACCACGGCGGCGCGACCGCTGACGCGACGGGCACGGTGCTCGCGGCCTTTGGTGTGGGGCTAGGGGTCAATGCGCTGGCCGACTGGCTGGCCGTGGCGGGCGTGTGGAATCGACCGGAGCCGCCGCGGGCGCTACCGGATTTGGTCGAGGCGGCGTCGCCGCGGCTGGAGGCGTGTGGCATCGATTTGCCCCAAGGCGCCACGGTGCAAGCCCACAGCGCCAGCTATCGCGCGCAAACTTGGACAGATGCCAACGGACGCGCGCAATTCGACGTACGGCGCTGGCCGGCCGGTCAATTCCCCTATGGCGCGCCGCTGGCTTCGCTGCACTGCGCAGGTTGCGATCCGGTCGATGTGTACCTCGACGCGACCACGGGCGTCGCGCTGGTGCGAGCGCGCAATGACCCCGACGACTTCGCAGCCTGGCTCGACATCCACCGGACTGCGCCCGATGCGCCGGCGGTACGCCTGCTGCGGGATCGCCTGCTGCGGGCCATCGCCGATCAGCAAGACGACGCCCTGCGCCAGGCCCGCCGCGCGGTCGACGACGGCGACCTCGTGCTCGCAGCGCGGTTGGCCCGCGGCTGTGTGCAGGTCGCGCGGGTGCCGGCGCCGCCGTGCGAGCGGTTGCTGGCGCAGATCGACGACCGGTTCGTGCAGCAACAGATGGCGCTCGGCGACGCGGCGATTGCGCGCGGGGCGTGGCAGGCGGCGCGCGATGCGCATTACCGCTGCCGGTTGGTCGATCGCGAGCGGCCAGCGTGCGCGCAGTTGGGCCATCGTTTGGCCATGGCGCAGTTGCGCGCCCAGCGCCAGGCATTCGAGGCGTCGCTTGTGCGCAATGACGTTGCGGCCGCGACGCGCGCCCTGCAGGGAATTTTACAATTTGCCAGCGATACGCCCCTGGCCGTCGATGCCCAGGCCCGTCTCGATAGCTTGCAGCGCACGTTGGCACAGCGCACGGTCGACGACCTCGCCCGGCGCGCCGAGCGGTGGATCCGCAAGCGCAAGTGGGCGCGCGCTTTGGTGGTCTTGCAGGCCTGCCAGTCCGTCGGCCTGGCCGACACCCGCGCATGCGCAGCCCAGGTTGTGCGCCTGCCCAAAGGCTTTGCCGGACCCTGATCGTGCACATGCGACGCGCACCCACCGAAATTGCGCCACCTTGACGCTACTGTTAGCATCGCCGCCCTTGGGTGCCCCTGGAGGTCGCTGTGTGCCCTGAAAGAAACCATCGCCAGCGGGCCGCATGGCGCCGCGGGTGCCAGCGGGCGCTCGGCCTACTGCTGGGCTTGGGCGTGTACGGCGTCGTCGTCGGACCGGTCGCCGGATTGCTAACGCCGGCCGTGGCTGTTGCCCAGGAAGGCAAGGCCGCCGCACGCCAGAAGGTGCTAATTCTGCGCACCGATGGCGCCGGCGTTGCCGACGCGCAGCGGCAGACCGTGTCCAAAGAGCTGCAGATCCAAGCCATGCGCTATCGGCAGTTGGAAATCGTGTTCGCGGCCGGCGACCTGACCGAAGAGATGTTCGAGTTCGAGTGCACCGAGCCCGGCGTCGAGTGCCTGGGCAAGATCGCCAACAAGTACACCGCGCAATTGGTGGTGTATAGCGAGCTGGCCAAGAATCCGTCTGGCCAGGTGCAGCTGAACATGCGCGTCGTCGACGTCGTGCAAGGCCGCGTGGCGCAGTCGACCGTGCAGCCGCTCGAAGCGCCCGACAAGCCCGTGCAGGCCGTGCAGCGCGGTCTGGTAGTGCTGCTGGGCCCGGTCGATCTGCCGACCGACAGCGCCGAGCAGACCGGCACGCTGCAAGTGGTGCTGTTTGGCGGCGGCGTCGCGCTGGTCTACGTGGACGACAAGCTGGTCGGGCGCACCTCGGTGACGGGCCTTAAGGTCCAACTCGCCGCTGGCCCGCACACGCTACGGGTGGTGCGCGCCGGTTTCAAAGAGTGGACCGCCAAAATCACCGTCAACCCTGGCGCCATCGTCGAGCAGGCGGTGCAGCTCGAGCAACAGGCCGTCGTTCAGGATCCCAGTGTCGGTTCGGGTGGCATGCCGCTCAAGCCCGTGGAGCCGCCGGTTTACCAAAAGGCGTGGTTTTGGGGTGTGGTCGGCGCTGGCGTCGCGGCCATCGGCATGACCACCTGGCTGCTGCTGCGCGGCGAGCAGGCGCCCAAGGTCGGTGCAGTCGCCGTCACGCTCGACCACGCCGATGCCTACCTCGACCCCGTCTTTGGCGGCGCGACCGGCAAATGAGGTTGGCCATGAACACTGGTGTCCTCCCACGCGCCTTGCTGGCAAGCCTCGCGGTCGCAGTTTGCTCGTACAGTTGTGCTGTTGAAGAGTTGCCGTTGGCCGCCGCCGGCTACGGTCAACTGCGGTTGGCCCTATCCGGGGCGCTGCCGAATGTGCAGGCCTTGCGCATTCGCATCTTTCGCGGTGCCGTCACGGCGCTGTCGCAAAACCCGACCTTCGACTTCGGTTGTCAGGGCTACGCCGGCGTATCAGCGAACGAACCGGTCATCAAAGATCTGGAAGCCGCGGACAACTACGCCGTCCTCATCGACGGCTTTGGCGACAAGGCTTGCACGGCCCACAGCGTGCGCGCCTACCGCGGCAACATTCGGGTCGTTGCCGGCCTGGCTGAGTCCGCTGCCGCCGCCGCGCCGTACTGGCTGCCCACCATTGAAGTCGGCAAGTTCACCGCGCTGGCGCAGGTCAACCCGGGTTTGCAAGACAAAGCCGGCCAAAAGGTGTGCTCGACCGAGTCGGATTGCAAGGCCATCCACGCCAACGCAACCTGTGCGGCCAACAACCGTTGCAAGGTTGATCACCTGTTCCCGCTCAATGGCGCTGCCCGGCGCGGACTGCCGACGGCCATCGGCTTGGACGACGGCCGTGTGGCCATCATCGGCGGCTTGGGCGTGCAGGACAAAGACGGCTACTGGAAGGCCGCCGCCGAGCAGGTCGAGGTCTTCGACCCCAAAGGCGGCATTTTTCAGAGTCGCCTGGTGGGCAATGCCGGCGCCGCAGTCGGACTGGCGCAGGCGGTAACGGTCACTGGCGGCGCGTTCGCCTACGCGGGCGGCAGCGCTTCGGTCAAGCTGGCGCTGGCGGCCGGCAAGTTCACGGCCCAGCTGGACACGCGCGAGTGCTCGGGCGCCAGTTCGACCAACTGTGCGGTCACTGACCAGTTGGGCCGCTGGACGGTCACCGAGTCCCCGACCGGCAGTAGCGCCCAGCAGTTTGCGCTGGGGTTGCCGCTGGCGTTCCCGATGATTGCGCGCGTCGCAACGCCCGGCGGCGATCGCCTGCTGGTGGCCGGCGGCTCGGAATTGCCGCTGGCGCCCAATTTCGACAAGCGTCGCGGCAAGACCCAGCTGTGCAAGGTCGATGCGGGCAGCGTCGATTGCCCGCAGCAAGTCGGCGCCACCATGGTGGCCGGTCGCGCGATGGCGGCCGTCACCTGCGCGCAGCGCGATGCCGCCGGCGGATGCCTAAAGCTGTTGCTGGTAGGCGGTCGCAAGACCTCTGGCAGCGCGCTTAGCGAGACCTACGACGCCGCCGCCAACAAGTTCACGGCCGCCAATGACCTCGGCGCCGTTCCCAAGGACCTGCACGGCGGCACCTTCTTTGCACTCTCCGACAAGTCGTGGCTGCTGGTTGGCGCCACGGCCAAGCGCATCTTCATGGAAGACGATGAGGTCGGCAGCGGTGGCGACCTGGCGCCGCTCGTCGTCAGCGTCGACCCAGGGGATGCGAGCAAGCCCGCGACCGTGACCTGGTCGACGGTGGACCTCGGGACCTTTGGCGGCACCGACCTCGGCAAGCGCCTGTTGCCGGCGGTCGTGCAGTTGACCGATCGCTCGGTGCTGGTCATCGGCGGTCTGGACCCTGCACTCAAGGTCGCGCCGGACGCCATCCACATCGGGGCGGATGGTAAGGTCAAGGCGCGTATTACCCAGCAGTTCCCGCGCTTTGGCGCGGCGGCTGCGCGGGTAGGCGGCAAAGGGCCGTTTGGCGGCTGTGTGGTGCTGGCGGGCGGCTTCGCCGTGACCGCCGCCGGTGCCCTGGAACCGCAGAACCAGGTCGAGCTTTTCTGCCCGCAGCAGTAGGTCTGCCGTGACCGCGGACACCGGGGACGCCCCCGCCGCGCTGGCCTCCCAATCGCCTGATAGAGCAGCGTTGTCACTCGGAGTCGCGCTGACCTGCGCCGTCGCGGTGTGGCTGCTGGCGCCTTCGGTGGCCTGGTTCGACGCGGGCGAGCTCGGCGCCGCCGCCGTGCAGCTGGGCGTGCCGCATCCGACTGGTTTTGCTGGATTCTGCCTGGGCGGCCACGCGACCAGCCGCGTGCCGCTCGGGTCGGCCGCACTGCGCGTGCACCTGCTTGGCGCCGCTGCCGCTGCGCTCGCTGTCGCGGTGTGGTTGCGCACCGGCCTAGCGTCGCCGCCCGCGTTCGCAGGACGTGTGGCGCTGCTCGCCGCGGCTGCGCTGGCGCCACTCGCCGTCCCTGCTCTGGCCTTGCATGTGCGCGCGACCGAGGTTTACGCCCCGGTATGGCTGGCGGCTGCGCTGACCGTCGCGGTCGGGGTGTGTGCCCCCAGTGCACGTCAACCGTGGCTGCTGGCGGCGCTATGGGGCGCCGGCGCCGGATTGCACATCGAAGCAGCCCTGCTGCCCGGCCTCGGCTGGCTGGTCAGCGTGGCGCCGCTGTGGCGCCGGCCGAGGTTGTGGGCGGGTTCGGCGCTGTTGGGCGTTGGGGTGGCGGCAACGGCAGTGGTCTACTTGCCGCTGGCGGCGCAGCGGCAGCCGCTGCTCAACTGGGGTGATCCCGCGACGCTGCCCGCTTTGCTCGACCACTTGAGCGCCGCCAGTATTCGCCAGGCTTTCGGCGCGCGGATCGGCGGCGGCGGGCAGGACGTTGTGGCTCTGGGGCGATTGTTGTGGACCGACGCCGGTGTGCTGTTGTTGCCGGCGGCGCTGGGCGTCGCGACCAGTTGGCGCGGCGGGCGGCGCTGGCTGGCCTGGACACTTGGCCTTGTCGTCGTCGACTGCGCCTATTCGGTGCTGGTCAATCCAATGGGGCTGCGCGACAAGCAGGCGGGCTTGGTCACGCTGGTGGCGTTGTGTGTCCTGGCCGCGGTCGGGATGACGACCGCAGCGCGGGCCGTCCTGTCCGCGCGGTCGGCCGAGTCCGGGGCCGCGGTCGCGCTGTCCGTCCTTGTCGCCGTTGCGCTATCCGGTCCGGCTGCCGCCCGTCAGGACGACCTGCGTGCGGGTGCTCGCTACGCCGATCGGCTGCTCTCGAGGGCCGCCCCGGCGGCGACGCTGGTGACCGCCAGCGACCACGCCGGATCGGCGTGCGCTTGGCTGCAGGGTGCAGAAGGGGTGCGGCCCGACGCGGCCTGCGTCCCCGGCGTGTTTTTGCGTCAGGACCGCCAGACGGCGCAGGCTGCCCAAGCGCACCAGCGCCCGCAGTGGATCAGGGCTACCGGCAAAGACGGAATTGCGCGCTTGTCGACCTGGGTCAGTCCATCAGCGGGGCCGGTGGCGTGGCAAGTCGGCCTGTCCAGCGAAGACGCGATGGTGGGCGCAGCGCTGCTCCCCGGCTTGCCGTGGTCCGCGCTCGCTGCGCAACCGGTGGTGGCGGCTGACGCGCGTGCCGCAGCGCTGGCGCTGGCCGACGCGGCGACGGCGGTTTGTTCAGACCTGGCCGGTGACGCGGCCTGCCGGCGGGCGCCGACACTGGCGGCCGCGCTGTCGGCAGAGTTGGCCGTGCACGCCGCGCTGTGGGCCCGTCGCGACGCCCCGGTCGCCGAGACCCTGGCCCGCGCGGCGCTGCAGCTAGCCGAGACGCCAAAAGCCTTGCACAACCTAGCCGCCTTGGTGGTTGGCCGCGACCCGGCATTCGCGCTGGCCGCCTGCGAGCGGGCACTGGCGTTGCAGCCGGACTACACCCGAGCCCATCGCGTCGCGGCGCGCGCCGCATTGACGCTTGGCCTTGCCGAGCGCGGCATCGCGCACGCGCAAGCGGCTGCGGCGGCGCTAACCGACCCCAGCGAGCGCGCACGTTGGGTCCAGGGACTGCTGGCTGATGCTCCGGCCGCCGTCAGGCCCACGCTGGAACGTGCTCTCGCGCAGCAATCTGACTTCTAATCACGGCCGCGGCTGCTGGGCCCACGCCCAATCGAGCCACGGCAACAGCGCCTCAATGTCCGAAGTCTCGACCGTCGCGCCGCACCAGATGCGAAATCCCGCCGGGGCGTCGCGGTACGCGCCGATGTCATAGGCCACGCCCTCTTTGTCGAGCAGCGCCACTACGTTCTTGACGACCGCCGCCTGCTGCTCGCCGTCGAGCCAACGGAACCACGGTTCGGCGATGGTCAAGCACACCGACGTGCAGCTGCGGGTCGCCGGGTCGTCGCACAGCAACTGCGCCCACATCGTGCGATCGACCCACTGCACCACAGTCGCCAGGTTGCGCTCGCTGCGCGCCACCAAGGCGTCCAGGCCGCCAATCTGCTCGGCCCAGCGCAGACCGTCGACGGCGTCCTCGACCGCCAGCATAGACGGGGTGTTGATGGTTTCGCCGGCAAAGATGCCCTCTTGAATCTTGCCGCCTTTGGTCATCCGAAAGGTCTTGGGCAGCGGCCACGGCGGGGTGGTGCGCTCCCGCCGTTCGACGCCGCGCGGGCCGAGCGCCAGCATCCCGTGCGCTGCCTCGCCGCCGAGCACCTTTTGCCACGACCACGTCACCACATCGAGCTTGTCCCACGGCAGCTGCATTGCGAACGCCGCGCTGGTGGCGTCGCAGATGGTCAAGCCCTGGCGGTCGGCCGCG